>LBYP01000008.1 GCA_000996245.1 Parcubacteria group bacterium GW2011_GWA2_40_23 | reverse complement strand
AAACCTCTAAAATTGTTGCCATAGTCATAGAAGACTACGGTAACCTATTTATTATCTATTCGGTAGGTCTTCGGTAACATTATTTATTATCTATATCGCGGGGTTGTTTTTTGTCGCAAAAGATGCTAGAATTCTACTAAATAATAAACAATTATATGAGCATATTTTCAAAATTTTTTGGAGACGCCAACGCTAAGGTTATTAATGCTATTCAGCCAACTGTTGAGCTAGTAAATAGTTTTTCAGATCAGTTCGAGAAATTGTCAGATTCAGAACTAAAAGCGACAACAGAAGAGCTCAAAAACGAACTAAAAGAAGGAAAAACTTTGGACGAAATTTTACCACGTGCTTTTGCCGCTATTCGTGAGGCGAATCGTCGTGTCAATATAGTGCGTCATTTTGACGTGCAAATTATTGGTGGTGTTGTTTTGCACCGTGGAGAAATAGCTGAAATGAAAACAGGCGAAGGTAAAACTCACGTGGCTGCTTTAGCTTTATATTTAAATGCGTTAGAAGGCAAAGGTTCTCATTTGATCACTGTGAATGATTATTTGGCCAAACGTGATGCTGGCTGGAATGGCCGAGCTAATCACGTGCTGGGAATGAAAACCGCTTGTATTGTTCACGATCAGGCTTATATTTATGATCCTGATTATGAAAACCCAGATGTTAATGATGAAAAAGTAAAAAAGTTGAAACCCTGTTCACGCGCTGAAGCCTATCAAGCAGATATTACTTACGGAACGAACAGCGAATTCGGTTTTGATTATTTACGCGATAACATGGCGTCAGATTTAACTCAGACAGTCCAGCGTGAATTGCATTACGCGATAGTCGATGAAGTGGACTCGATTTTAATTGATGAAGCACGAACTCCTTTGATTATTTCTGCTCCAGCCGAAGAATCTGCTCAGCTCTATCAAAAGTTTGCCCAAATTGTTCCACGCTTAAAAGAAAATGATGATTATAATATAGATGAAAAAATGCGCGCTGTTACTTTAACTGATGCGGGCATCGAAAAAATAGAAAAGATTTTGAACATGGGCAATATTTATGATGAAGGAGGCATGGAAATGGTGCATCATTTAGAACAAGCCTTGCGCGCGCAAGTTCTTTTTAAACGCGATAAAGATTATGTTGTTAAAGATGATGAAGTTATTATCATTGATGAATTCACTGGCCGATTAATGGAAGGCCGTCGTTATTCTGAAGGTTTGCACCAAGCGATTGAAGCTAAAGAAGGAGTTTCTGTCCAAAAGGAAAGTCGAACACTCGCGACAATTACTATTCAAAATTATTTTCGTGCTTATAAAAAATTAGCCGGCATGACTGGTACGGCGGCCACGGAAGCGGAAGAATTTAATAAGATTTATCATTTAGATTTAACAATTATTCCTACGAATAAACCGGTTTCTCGTATAGATTTAACTGATCGTATTTATGCGACGGAAATTGGGAAGTTACATGCAGTTGTGAGTGAAATCAAACGACTTCATGCAACAGGACAACCAGTTCTTGTCGGTACTATTGCTATTGAAAAAAATGAATTGCTTTCTCGTTTGTTGAATGAGGCTGGAGTACCACATCAGATTTTAAATGCTAAACAACACGAAAAAGAAGCTTCGATTATTGCCCAAGCAGGGCGTGCGGGCGCGGTGACAGTCGCAACGAACATGGCTGGTCGTGGTGTGGATATAATTCTTGGTGGAACGCCGTTTAATCAAGCTGATTACGAAAAGGTAAAAGAGTTAGGTGGTTTGTTCGTTTTGGGAACAGAAAGACATGAATCTCGTCGTATCGACAATCAGTTACGCGGTCGTGCCGGTCGACAAGGTGACCCAGGTGTTTCGCAGTTCTATGTCTCTATGGAAGATGAGCTGATGCGCATTTTTGGTTCTGATCGCGTGAAAAATTTAATGATACGCATGGGCTTGCCAGAAGATCAGGCTATTGAAAATAAAATGATTGCCAACTCTATCGAAAAAGCGCAAAAGAAAGTTGAAGGTAATAACTTTGATATTCGTAAACACTTAGTTGACTATGATGACGTGATTAATAAGCAACGAGAAATTATTTACCGTCGTCGTCGCGAAGTTCTAGAGTCAATTAAAGCCAATCCGGAACATGTCAAAAAACAAATTTTAGAAATGGTTGAAGATGAAATTGAGCAAGTTGTTTTTTTTCATACCAATAGTCACGATCAATCTAGTTGGGACATGAAAGAAATTGCTGAAGTGGTTAAAACTATTTTCCCATTAAGTGATGCGGACATTAGTACTTTAGCTAGTATAGAGAAATTAGCTGGTGACCGCGAAGAAGATGCGGCTGCTCGTAATAAAATTGTGGAATTTTTAATGACTTTGGCTAAAGCACGTTATGAGGATTTAGAAAAAGATGTTGATAGCCAGTCTGGCTCACCGGGTTATATGCGTTTTGTGGAACGGGAAGTTGTCTTACGTAGTACTGATAATTTGTGGGTTGATCATTTGGATGCCGTGGCCTTACTCCGTACTGGTATTGGTTTACGTGGTTACGGCCAACGCGATCCGCTCATTGAGTATCAGCGCGAAACCTATGGCATGTTCATGCAATTACAGAATTTTATTAAACATCAAATAGTTTATACAATTTATAAGATTGGTTTTGCGCATCGTCAGGCCAAATCAATTTTGGAAAACGATAAAATAATGGTTAATGATGTGGCAGCTGTCAGCCAATTTCAAGCAGATCCATATAAACAAGTAAAATCAGCTAATAATTCTGGTGATATTGTTAAAAAACAACGTGATGACGTCGGTCACAAAGTCGGGCGGAATGATCCTTGCCCTTGTGGAAGTGGGAAGAAGTACAAAAAGTGTTGTGGGGAATAATAATATGAAAATTTACATCACCTCCTCATTCGGCGATAGCCCAGAAACAATAGAACGATTATGTGCGATTGTTCGTTCCGCTGGATTTGAAGACTTTAGTTTTATTCGCGATATAGAAAATTATCAAAAGATTTTTAATGATCCCAAAGAATTGATGCAACTGGCCAAAGAAGAAATACAAAAATGTGATGCGTTACTCATCGACACGACCGATAAACCAACCGGACGTTCGATTGAGGCTGGTATAGCTTATGCTTTGGGGAAAAAAGTTATTGTTGTTATGAAAAGAGGTACGCAAATTAAAGATACGACGAGAGGCATTGCAGATTTAGTAGTCGAGTATGATGAATTGGAGGACATTGGTGCGGGCTTGAGAAGATTAGCGGAATAAATAGCAGTATTAATCTCCCAATAACCTTGGGGGATTTTTGTTTTATTATCTAAATTGTTCTTCACCTAGATTTGTATATATTCAAAACATCTGAAATGATTGAATGGTAATAATTAAAAATATAAATATGACAAAAAAATATGAAAATGAAAAGATCTCCTGTTAATGTTTTCGAGCAGATCAAGAAAGTTAATGCTTATGGGCAAGAGTTTTGGAGTGCGCGTGATTTGTATAAACTTTTGGGCTACACTGAATACAGTAAATTTTTGCCGGCTATAGAACGAGCACAAAAGGCTTGTTCTAATAGTGGGCAAAAAATAAATCTGCACTTCGCTCATGTGAGCGAACCCCAAAAGTCAAACAATCAGTATGGAGAAATCCTAGGTCAGATATTGGAAGATTTTACTCTTTCGCGTTATGCATGCTATTTAATCGCTCAAAACGGTGACCCTAGAAAAGAAGAAATTGCTTTAGCGCAAACCTATTTTGCAATTCAGACAAGGCGTCAAGAAATTAAAACTACAAAGTTAGTGAATATTAACCAATGGTACGTGCAGGTCGCGACCTGCACGTACGGATATGGTTCAATCGCGTACGTGTAAGTCGCGACTTACACGTACGGGCTGGATGTAAATTTTGAAGTGAAAATATAAAAGCAATAAAAATTAGAAATATTTTAGACCATTTTCGTGACATCACGAAAATGGTCGTAGCTGGTTCTAGTACCGATGTTAAGGAGTTTTGTTTGGTGCAGTTAATAGATGTTTTATTTTAATGAAAATAAAAGAACGCGTCAATTAGGGCACGATTATTCTGCTCCTGGTTTATATTTTGTGACAATTTGTATTAAAAATAAATTTGAAACATTGGGTGAATTATTAAATGCTGAGATAGTTTTAAACATGAACGGAAAGATAGTTGAGAAACAATGGTTGTGGTTGGGAAAACAATATCATTATGTTCGCTTAGACGAATTTGTTGTTATGCCAGATCATTTCCATGGGATAATCAGCATTGAAGACATTGGTACGTGCAGGTCGCGACCTGCACGTACGGATATGAATTGTTTACGTACGTGTAAGTCGCGACTTACACGTACCGACCCAAAAAAATCGTTGTCTGATCTAATCGGAGCTTTTAAAACGACTTCCTCAAAAATTATACATAAAGAATCTGATAATAATGTTTTTGTTTGGAAGCGTTCTTTCCATGATCATATTATTAAAACAACACAAGAATTAATAAATATCAGAAAGTACATTCGTGATAACCCTCGAAATTTGCTACAATATCCTCATGACCAAACATCGACTTAAAAATTATTTATTATTTATTGTCTTGGGTTTAATGGCCTTGCTTGTTTTTCCCGTGGTCGCAGGTAAGTTGGTAATCAGTTTTACTTCACAGGCGCCATTTGGTAATTGGAGCCAACCCTGGCAAGATGCTTGCGAAGAATCATCGATCGTTATGGTCGATGCATTTTATAACAATAAACAACTAACTGCCGACTCAGCGCGCAATGCCATCAAATTAACATTAGAAATTAAAGAAAAAAGTTTTGGTGCCAGTTATGATGAAAATGCGGAAGAAATTGTTAGCATCATTAATAACTTTTTCAATTGGGAAGCGCATGTTGCTTTGCGGCCGACCATTGATGAATTTAAAAAGGAATTGGATGCCGGTCGGCCTATCATCCTCCCCACAAGTGGTACCTGGCTTAATAATCCCAATTTTTTAAATGGTGGACCAGATTACCATGTCATTGTACTTTCTGGATATGATAATTATAGAAGTGTTTTTATATCACAAGATCCAGGAACAAAGTATGGCCTCAATTATGAATATTCATTTGATACTATCATGAAGGCCATGCACGATTGGGCACCCAAAAAAATGAACGAAGAAAAAGATGAATATCGTGTGGCAGTTTTTACACAAAAGGAAATTGTTAATTCCAAAGATATCGATGCAGATAAGGATCAATTAAAAAAGAGTGATGAAATCGCAAGCAGAACTTTGCTTTTTTCTCCGGACACAGACAAAGACAGTTACCTTGATGGAGAAGAAGTTGCGTCTGGATATTCGCCACTTATAAATGAAGGCAAACTTAAAGATAATATTTTAGTGCGTTCCAATTCCACTAACCGAGTGTATCTGATTAAAAATAAACAAAAACAATATATTACCAGTCTTGGTGCTTTCGACGACCGTGGTTGGAAATGGTCTGCAGTAATTAATGTTAGTGAAAAATATTTAGAAAGATTCCCAGTTGGGAATGAGATAAAGTAATCTTCAACAAAATTTAACGCCCCCCAACTTGTAGAAGTAGGAGGGCGCTTTTCAATTGGCGTTATCGATGTCGAGCTTTTCCATTTCTCTGTACCTTCTTTTGAGATGTCCCTCATGACATTCCTCACACATGTCGTACCAACGGTAGCGATGCTTGCCTATTTGGCAGCAGATACGGGCGACACTGGGGCGATCTGAGTGGAAATCGCAGGTTGTGGGCGAGCCCATGCCAGCAGGCGGCAGCCCCCCGGGGATACTTGTACAAGATGCTCTTTCTTTTGCTGTTCGTGTGTCTTTAATAAAACACCCACAAAGGATAAACAGCAGAAAGAGGCTAAACAATATGGCAAGAGTGATCTTCCAGCCAAAGAAAAAGTAAAGTAAGAGTTCCATGATGTGTTCCTTTCAAGGTCGTTGTGGTTGATTGTCTGCCTCAATACACTCTAAGTACAGACCTTTTATAAGTAGTTGTCAATGATTTAGATTGATATTTTTTGTAAATTGAACGCCCTCCTGCTTGTTGAGGCAGGAGGGCGTCGTTGTTGCGCGTCGGTCTAGTGCGGGACGCTATCGAACCACTGGTCGATGGCGGCGTCGTCGAGCTTGCGCACGACCGCTTCTTCGTTGATCGGCTGGACCAGGCGCGCCAGCTCGTCGAGGTGCTGGTCGTCCTGGTACAGGCCGTAGCACTCCTCGCACAGGTCGGCGTAGGTACGGCTGTCGCCGTCCGACGCCTTCAGGACTCGCGCGACCGCGGGGCGATCGCTGTGGTGGTCGCAACGCTGGCCCTTCGGCATGCGAGGGGCGACTTCGGGGTGGCCGTGGGTTTGAGCGGACATGGGGTTCCTCCGAGGTGGTGTTGTTGATCTAGAGACGGCGCTCCGCCGCGTATTCTTCTTGGTCTCGGGGGTCGAAGCCGTCCTCGTCGTAGGCCTCGTCGGCGTTGTCGATCCGAGACTCCACCGGAGCCCCGTGCAGGTGGCACTCGTCGCAGACGTTTGCGTAGCAGATGACTCCGTTGACTGACACGCGACGCGTTGTCGAGGAGCTCCACGGGTGGAACTCGCACGGCTGTGCGTCTGGGGGCATGCGCCCAGGATCGTCGAACAGACTTGCCATTTCATCCTCCAGGGTGGTTTCAGTACACAAAGTTACCATCTTAGTATAGCATAGAATCTAGTTTTTGTCAACAGTGGATTGCAATTCCTGTAATCTTAGGGTAGAATAATGGCATATTAACTATAAGGAAACACTTTCTTATGTCATCAATGAAACGTACAACTAAGGTAAGACTCACAGTAGTCTTAATCTTGGTTCTAGCTATTTTTTTAGGTCTGTTCGATTTTCCTCAAGTCGTCAATTGGTTTAACCAAAAGACAGGCCTGGAAGTTACCTTTTTTAATAAAATTCCCTTTAAATTAGGTTTAGATTTACAGGGAGGCACTCAACTTACTTACGAAGCTGACCTTAAACAAATCAAGGATGCTGAAAAATCTGATGCCATGGAAGGTGTGCGCGATGTAATTGAACGTCGTGTTAATGCCTTTGGCGTCGCTGAACCAATAGTCCAAATTAACAAGGCACAAGGCAACTGGCGTATTATTGTCGAATTAGCGGGTGTTAAGGATGTTAAAGAAGCTATTAAAATGATTGGCGAAACTCCACTTTTGGAATTTAAGGAAATGAACTTAGATCCAAAACGAGAAATGACAGCTGTTGAAAAGAAAGATATGGAAGCTTATAACAAAGCTGCTAAAGCTAAAGCTGAAAAGGCTTTGTCTGCTTCTAAAAAGGGTCAAGATTTTAATTCTTTAGTTCAAGAATATACAGAAAATACAGATCAAAAATCTTCTAACGGCGATATAGGTTGGATCAAAGAAAAGGGAGCATATGCGGCTTTGTATGCAAAAGCCAAAGAAATTGGTAAGGGCGATGTTTATTCCAAAGTTATCGAATTACCAGGTAGTTATAATGTCATCATGGTTACTGATAAACGTGAAGATGGCACAGAAGTTAAGGCTAATCATATCTTGATCTGCTATAAAGGTGCTACACGTTGTGACAAAGAAACTACTAAGGAAGACGCATTAAAACAAATTCAAGATTTAAAAACCAAGGCGACTGTTGAAAATTTTATTAGCCTGGCTAAGAAAAATTCTACTGAACCAGGAGCGGACACTTCTGGTGGTGATTTAGGTTGGTTTGCTAAAGGCCAAATGGTAAAAGAATTTGAAGATGTTGTTTTTAGCATGCCCAAAGAAACAATTTCAGATGTGATTGAAACAGAATTTGGCTATCATTTAATATTAAAACAGGATGAACGTCCTGTAGTTGAATATCGAATTTCACAAGTTTATATCGATAAAAAAACCGAAGCTGAAGTTTTACCTCCACAAGAAGACTGGAAGTCTACCGGTTTGACGGGGAAACAATTGTCATCATCGAGTATTCAATTTAGTCAACAAACAAGTTTACCTTTAGTCGCTTTAAAATTTAATGATGAAGGTAAAAAACTTTTTGGTGAAATCACAGAACGTAATGTCAATAAGCAAGTAGCCATATTCCTTGATGGTGAAGTGATTAGCGCTCCGCGTGTTAATGAAGCTATTAAAGACGGTGAAGCTGTCATTGAGGGTGATTTTACTGTTACAGAAGCCAAAACATTGTCACAAAGATTAAATGCTGGTGCTCTACCAGTACCAATTGAGTTGATTTCTCAACAAACTATTGGTGCGAGTTTGGGTGGCGAATCTGTTGCCTTAAGTATGAAGGCTGGTCTAATCGGTTTCTTGTTAGTCATCTTGTTGATGATTTTATACTATCGTTTACCCGGTGTTTTATCAGTCATCACTTTGTCGATTTACGCTATTATAGTTCTATTCATATTTAAAGCTGTTCCAGTTACTATGACTTTGGCCGGTATTGCTGGGTTTATTCTATCCGTTGGTATGGCGGTGGATGCGAATGTCCTTATTTTTGAACGTATGAAAGAAGAATTGAAGCTTGGCAAACCTCTCGGTACTTCAATCGAGGAAGGTTTCAAACGAGCTTGGCCATCAATTCGTGATGGTAATACCACAACTATTATTACTTGTATTATTCTTTTCTGGTTTGGTTCTAGCACCATTAAAGGTTTTGCTCTAACTTTGACTATTGGTGTCTTAATCAGTATGTTCTCGGCCATTGTTATTGCTAAACAATTTATGCTTTTGACTCTTAGAAATAAAAGTACAGAATCAAATCATTGGCTTTTTGGTGTAGGCAAAAAGAAAGAAACAAAAGAATAAAGAATAATTAACATAATAAGCACATATGACGATTAATTTCATGAAATACCGAACGCTCTGGCTTTCACTTTCAGTGGTGGTTACAGTTTTAGCGTTGGTTTTCTTTGCTGTTTGGGGTTTAAAGTATAATATTGATTTCACAGGCGGGGGATTATTGGAAATTAAGTTTATTCAAGAACGACCAAACATTGAAGAGGTTCGTAGCGTAGTTACGTCGATTGACAATAGTATTAGTGTCCAAGATTCTGGAGACAATAATGTTATTTTTCGCTTCCAAAAAGCTGACGAAGCTATGCACCAAAATGTTGTGACTGAGTTAAGAAACAAGTATACAGATAAATTTCAAGAAGAGCGCTTTGAATCAGTTGGTCCTTCTGTTGGTAAAGAGTTGAAGACCAAGGCCTTTTATTCAATCATTTTAGCGATGATTGCTATTGTTCTGTATATCGCTTATGCCTTCCGCAAAGTTTCTTATCCGGTTGCTTCTTGGAAATACGGTCTATTTGCCATTTTAGCCTTGATTCACGATGTCTTGTTGGTAGTAGGCGTTTTTGCAGTTCTGGGCAAATTTATGGGTATTGACGTTGGTCTACCTTTTGTGGCGGCCTTACTGACAGTTTTAGGTTATTCTGTTAATGATACAATCGTAGTGTTTGATCGTGTCAGAGAAAATTTAGGTCGTATTTCAAAGATCAGCTTCACAGACTTGGTTAATAGAAGTGTAAACGAAACGCTGGCTCGCTCTATAAATACCACTTTAACTACTTTATTGGCCTTAATCGCTATCTTCTTCTGGGGTGGTGTCACCATCAAGTTCTTTGCTTTAGCTTTAATTATCGGTATTTTCTCCGGAGCTTATAGCTCTATCTTCATCGCTTGTCCTTTACTTATCTTGGCTCATAGAAAAAAACAATAAAAAAAGTAGGGCCGTAAGGAACAAAAATTTTTGTTCCTTACGAACAACCCTACTTTTTTTATTACACAAAATTCTTGACAGAAAGTAAATAATAGATTAATCTATTATGATTAATATGATTATTCTTTCCTCTAATTTGTCTAATTTTAGATAAATAATCATGATAATCATGGCCCAATCATGTTAATCATAGTCTGCTGCTTGACACGGTAACATAATAATGTTATACTTTATACGTTAATAATATAATTTGAATCTGCTTGTCACTTCACACTTTCATATGCAATTTGTCACAACTAATGCGCCTAAGAGCGAAGTCAATTTTCAAGAGCTCTTAGTTAACCTTCTTGGCAACCTTTCTGAACGAGAGCAAGAGGTTTTACGTAAGCGCTATTATTTAACTAATGATTTAGAAAAGCGCGCCACTCTTAAACAGATTGGTGACTATTATAATATTACTCGCGAACGCGTTCGTCAGATTGAGAAGGAAGCTATTCGTAAATTGGTTGGATTGGGCAAGGAATATGCTGATACTTTAAGGATTATCGAAGATAAGTTCGTATCTTATTTAGAACAAAATGGTGGTTTAGCGCGAGAGGATTATCTTTTGGATGAACATGCTTTAAAAAACCATAATTTTGATTATTTCCATACAAATTCATTTCTTTTCGTTTTTGATAAATTAATTGAATCAGTTGATAAAGAATATGAGAATGAAGCCCTTTATCCAGTTTGGCATCTTAAAGATTTCGAATTAGATAAGGTTGTGGATTATTTAGACGATGTTAAAAAGCAAATTGAAGTAAATAAAACATTACATACTCAAGAAGAAATCATAGAGCTTGCAGAGCGCATGATGCCAGTTGACTTAAAAGCAGCTGTTGATAACTTTTTAAGCAAACATTCTGAAGTTGAATTACGACAAGTGTTAGAATCATATTTGGCTGTTAGTACTGGAATTGAAAAAAATATTTTGGGCCAATGGGGCTTGTCTCATTGGGAGAATGTCGGTCCTAAGAAGTTGGGCGATAAAATCCATTTAATTTTCCAAAAAGATAATCAACCTTTACATTTCCGTGATATTGCTAATCTTATTAATGACGCTAAGTTTGATCATAAAAAGATTTGTGCAGCTACAGTTCACAATGAACTTATCGCTAACGAGAATTATGTCCTGGTCGGACGTGGTATTTATGCCTTAAAAGACTGGGGTTTTCAATCTGGTACAGTTGCTGATATTATCACTTCTATTTTGAAAGAGGCTAATCGCCCTATGACTAAGGATGAAGTGTATGAAGAAGTTTTGAAACAACGCCAAGTCAATAAATCAACCATTTATTTAACACTGATTAATAAAGATAAGTTCGATAAAATTGGTTCTAACTTATTCAACATTCGTTCATAATAGACAAATACAAGAAAAACCAGGCAAGTGTCTGGTTTTTCTTTTTGTTTGATGGAAAATATGGTACAATATAAAAAAGTTAATTTTATCTTGCAGCTAAATTGTCTGCAGGTTGTTAAATATGCTTGATACTCTCGCAAATTTAGAAATTTCCATTGATTGGAGTTGGGTTGATACCTTGGCAGAGGGAAATATTTTTGCTACCATGTGGTTTTTTGTTGTTAACGGTGGTTGGGTTTTGTTTCTTTTTACATTTTTATATGGTGGTTGGAAATTATTTGTTTATACACAGCAGCAAAAATATGCGGCCAAACAAACATTTGTTTTTTTGGCTATTGATATTCCTAAAAACATTTTGCAAACACCACGCGCAGTGGAAAATATTTTTTCTATAATTGCCGGCGCCCACTCTCCATTGGAGTGGGGCGAAAAGAAGTTTGAAGGTAAGTTTCAATTAGGTTTCAGTTTTGAAATAGTAAGTATTGATGGTTTTGTTCAATTTGTCATCATGACGCCGACGGGATTTAGAAATTTAGTAGAAGCCAGTATATATTCGCAATATCCCGATGCAGAAATTTCTGAAGTAGAAGATTATACTAAGGCTGTAACCGCCACTTTCCCAAATGATGAATATGATCTTTGGGGAGCTGATTTAGTTCCTGTTAATAAGGATTATTATCCAATTCGTTCATACATTGAATTCCAAGAAGAGTTTGACCCTGAAGTGAAATTTAAAGATCCTATGGCCGCTTTTTTGGAAATTATGAATAAGATCGGTCCGGGTGAACAAATTTGGTTTCAAATTATAGTTGTCCCTGCGGATAACGATTGGATGCATGAGGGGAAAAGAGCCATTGGTAAAATAATGAGCATCCCTGAAAAATCAACTTCAACTGTTTTTGATAAAATATTAAATGTGCCGTTGCAGGGGTTGACGATGGTGTCAGAACAATTATTAGGAAGCCCCATAGATGAATCTGCCCTTAAACCTGAAAAGTTTGATATCAACCGTTTAACTCCAATCGAGAAAAATGAGGTTGAAGCGATTGCGCGTAAAATCGATCGAGTTTGTTTTAATTGTAAAGCACGTTATCTCTACTTTGGTAAGAAAGAAGTCTTTAAGAAGGGATTGGCGGTTTCTGGTATTATGGGTGCGATTAAACAATTCACGAGTACAGGGTTAAATGCTCTAAAACCAGGCAGTAATAAAACGCAAGCACGATTACTTTTTGCGAAATATAAATTAGCCCGTTTACAAAATCAGATCTTAGAGGCTTACAAGGGAAGAAACCCTGATACAACTATTGGAACATATATTTTAAGCACAGAAGAACTAGCGACTCTGTGGCATTTCCCATATATTTCAGTTAAAGCTCCGCTCGTTAAGAAAATCGAAGCTAAGCGTGGTTCAGCTCCTATCGGTTTGCCGCTTGATAATCTCAAGCCGGCGGCTGATGATGTTGTTGAATTGCCAGTAGAAACAGAAACAGCTGTGCCTGTAATCGATTATGATAATGATTATTTCGAAGCTCGTTTTGCCATCGACAAAACTGGCAAAAAAGATAAAGAGCGCAAAGAAGAAGTCATTGAAGATTTAGCAGACAGAAAAATTAGTTTTAAGGCTGATTATGAAGAGGATAGCATCGTCATTCCAGAAACATTATTGATGCAATCAAATAAAAAAATAGAGCCGACAGCACAGGCCTCGACCTGGTCTAAAGAAAACAATGAAGCAGTAGCAGCGCCCACAGAGATTGTTGAAGAAGCAACAACAGCAGAAGAAGCTGCTTCTGCACAAGGAACCTTGGAGGTAGCTAAAAGAGATGAACAGATAGCCAAATATGTTGCTCAATTAAAACAAAAGACAGCAAGTCCTAGTACCACAGATGAGGTTAAGGTGCCGGACAAGAGCACCAACGAAAGCACTGATGAACTTAGCAGTAAACAAGTTCAACATTTACAACAACTAGAACAACAAGAACGGCCTGCTAATCCACGTCGAAGTGCCACACCTCCGCCTAATTTACCAATTGTCTAATATATGCCAGAACTTAATGAAGTCGCGCTTTTCGCGGCCACAAATTATCGAAACGAACAGAAACGTTTTGGTATAAAGCAAGATGACCGCCGTCGCCACATGTACATTATCGGAAAAACCGGTATGGGCAAATCTGTTTTATTAGAAAATTTAGTTTATGCTGATATTATTGCTGGCCACGGTGTTTGTTACATCGATCCTCACGGAGATACAGCTGAAAAGTTAATTGATTGTATCCCAAGCAATCGCATTAACGATGTGGTTTATATTAATCCAGCAGACATGGAATATCCGGTTGCTTTTAACGTTCTGGAAAAAGTTCAGCCGCGCTACCGCCATTTGGTTGCTTCTGGTTTGGTCGGTGTATTTAAAAAGATTTGGGCTGAAAGTTGGGGGCCACGTTTGGAGTATTTATTGCGTAATGCGATTTTGGCTTTGCTCGATTATCCTGAAAGTACTCTGCTTGGAGTTAACCGCATGCTCGTTGATAATGATTATCGCAAAAAAGTTGTGGCCAAGGTTCAAGATCCAGTTGTTAAAGCTTTCTGGGTTGATGAATTCTCTAAATATAATCAAGCCTTCTTGGTGGAAGCGATTGCGCCTATTCAAAATAAAGTCGGTCAATTTTTATCGACCTCTTTGATTCGTAATATTGTGGGTCAAGTTAATTCCAGTATCAATTTACGTGAGTTAATGGATCAAAAGAAAATTGTTATTTTAAATCTATCTAAAGGCCGTATTGGTGAAGATGCTTCCAGTTTGCTTGGTGCTATGATTATTACCAAAATTCAATTGGCTGCCATGAGTCGCGTTGAAATACCAGAAGACGAACGTAATGATTTTTATCTTTACGTTGACGAATTCCAAAACTTTGCTACAGAATCATTCGCCAATATTTTGTCTGAGGCCAGAAAATACCGCTTATGTTTAACTATTGCACACCAATATATCGAACAATTGGGCGAAGTTGTTAAACCAGCTGTTTTTGGTAACGTTGGTACTATTATTTGTTTTCGTGTTGGTGCCGAAGATGCTGAATTTTTAGAAAAAGAATTTATCCCAACGTTTATTATTGATGATTTGGTGAATTTACCAAAATATAATATTTATTTAAAATTGATGATCGATGGTGTTGCTTCGGAACCTTTTAGCGCCACTACTTTGCCACCAATTACGCGCGTTACAGGGTCCACTGAAAAAGTTATACGAGTTTCGCGTGAGCGTTATTCTCAATCAGTCGATGAAGTAGAAGATAAAATCGCCCGCTGGAGTGGAGTAGAAACAGAAGCCATGGTAGAAAAAATAGAACGCGATTTGATTATCAAACAATTACAAACTATAGTTGATAGAAAAGTAGATTTTTTAATGCCTATTGGTAGTCTGGCCGCAGAAGTACCAGCGGATGCTGTTGTTTTGGCTGGAACAATAAAGACAGCGGCAACAAGTGTAATTAGTGAAGACGTAAAAACAACTCCAGTTGTTAATCCAGAAGTACCGAAACCAGTAATTGTAGAGGCTCCGCGAAAGAAAAGAGAAGAAAAAGTAGAAGAGAGCGGAGAAAAGAAAGATGAAATCGTTAATATTGTGGTTTGCGATCGTTGCAAACAAAAAACTAGAATTAATTTTAATCCCAATCCTAATAAACCTTTATTTTGCAAAGAATGTTTAAAAGAGTTCCGTCGTGAACAGGCATTACTGGAAAATAATAAAACGGGTGGGAGTAGCTCGAGCAGTGGAGGGAGAAAAGGATAATTATATTTATGTTAATGCGTTTACAAAAACTTTTGGCTAATGCTGGGATTGCTTCGCGAAGACGTGCGGAGCAGTTTATTTTAGATGGGTATGTTTCTGTTAACGGGAAAGTTGTCACAGAATTAGGCACTAAGGTTGATCCTGATGAGGATAAAATTTTGTTTGATAAAAAGCCGGTTAATAGTACCAACGAAAAAATTGTTTTAATGTTGAATAAACCACCGGGCTATGTTTGTACAACCAGACATTTTAAAGAAGAAAAAAATGTCATGTCTCTTGTTAAGGCCGGTGCGCGAGTTTATCCGGTTGGTCGTTTAGACAAAGATTCTTCCGGTCTTTTAATTTTAACGAATGATGGTGAGCTTGCTGATAAATTGATGCATCCACGTTATCACAAAGAAAAAGAATATTATGTTACAGTTAATCGCGAAATCCCGTCTGATTTTGAAGCTGCTGTGAAAACCGGTATTAGATTGGAAGATGGTATGACTTTGCCAGCACTTTTTGAACAAGAAACTGAAAAAAGTTTTTATATCGTTTTAAAACAAGGCATGAAACGACAAATTCGATTGATGTGCCATCAGTTTGGGTTAAGAGTCACATCATTAAAAAGAGTTAGAATAAATCATTTAGAACTGGGTGGGTTGGCGCAAGGCGATTGCAAAGTGTTAACACCAAATGAAATAAATAAATTATTGAAATGAAGTACATCATCGTCAAAAATGTTACTAAGAATAATTTGAAAAACTTTTCTGTAAAAATACCTTTGAAGAAATTAGTTGCAATTGTCGGTCCGAGTGGAAGTGGTAAGTCAACTCTGGTTTGCGAGGTGTTATATAAAAGCTTGATTAAAAATGAGTGGAAGATACAAAACCTGCCATCGAAAATTGAGATCCTCGAACAAAAAGTTATTTTGCCAGTAAATTCCAAGCTTAGTTTAGGCGAATTCAATCTCGATAAATTAAAAAAGAAGTTAGCAGTTATAGGAAAGAAAGATTTATTGATTGTGGATGAACCTTGCGCTGGTTTTTGCAAAAAAGAACGAGAACAAATCTCAAAAATGTTGCGTCAGAAAGTGACGGCAGGATATTCTATAATTGCAGTCGAACATAATAAGGAAATAATCAAAGACGCTGACTATATTATAGAACTTGGCCCAGGTGCTGGGCGTTATGGTGGCAAACTTATTTTTGAAGGCACCAATGCTCAATTTAAGAAGTCGAAGACCATCACTGCGAATCATGTTTTTGCAAAAGCAGGGAAGAAACTAGTCCAGAAAGATCTTCGTGGTTATAAAAAAATAACGATTTCAAAAATAAATGTTGGTTGTTTTAAAAATTATTCATTTTGTTTTCCTCTTAAAGATATTGTGTGTTTAACAGGTTGTTCGGGAACAGGGAAGTCAACTTTACTCGACGTGGCTTATCGCGCATTGTATAAAGGTAAAAATGCTTGGAAGATCAGGCTTAAAAGCGTTAAAGTGGATGGCAAAACTAACGTGCGCCGCTCATTCTTTGTACCGCAATCACCAATTGGGGATCATCCATCAAGTACACTCGCTACCTACACGCAAGTTTGGGACAATATTAGAACAATTTTCTCGAACCATAAATTATCCAAGAAACTAAAATTGACGAAAGCTGATTTCATTATTTCTAAAAAGATATTAGAAGGAGCAGGTGGTTTTTCTAAAGATGTTTTAAAGGTTTGTTTTCAAGACAAAAACATTAAGGATGTCATGAACTTAACAATTGATGAGGCTCTGGAAATATTTAAAACAGATTCTTTAATTGTGAGGAAATTAAAATTCTTACAGGAAGTGGGTTTGGGTTATTTAACTTTAGGGCAAAAATCAAATTCCTTAAGTGGTGGCGAAGCTCAGCGAGTGCGCGTGGCCAAAATTCTTTCTAAAAAATTGGGTGATAGGTCGGTTTACATTTTTGACACACCATCAAGAGGCCTGCATCTCAAAGACATCCCGGTTTTAGTAAATGTTTTTAGGAAAATTGTTGATAAAAATAACACTATATTAATAGCCGATAATAGAGAAGAACTTTTTGACTATTGTGATTATAAAATAGATCTCTAAAAATGTCTGAGAAACAAAAACCCAGCACCACTCACTACGTTCGGATGCTGGGCAAGCAAAAACAAAAAGATGCATAGCAAACAAAAATTATCTTGGGTTAGTCTTAAGCTCGTATTCTCGAGCATTTACGATTTGATAAAACAATATCGTCGCTATTTTATTGTGGCTTTTGCAGTTATTATTCTTCAACAACTAATTGATTTGGCTGCTAATTATACTTTTAAAGAAATCATTGATGCACTCATTAGCCAGCCGGGGCAGGTCATCAAGCAAGTGTTTGAATGGGGTGGTTTGTGGGCTTTGTGTTATTTCGCTATCAGTGGTTTGGAGTATTTCAATTCGCGCTGGATAGTAAAAGTTGAAATTAAAATTGGTTATTATTTAGCTCTTAGAGTTTACCAAAAACTCATTGGTCTTTCGCTTGGCTATCATGAAAAAGAAAATACTGGGGCTAAACTCACCAAAATCGATAATGGATGTGAAAGCGTTCGAAGAATCATCGATCGCATCCTTTGGGATTTTGGCCCAACGGTTTTGAAAGTTATTTTTTCTTTTGTTTTTTTAATGTTTATCGATTGGCGCGTGGCTTTTACGTTCCTGATAATTATTCCAGTCTTTTTTTGGTTAACTTTAAAAATGAACGCTTCGGTTTATGGCTTAAGACGTACTATTCGTAGCAAAAATGAAAAGGTTTACGGCAAGTTTGGTCAGGCGATTTATAATGTGAAAACTGTTCAGGCCTACGTTCAAGAAGAACGCGAGATGAATGAATCTAAGAAAGGTTTCTGGTCTTTAATCCGAACTCAATTCCGTTATATCAAAATACTTTTTTCCTATAATTTTTGGCGTTATAATATCGTCGGTGTCGGTATGGCTCTAGTCATTGGTCTAGGTCTTTACTTGGCTTCTTTGAAGGAGATTACCCCAGGTGAATTAGTTCTGTTTATTAATATTTCATTCTCAACCTATTTCCAGCTTTATGCTTTAACTCGTATTTTTGACGATATCATGGAAGCTAAAGTCGGTGTGGAGCGAATTCTTAAGATATTAAATAGTGACGCAGAAATAGGCGATAGCGAAAATGCTAAAAAGATAGACATAAAAGGTTTTATTGAATTCAAAAATGTGTATTTTGATTATGATGGTGAAAAAGTATTGCATGGAATTAACTTTAAAATAAAACCCGGAGAGGTAGTGGCTATCGTCGGACATTCAGGTGGTGGAAAAACAACTTTGGCGAAACTTTTATATCGTTATTTTGATGTGAAGAAAGGACAAATTTTGATCGATGGAATAGATTTACGAGAGCTTGATCTCAATAAATATCGTTCTCAGCTTGGCATTGTAAGTCAGGATATTGATATTTTTAATGATACTGTTAAGTCAAACATCGCATACGGGAAGCCACATACAAGTTTAAAAAAGATTATAGAAGCATCAAAAGTTGCCAATGCACATGAATTTATTCAGAATCTAAAAAAGAAATATGATACAGTAGTTGGTGAACGCGGAGTTAAGCTTTCTGGTGGCCAAAGACAGCGCGTTGGCATTGCTCGAGCAATTTTAATTGAACCTAAAATATTGGTTCTTGATGAAGCGACTAGTTCTCTCGATGCTGAATCCGAGAAATTGATTCAACATGCCATTAAGCAAGTTATTCGAAATCGTACAACGATTATTATTGCGCATAGACTTTCTACTGTTAAAAACGCGGATCGCATTATTGTTCTCGACAAAGGTAGAATTATAGAAGTGGGTACCCATGCACAGCTTATCAGAAAGCGGGGTGCTTATGCCAAGTTGGTTAATTTGCAGATTAGTGGGTATTTGTCATAGCGATTTGCGAGTTTCGAGTCTATCGTCATTGCGAGACCGTGAAACAGGTCGAAGCAATCCCCGATATCTCAACGGTTTTGTGTTGCTACTGAATATCTATTAATAAGTTAACGATCATTAAGATTTCGGAGATTGCTTCGGGCTACTCAGAGTGCCCTCGCAATGACCTTTGGATTCATGGTAAATGTCATCTCTGCTCGCAAATTAAAGGAGTTTGTTGTTTAATGATCTCTGTCTATGGCGCCTCTTCGGAGTCGTTTTTTGTTAATTGACGAATTGTTAGGTAAATGCTAATCTCTTTTGATCAGCTGGAGCGTTTTCAGCTGTGTCTTAGTACCTGCCGTCGCTGGACTGACGGGCGTATTTTGGCCATTCTGGTCGACGTATGCTTATGGTCTGGTTATGGCTAACATGGAGGGCAAAATGCCCAAACCTAAGCTCAGTTGGCAGCAAGCGGTTCAGCTACTCCAACAAGAAGCAGCGTTCACACCTGCCTCGTTCGACCAGCTTACGCGCAACGCCAAGCTCTTTGCGGACTTGGGTCAGATGTTGGCGAATCGGCACTTGTCCGCGCATGACTTGGCTGGACTCCTGGCATCCTGTGGTGGAAACCGCACGCAGTTCGACCTCAACGCCCTGCCTCTCGCGTTTCGCAACTTTGCTCGCACGTTCTTGAAGTTAGTGGATTCCTCGGTTATGAACGATCAGACGTTCGACGGGATCCCGCAACTTAGTAGAAAATCACCACTTCTGCAATTGAGTGGTGACCAGGAGAGAGGGTTGTCTACGTTTCTTGCCACTGATCCTGGTGAATGGTTTCCGAGCATCACGATCGCTGGATTCCATTGGAACTGGTTCAGTCCGTTTTCAGGGATTGCCGGCGATGGCCAATCGAGGTCGGTCGTAATGCGGGGCTCTAACCTGAGCTCTCTCTATGGCGAAAAGAGCGAAATGCAAACCGGCTTGCGGTTGTACTACACAGGTTCATTGGCACCCTATGCCCATAACAGGCGGCCGAGCCTCGAATCGTTGCAACAGCAGATGCGTACTTCGTTCAGAAGTAAAAGCCTCGTGGTTCGCTTCGCCTCCGTCCAGGAATGTGTGTATTTTAGTGTTATGCATCTTTTCCTCACAGGAAAGATGTTGACTCCAGCTTCTCTTGTCGTTCCTGATAAAGAAATTGGAACTGGGACGCTGGTTCATTGGGCTGGTTTCCCTCTGAGCGGAAGTGAGGAGCTTCTTCACACTCCGATCGTTGTCGAATGGTCGCAGCTCTACCCTGGGTACCGCGGTAGCGACAGCTACCTACTGCCCATCGTCGAGTTCAACTAGTCCTTCAGTGCCCCTCTGTTCTCAGACAGAAGGGGCGCTTTTTTTGTTGCGAATAGCTATATACAAGTGAAGTTACGAATTATTGTATAGCAAATAAATCTTAGCGGTAATTCGTAACCTCATTATAAATGGTCTGATTCGTGACAAAAGGGTGTTATTCGTAACTAAATTTGCTATAATGATTACGTATAGTCTCATTCGATTGTTGTTACAAATTACAGCCAAACGATAATTCATAACTTCCTAATAAAAAGCTTTATTCGTAACTATGAAATTAAAATTTTGCGGAGCCACACAAAACGTGACCGGTTCCAGACATTTAGTTGAAATAAACGGCGTTAGAATACTTTTAGATTGTGGTATGGTTCAGGGTGGGTCTAGAGAAGAAGCTCGAAAACAAAACGAGACTTTTTTATTTGATCCAAAAGAAGTCGACATTGTTATTCTTTCTCACGCACATATCGATCACGTCGGCATGTTGCCACGCTTGGTCAAACAAGGCTTCAAAGGTAAGATTTATTGCACCACAGTGACAAAGGAGATAGCTGACGTTTTATTGCGTGATTCAGCCCATATCCAAATGCAAGATTTTGAATATGACCAAAAACATAAGGGAAAAAAACCAGAACCCTTGTACTCAGAAGAAGATGTGCTAGCTGCAGTTCAGCTGATTGAAACATATGAATATAGGCAGAAATTTCGTTTGGCCGAAGGAGTTTGGATTACTTTTTATGATGCAGGTCATGTTTTAGGGTCAGCCATAACAGTTATTGATTATACGGAAAAAGATCAAGAGCAACGTCGTTTAGTTTTTACTGGAGATTTGGGTCGTAAGTACATGCCTCTTTTAAATGATCCTTATCAAGTTGACCATGCACAAACGTTAATTATCGAAAGTACCTATGCCAGCCATTTGCACGATACCATTGATAGTATTACTGATGAACTGTGCACGGCCGTGAATGATGTTGTTAAGCGTGGTGGCAAGATTATTGTTCCGGGATTTTCGTTTGAACGTACACAGGAAATTGTCTATATTTTGCATCAGCTTTATAATCAAGGCAGACTTCCTCGCATTCCAATTTTCGTGGATAGTCCTATGTCAATTGCCATCTCAAAAGTTTTCGACAAATACAGTGCACAATATGATAAGGAAACTTTTCGTGATTTTGTATCTAAAAAAGAAAATCCTCTCTATTTCACAGAAATTAAATATACTCAAACCGTCGAAGAATCTAAGGCCATCAATAATTTTAAAGGACCTTGCTTCATTGTTTCCGCTTCTGGCATGTGCGATGCCGGGCGCATTAAGCATCATTTAAAGAATAATATTAGCGATCCAAAGAATTTAGTTTTGGTCGTTGGTTTTATGGCACAAGGTACTCGTGGACGTGACATTGTTGAAGGTAAGAATAAAATTAATATTTTTGGAGTAGATGTTCCGCTGCGTGCTGAGGTCGTTGTTTTTAATGCTTTCTCTGGTCATGCTGATAAACTTGAGTTGCTCGACTACATCCGAAACATAAAAGATCTTGAACAAATTTTTATCGTTCATGGTGAAGAAAATGAATGCGCTGTGCTCCGTGACAATATTTATAATATTTTGAAGTTAAAATGCAAAGTTGATGTAGTTGATCTCGGCGAGGAGTTTGACATCACTCCTGCTGGAGTCGAGAGTAAACTCGGTGCAAGGCGTCAGGATTATGTTAAAAAGATGGATTTATTGAAAAAAGAGCAAAAACTTTTATGATAATTGTATTAAGGTTAATAAATTACGCTTACCCCTTACCCCATAATACTTAACCCAAACACATATGGATAAAAACATCGAAGCAGTCTATCGTGATATCCAAGCTATCAAAATCCAAGGCGCAACTAACGTTGCTAAAGCTATAGCGAAAGCTTTGCGTGAATATGCCAAAAAACTAGACAGTAAAAAGAGCTCAGATTTTATTCGTGACATTAGTTTTGCTGGTAAATACTTAGTTAGCTCCAGAATTACTGAACCCATGGCCGATAATGTGGTTGAATTTATTCTGCATTATCTAAAAAAGAATAAAGACAACGAAGTCCCTGAGTTAAAAAAGATCATGCAAGATGCAATTGATTATTTTTTCGTTTTAGTGGCACAAAATGAAAAGAGAATAATTCAAACAGGGGAGAAGCTAATAAAATTTGGTGATAAAGTTTTTACGCATTGCCATTCTTCGACAGTCATAAACATTTTATTAGCTGCGAAGAATAATAAAAAGAATTTTGAAGTGTTTCAAACTGAAACTCGTCCACTTTATCAGGGGCATAGTACAGCGAACGATTTGCGTCGAGCGAGTATCAAAGATACTTTGGTGATCGATTCCGCTGCGCCGTTTTTGATTAGTAAAATCAGTGGTTCCAAGTTTAATGTCGACAAACTTATACTCGGTTGTGACGCCATCTCGCGTGACGGTTCTTGCGTAAATAAAGTGGGGAGTTTTTCCTTAGCTTTGACTGCCTGTCTCAATAAAATACCAGTTTATATAGCAACTCAAACATTAAAGTTGAATGAAGATGCTAAAAATTTGAAGGCGATAAAAATTGAACAACGCGAAGCGCGAGAAGTTTGGGAAAAGGCTCCCAAGGGCCTAAAAATCTACAATCCTGCTTTTGATAAAGTCCCTGTCGAATTAATCACAGGTTATATCACTGAATTTGGCTTAATTAAGCCAAAAGACATGGTGGATAAGGTCAAGGCGAACTATCCGTGGTTGTGGTAAAATAACTTATGCTTTGGGGTTTGTCATAGATCATGGATCATGTATCAAGTGAACAAGCGAAGCGATACAACAATTAGAACAATTTGAACAATTAAATAATTAGAAAAAATATGGCTCACATTGGCTTCGTACAAATCGGTTATAAACCGAAATATGATCGAGAAATAATTACGACCTTTTACGTTGAACCAAGCGCTGGCGTGGCTTTTAATGAAGTCGCCGATGCTGTGGCGGGCGAAAGTTCCATCGGTTCGTGGACTGATTTGGGGACTTTGAAAAAAAGTGTAGCCGAAAAAATTCAGGCTCGAGTTTTTTATATTGATGTCAAAAAGAAAATAATGAAAATTGCTTATCCACTCGCACTTTTTGAGTTGGGCAGTATTCCTCAGTTTCTTTCTAGTGTCGGAGGAAACATTTTTTCCATGAAGGCTGTTAAACACTTACGTTTACTAGATGTTGAATTCCCCAAGAAATATATTGATAGTTTTCAAGGTCCTGCATTCGGTTTAGCGGGAATCAGAAAAATTACGGGCATAAAAAAGCGTTTAATCCTTGGTAGTATTATTAAACCAAAAGTAGGTTTAAATCCTGACGAACAAGCAGAACTTTCATATGCAGTCTGGAGGAATGGAATCGATCTCATTAAGGATGATGAGAATTTAACCAACATGAGCTTTAATAATTTTGAAGAACGTGTTCGCAAAGTTTTAAAAGCTTTGAAAAAAGTTGAACAAGAAACCGGTCTTGTAAAATTATATTCTGCAAACATTACTGCTCCACCAGACATAATGCTCGAGAGAGCGAAGTTCGTTAAATCGCAAGGCGGAAAAGTTGTTATGGTAGATATTGTTTCAACGGGATTAGACTCAGTCCAATATTTACGCAAACAAAATTTAGGTTTAATTATCCATGGCCATCGTGCTGGGCATAGTACTTTTACACGATACGAGAAACACGGTATCACCATGTTAGTCTTAGCCAAGCTTGCACGTCTGGCTGGCGTCGACCAATTACATACCGGCACAGTCGTCGGCAAAATGGATGGCACACGCGAAGAAGTTCTAACTATCAATCAACTTTTGCAAGAAGATTGGCGAGATTATCATGCCTTAAGGGAAGATTGGTCAAGTATAAAACCAACCATGCCCATTGCTTCGGGTGGAATGCATCCTGGATTGTTGCCGAAGTTAGTCGAATCGTTGGGATCTGATTTAATTGCCAACTTTGGCGGTGGTATTCATGGCCATGTGGATGGCTCTGCTGCGGGCGCACGTGGTTGTTTCCAGGCGGCCGAAGCAGTTGAAAAAGGTATTCCGCTGGCTGTTTATGCTAAAGATCATGATGAATTACGCAAAGCGCTTATCCAATGGAATAATGTAAAATATAAATATAAAAGATAATTAATATGGCCTATTTTTTACGCTGTAAAAATTTAGATTTTTCAACAGGGAATCAACCAGTTGCCATGTTTAATGAAGAAGAAGCGGACAATTACGGAATTCACCCAGGCGACCGCGTCTCTTTGCTTTGGAGTAAATCAAAAAAAATAATCGCTTCAGTTGATGTGTCCAATAAGCATGTTAAATCGGGCGAGATTGGTTTATTCGAAGAGATTTGGCAAAAGCATAAAGTCGAATTAGGAGACATTGTTGAGGTTTCCTTGGAGTCGCGTCCGCTTTCTGTCGAAACAATCAAGAAAAAAATGCTAGGCAAACCAGCGACTTATGCAGAAATTTACGCTTTAATTGAAGATATTTCCGAAAATCGCTTGAGTGAAGTCATGACAACATATTATGCGGCTAGTGGTTTTGTAAAAGAATTTTCTGAGCAAGAACTGTATTATGTGGCTAAAGCCATGGCAGAAACTGGTGAGCAATTCAATTTAACGACAAAAGTTGTCGATAAACACTCGGTTGGAGGTCTTGCCGGAAATAGGATTACACCAATTATTGTTTCGATTATTGCCTCGCTGGGAATTTATATCCCAAAAACATCTTCGCGCGCTATTACTTCTCCGGCCGGTACAGCTGATACTATGGAAGTGCTTTGTCCAGTTTCGTTTGAGATGGATGCGATTAAACAGATTGTCAAAAAAACTAAGGCCTGTTTAGTTTGGGGCGGTGGCGTGAAGATGGCTCCGGCTGATGATCACATTATTAAAGTTTCTCGTCCCCTAGCATTAGAATCTTATGATAAAATGATAGTCAGTATCATGGCTAAGAAAGTCGCCATGGGTGTTGATTGTTTAATTGTTGATGTACCAGTTGGTCTTTCTTGTAAAGTTCCAACAATGAAAGATGCTAAGATCATTGAAGAAAAATTCAAACGTTTAGGGAGGCGTTTCGGCATGAAAGTCGAAATTATGGCTATCAAAGCCACTGAGCCAGTGGGCGAAGGCGTGGGGCCGGCGCTGGAGGCTCGCGATCTTCTCCGGGTTGTACAACAACACAAGTTCCGTCCCATTGATCTTGAGAATAAAGGTTGCAAGTTAGCTGGACGTCTTTTAGAGATGAAGGGTTATTGCAAAAAGGGCAAGGGATTTGAAATAGCTAAAAAACAAATTATTTCTGGTGCTGCCTGGAAAAAACTAAATGAGATAATTATTGCTCAAGGCGGAAAAAAAGATTGGAACTCAGAGGAAGTAATGCAGGAATATCAACGTTATGAAATTCATGCTAAAAAAAGTGGCCGAGTTAAGTTCATTGATAATAAAGCTATTAATGAAGTTTGTATGAATTTAGGCGCACCAATCGATAAATATGCAGGGATGCACATCCATGCGCGTTATGGGACAAAAGTGAAAAAGGGTGATAAACTCTTTACTATGTATGCTAGTTCAGAAGAACGCTTGAAACTTGGTATTCTCGGAGCAGGCAGGAATATAATTTTCCACATAGGCTAATTGCTTGTCTCTTTTGACTGTGTTAAAATTAAGCCCAGCACTATAAAGTGTTCCCTTTAAATGCTGGGCAAGCATAAAAATATTAATAACTTTTTTCTATGAGTGAACAAACACCAAAGACTAATTTTCTGCTCGGTTTCTTTGTGGGCATGGCTATCTTATCAACAGTAGCATTTTTCACATTGTTAATTGTTGTCTTTAATCAACCAGCTCAAGCCAATTTAGCAGTAAATCCAACTATTGATACCACCCAACCAGCTGCAGAACCGACTTATGTGCCAGTAGTAGGAGTTAAAGAGAATGAACCTTTCAAGGGAGGAAAAGACGCTAAAGTTACAATTATCGAATATACAGATTTTGAATGTCCTTATTGCTTAAAGCATCATGATACTATTAAGCAAATTATCAGCACTTATGGGAATAAGATTAAGTATGTGTTAAGAAATTTCCCTCTAGGTTTTCATCCTGAGGCTCAAAAAGCAGCGGAATCATTTGAATGTGCCTTAGAACAAGGCAAGTCTTTTGAAATGTCCGATGCTATGTTCCAAGCTAATGAGGCGGGGAATATGAGTGTGGATAAATGGAAATCACTAGCCAAAGGCTTTGGCTTGAATACAACTGAGTTTAATGATTGTTTAGATACTGGTAAGTACGCTGACAAAGTAGCAGCTGACGCGGCTGAAGGTGGTGCCTCTGGTGTCACTGGAACTCCAGCGACTTTCGTTAATGGCCAACTGGTTAGCGGGGCGCTACCATTTGAAAATTTCCAACAAACAATCGATGCCTTATTAAAGTAATTTAGAAAAAAATGCCCCGGCGTTATTAGAAACGTCGGGGTTTTCGTTAGGCTGGTTCGTGGTAGATTTTGTATAGCTTCATGACGATGGACAGGAAGCTGATGATGGCCAGCGGGATGCTGAGCCAAATGCCAAGCTTAGAGATGAACATGAACAGGTCTACGAGCCATTCGTAGTGGATGTACTTGCCGCAGATATCTGCTAGTAACAGAGCGACGAGACCGCTCTTCTCGAAGTTGGTTTTGTACTTGCCAGCCATTCCAGCCATGATGTCGATGTTGACGGCGGGATTGCGGTTGGCAATCAGAATTATGATTCTGCCAATCGTTGCTAGCAACCCAGTTATCATGATGATGACTGCAGCTTCTTTTGGAACTCGATGCCAGTTGTCAATGAGAATTGACCAGGTGAAGGCTTTGTCTGTCAGTGGATCAAGGAAGGTGCCGATCTTGCTTGTCATAACGAATTTGCGGGCAAAGTGACCATCGGCCCAGTCGCAGAACCAGGCGACCACGAAGTAGAAGAGCGATGACCCAAACATTCCTGCTCTGCGAGCCAGAATGATGGGCAGGATCATCAAGACGCCGACGAAAGTGATGCAGTTGGGGAGTAGCCCCTTCTTGAAGTCAGCCTTGAAATTGTACACGATGAACCTCCGGTTACTTACGCACTTGCTCATTTTCATATAAATTTGGCTAAAAGTCAAGTTGATCATCCTTAAAAAATTTGCTAAAATTACATTGTTAAACTTTTATTTATGGATATTGTTAGTCGAGTCAAAAATGCTATCAAAAGAGATTGCCTGGAACTTGGTCATTTCGAGCCTTGGTTTTATCCAGTTCATCTACTTGCAGTCGAAAAAAATGCTAAATATCTATTAAAGAAAATGCCAGATGCGGACTCTTTAGTTATTCTTTTAGCTGTTTGGTGTCATGACTTGCAACGTATCCATGGCTTACCAGGAGATCATCAAAAAGCTGGTGCAGAAGAAACAAAGAGATTTTTACCTCAATTTGGTGTTTCAAAAGAAATAATCAAAAAAGTCGCTGATATTGTGGCTTTGCATGATTTTGATGCAAGGGCCCCTAAAAGTTTAGAAGCCAAAATATTAGTTTGTGCTGATGCTATGTCGCACTTTGATAATAGTTTTTATGTTTGGTTGATAAGTTCTTGGTTACAAAGAAAGAAATTTTCGATGAAACAAGCTAAGAAAGATTTGGTCGAAAAAATAGAATTGGACTTTAATAAAAGAATATTTTTTGAATTTGCAAAAAAGAAATTAGAGAAAAAATATAAACTGTTCAAAGAGTTTTATAAGACAGTTTAGAGAAAAATACATGGAGAGGTCGCCCAGTACCAGTCACTATCGTTCCGGTACTGGGTAAACCCGATATCAGTCACTATCGTTCCGGTACTGGGTAAACAGAGTTGGTCATTGATTATTATAATATGGAGAGGTCGCATAGTGGTCGAGTGCACCGCCTTGTCCCGCGAAGCGGGATGCCGCTACGCGGCAGAAAGCGTAATTGTTATGTATAAAGTTTATATAAATAGAAGTATAGTAAAGAATAGGTATTACATTGGTCATGCTGAAGATTTAGAAAATAGATTAAATCTGCATAATAGGGGTGAAGTCAAATCAACAAAATATGGCATCCCTTGGGAGACTGTTTACACGGAGGAGTTTCAAACAAGGGCTGAAGCATGTCGTCGAGAAAGGGAAATCAAGGCTTATAAGGGAGGCATAAAGTTCAAAAAACTACTGGGATTGTTTAAGGATGATGATAAATAATTTGGAGAGATCGCATAGTTGGTCTAGTGCGCACGCTTGGAAAGCGTGTATACCGCAAGGTATCGAGGGTTCGAATCCCTCTCTCTCCGCCACGAACCATTCACTACGTTCAGGTTCGTGGCAAGCCAATCGCTAAGTTAGGTACCATTCGCTACGCTCAGGTACTTGTTTACCCAGAACTCGAGAAGAACGAGTAGTTCTGGGGTAAACCACTATTCACTAGCGTTCAGGTTCGTGGTAAACCAGGCCGATGAATTTCAAGAAAAATTATGAAAAAGAAAATAGTAATTATAATCATCGGATTGCTTCTTCCTGTCGTTGCCTATTTGTTCATTGCCTATCATTATATGTATCAAAAAATTGAAGCTGGTGCTTTGAGCGTGGTAGATACAAAGACTGAGTATATTATCAAGATTAGCGATGATAAAGCATTGAATTTGGCATATACAGCACTAGGAGATAGTTTAACCGCTGGAATTGGAGCTTCAATATATGAAGAATCATATCCGTATCTGCTGGCCCAGAAAATATCAAAGGGAAGTACTAGTGTGACATTGCGCGACCGTGCGTATTCTGGTGCGAGAACGAGTGATTTAATTGAAAATCTATTAACGTCAGCGATTAATGACAAGCCGGATGTTGTTACAATGCTTATTGGTATTAATGATGTTATGGGTAATGTACCAAAGACAAGCTTTGCCGAAAATTATGCCGAGATTTTAAAGCGACTTAAAACTGAAACCAAGGCTAGAATTTTGGCTATTAGTATTCCATATATCGGTACAAAGGCGCTTTTACTCCCTCCTTATAACTCATATTTTAGACATGAAATAGTAGAATATAATAAAATAATTAAAGAGCTCGCGGTAGCTAATGATGTCGAATATGTTGATTTGTACACGCAGACTGAAAACATGTTTGATAACGAGGAATTCTTCTCGAGGGACTTATTTCATCCGTCAGCCAAGGGGTACGAACTTTGGGCAAAAATAATTTATGCCAATTTCAATAATTAATGTAGTCTTGTCGACCCAAATATTTATTGCGATTTTTGTTATCGCTTTACTTGTTTCGATTCGTAGGAAAGAAAAAGCTGAAACATTTCCATTGACTGTAACGCAAGAACTTAAGGGAATTGCGATTTTTGCAGTTATTTTTTCTCATGTTGGTTATTTTCTTTCAACTGATCACGGATTTTTATTCCCACTTTCAATCTTGGCCGGGGTTGGAGTGAATTTATTTTTTTTCTTGTCGGGTTATGGATTAACACAGCGTGCACTTAAAGCGAAATTATCTATCGCCAAGTTTTATCAAAAACGTTTATTGAAATTATTTACACCGTTTTGGATAGTTATCGTTATTCTTTTTTTGCTTGATTTTTTTCTTTTGCATATTACTTATTCGTGGCCCTATAATATCCGATCTGTATTTGGACTTTTCCCAAGTGCAGATTTATTCCACGACATTAATTCACCATTCTGGTTTATAACTCCAATTTTGTTTTATTACATCATTTTCCCATTTGTTTTTTCCAAAAAACGTCCCTGGTTGACAGCGATTGTTGTTTTCTTAGTCTCATATATTGTTTTGCAATTCAAACTACCAGTTACCAGCGGTGTGTCGCATTTATATCAATTGCATTCATGGGCGTTTCCTTTGGGTATCGCTTTTGCTTCATTGATTCATTGGTTTGCCTCAAGTGCTGCGCAATCCTTATGGCGTAACCTCGAACAAGTTGCTTGGATGAAAAAAGGCGCGAATAAATATAAAGTATTAAAGCGGGTTGGTTATTATACAATCTTGCTTGTTTTGCTGGGGGTAATCGCGTTCACGGCTTATCACTCCGGTGTTGGTGCGAGTGTTAATAAGGAACAGATCATTAGTTTGTTGACCATGTTTGCGTTAATACTTTTCTTTATCATGAAAAGATTTGAAATAAAATTCTTTTATCTCTTCGGTTTTTATTCTTTTGAAATTTACCTTATTCATTGGCCACTAATGTCTCGTTATGATATATTCTTCAAATGGCTTCCTGGCTGGTTGGCAGTGATTCTCTACTTAGGTATTTTCTTATTCTTTGCTTGGGTATTAAAATATTTAGAATCTTTAATTAGCCGAAGTGCCTCTTCGAAGAAATAATGATGAAGAATCCAATAAAAAACAACTTAATCATTGAATTGCATGTTCCTGATTTGAATGTAGCAAAAGATTTTTATTCAAAACTCGGTTTTACTGTTGGCCTGGATGACAAATTAAACGATCAAGAACTCGGCTACATGACAATGATCCGTGAAGATAAATTGGGTTTGACCATGTTAAATTTTTATGGCGGTGACGAAAGGGTCTATGGTCAGTCTTATTTTAAACAGTTTCCCAAAGACACCAAAAGAGGCTATGCAATTGAGGTGACGATACCAACTGGTAATATCGAGCAGTTGTATGAATTGGCTTCTGTTAATTTAAAAGAAAATATTGCACGTGAGTTAAAAGAATTAAATGATCACGAGCATGTCTGGAAAGACTTCCGAATGGTGGATCCGTTCGGATTTTATTTGAGATTTACTGAGTTAATTGATTGGGGACAAAAATAAGTTTTTTGTAAAACATTAATGATATGCAAACAAACCAAAAAATTGAAAAACTTCTAAGTCTCGCTGATGTTAAAATCAACGGCGAGCGTCCTTGGGACATTCAAGTCAAAAACGAAAAGTTATTTGATCGAGTACTCGCTCAGGGTTCTTTGGGGTTTGGTGAAGCCTATATGGATGCTTGGTGGGAGTCAGAACAACTTGATGAAATGATTAATAAACTTTTAGCGGCTGATTTGGATAAAAAAGTTCAACCATGGCAGTTTGTTTTCCCCTATATGAAATCGAAGTTAGTCAATTTGCAAAAAGGTAAGCGTGCTTTTAATATCGGAGAAAAGCATTATGACATTGGTAATGATTTATATAGTCGGATGCTGGGTAAGCGCATGGTTTATACTTGTGGCTACTGGAAAGAAGTTGCAAATCTCGATGACGCTCAAGACGCTAAACTTGATCTTGTTTGCAAAAAAATTGGATTAAAAGCTGGCGATCGAGTACTCGACATCGGCTGCGGCTGGGGAAGTTTTGCCAAATTTGCTGCAGAAAAATATGGCGCTTCTGTTGTCGGTATCACAGTTTCAAAAGAACAATTAGCTTTGGCTAAAAAAATGTGCGAAGGCTTGCCAATTGAATTGCGCCTGCAAGATTATCGAGATGTGAATGAAAAATTTGACCATATTGTTTCGCTCGGAATGATCGAACATGTCGGTCATAAGAATTATCGAACATACATGAAGGTTGTTCGAAAAAATTTAAAGGGTGGTGGTTTGTTTTTACTGCATACCATCGCAGGAAATGAGTCAAGCACTGGAACGAATGCTTGGATTGATAGATATATTTTTCCAGATTCCATGTTGCCCAGTGCCAAACAATTAACTTCTGCGTTTGAAAGTTTGTTTGTTATGGAGGATTGGCATAGTTTCGGTGCGCACTATGATGAAACTTTGATGGCTTGGTTCCAAAATTTTGATAAAACATGGTCGGAAATCAAAGACAAGTACTCAGAAAAATTCTATCGCATGTGGAAGTTTTATTTGCTCAGCTGTGCTGGATCATTCCGTTGTCGTAAAAATCAGCTTTGGCAGATAGTTTTATCGCCGAATGGTGTTAAGGGTGGTTACGAATCAATTAGATAAAAAATGTAATCAGTAATAATTTGTCATGCTTTTTTCTTCACCAATTTTTCTTTTTCTTTTTCTGCCAGTCCTTTTTGGGATATACTTTTTAGCTGATAGGAAGTTTAAAAATATAATTTTGTTGATTTTTAGTTTACTTTTTTATGCTTGGGGTGAACCAATATACGTATTGTTAATGATTGCCTCGATTACAGTTTCTTATGTCCTAGCTCTTTTAATAGAAAAGCAAGCAGACGTGAAAAAAAGAAAAGGTTTATTGATACTCTCGGTGGTTTTACATATCGGCGCTCTAGTTTTCTTTAAGTATAGTAATCTTTTGGTCGATACATTTTCGGGGTTATTACATATCAACATCCCCTTTGGTCCTGTGGGGTTACCTATCGGTATTTCATTTTTTACATTTCAGGCATTGTCTTATGTAATTGATGTTTATCGAAAAGAAGTTGCAGCATCAAAAAGCTTATTTAATTTGGCACTCTATATTTCGTTCTTTCCGCAGTTAATTGCTGGTCCTATTGTTCGGTATAAAGACATTGATGATCAACTTTTATCGCGCAAAGAAACAGTTGGCAAGTTTTCGTCTGGTGTTCAACGGTTTATCATTGGGCTTACTCACAAAGTAATCTTAGCTAATTTTGCGGGGAAAATAGCGGACTCTATTTTTGCTTTACCCGAAGGTGATTTGAAATGGACAACAGCCTGGATTGGTATTTTTGCGTATTCATTGCAAATATATTTTGATTTTGCCGGTTATTCAAGTATGGCTATTGGGTTGGGTAGAATGTTTGGTTTTGAATTTTTGGAAAACTTTAATTACCCCTATATTTCACATACGATTACTGAGTTTTGGCGTCGATGGCATATTTCGCTCTCAACTTGGTTTCGTGACTATGTTTATATCCCTCTAGGTGGTAATAGATCTGGTGCAACTCGAACTACCATAAATCAGTTTATTGTTTTCGGCTTATGTGGATTGTGGCACGGTGCTTTATGGTCATTTCTAATTTGGGGCTTGTATCATGGAGCTCTTTTGACTATTGAAAAAATAAGTTTTGTCGCAAAAGCCAGGAAACATATTCCTCGATTTTTAAATACTATCATAACATTCATTTTGGTTATGATTGGCTGGATAATATTTAAGGCCGATAGTGTTTCTAGCACAGATTATTTCAAATCTTTTCTTGGTTTTGGAACAGGGGCAGAAAAGTATATACTGACATCATTAGATATCACAATATTATTGGCCGGTGCTCTTTTTGCGCTTCCAGTGATCCCGTATTTATCACGTTTCAATTGGTTTATGGTAATTAAAAAGTATTCCAGTGTTTTTGCCTTTATACTTTTGGCAATTGATTTGATGGTTTTAATTTCATCGTCATATAATCCCTTTATCTATTTTAGATTTTAATATATGAAGACAAGCTTATTGAAAATAAAGGAATTTCTAACCGGTCTTGTCGATTATTTGGTTGTGACAAGTTTTGTTGTCTTCGTTTGTGGTGTTTTTGTGTTTTTTATCTTTGACATTGGTGTTTTAAACGCCACAACAGAAAATAGAAATTTAAAATCTTTGCCTGTGTTACCTAGAAGTTTTTTGCAATTGCAAAAATACACCAAAGAGTATACTGCCTACTTCGATGATCATGTCCCATATAGAAACCAAATTACGGCTTTTTACAATAAAAGCTTGATGAATATTTTTAAGATTTCAGGCAGCGACAAAGTGTTGTTAGGGGAACAAGGCTGGCTATATTTTAATGGTAATGATGGTAAGTCGTTTGATGAATATTTGGGAAAAGATATTTTGACTAAGAAACAAATAGAGTTACTAGAAACGTATTTAATTGATGTAAATGAAATGTTACGTGCCCAAGGAAGGAGCTTTGTTGTCTCTATCGCACCAAAGAAAGAAACAATATATCCGGAATATCTACCAGATGGATATAGCCGTGGTTCAAAAACGAAAATGGATCAAGTGGTATCAATTCTCAAAGACAAGAAAATTTTATTTACGGATTTGAGACCGCAGTTAATTGCTGGAAAAAAAGAACAACAATTATATTACAAAACAGACACACACTGGAATCAGCACGGTGGATACATTCAGTATTCCAGTGTTATGAAAGATTTAGGTTTATTGGCACAACCAGCAGAATATTTTAAAATACATAATTTGCCAGAGCAGGTTTCAGGCGATTTAGCTTCAAAGATGCTTGGTCGTGATGATATCAGGGAGAACTGGGAAACTTTAGGATTTAGCTCAGCCGTGATTGTCGATCCGGATCCACAAGCGGACAATGGTTTTTCTGCAGAAAACATAAACGCACCATATAAGAAAAATGTATTTGTCTTTGGAGATTCATTCTCACGTGTACTTACATCATTAATGGCAGAATCATTTAGGGAAGTACGATTCGAATGGGCCTATGATGTTAATTATGATTTAGTCAAGAGTTCTAATCCTGATTTTGTTGTATTAGAATTTGCGGAAGGTAAGGTTTCGGCATTGATAGATTCTATAGCTAAAAACACAGAAACAGTGCCTTCAATGGTAATTGGTGTAAGGGAAACAAATAATGTCAGTTGGCGCTTTGATGAATTTGTCGAAGATGATGATGTCCTTAAGATTAATGGGTGGGCGCATATTAATAAAAAGAGTTCCGAAAAATCGTTGATATCAGTGGTGTTATCGTCTGATACCACAAATTATTTAATACCAACGATGCCGATTAGACGTACAGATGTCACAACTCATTTTAGTAGTTTGAATTTTGATGATTCGGGATTTTCGATTAATCTCAAGAAAAAGAACTTACAAAAAGGTATTTATAGCATAGCTGTTTACATAAATAAGAAGGGGATTATAGCTTTACAATATACGGACAAAATTGTAACTGTTAATTAATAAAGATATGGACATCCACAGAGAATTGATTAAACGACAAAACAAAATACAAGCGAAAAATTTGTCTCGTTTTTTTAAAACAGGAGTTGGTGAATACGGCGCTGGTGATAAATTTTTGGGAATTAAAGTTCCAGTTCTTCGCGCGTTGGCCAAGCAGTTTGTCGAATCAAGTTTTCCCGAAGTGCAAATATTACTCAAAAGCGTTTATCATGAGGAACGACTCCTTGGTGCTTTTATACTCGTTTATAAGTTTCAACGAGCTGACGAAAAAACAAGAGCACAGATCTACAAATTTTATCTTAAAAATTGGCGTGCACTTAATAATTGGGACATTATTGATACCACCACTCCGAAGATAGTTGGCGAATATCTTGTCGACAAGGATAAAAAAATCATTTATGAATTTGCTCGTTCAAATAATCTTTGGAAAAAAAGAATTGCTGTATTGACAACATTTAGTTTTATTAAACAGCACCAGTTTGAGGATTTTTTGTTGATTGCAGAAATTTTGATCAGAGACAAACATGATTTGATTCACAAAGCCGTCGGTTGGATGTTACGCGAAGTTGGTAAGAGAGATTTGCCCGTAGAAGAGACATTTTTGCGAAAATGGTATAAAATGATGCCAAGGACTATGCTGCGTTATTCAATTGAAAAGTTCCCTGAAGCTAAACGTCAGCAGTATCTGAATGGTGGAATAGGTGAGATCTCAGCAAAAAAGCAAGAAAGCAAGAAAACAAACAGGTCGCTATGCTTTTTGCTTCGTTGCTTTCTTGTTTTCTTGATTATAGTTTAATTATTACTTGACTAACAGTATGAAATTTAAATTTCCACTCCGCAACATCAAGCCAGATGAGTTGATTAAACGTTGCAGCTACGCGACATGGCAAGGTCATGAAGAAAAACCAAGCTTTGCGCGTCGTTTAAGTTCTGGGCTATATCCACGTTTTCATATCTATCTGACAGAATATGACACTTATTTTGAGTTAGATATGCACTTAGACCAAAAACAAGCTTCATACGAAGGTTCCAGGGCGCATGGTGGTGAGCATGAAGGAGTAGCTGTTGAAAATGAAGCTCGTCGAATTACAGGAATCATTGCTGATATTTACAACACAAAGTGATTTTTAGAATAATGAGATAATAGAATTTTTAAAATATAAATTTATGACTATCGAACAAGTCCCAACAATACAACCAGAAGGTACAACTGGCGTACGTGAAAAAGGTCTATTAAAAGTTGTTAATTTCGACCCAGAAAAGTGCAAGTGCAATTTAGGCAAAGCGCAAAAATTACAACCCAAAGACGGTGAGATGGTTCTTGATACAGGTGATTTTGAAGTCACAGGCACTGGTGATTGTTATGTTGAAACGATTAAGACGGGAGTTGTAGACCATCATCGTCTAGATAATATGTTCCGGGTTCGAGGACAAGTATTAGACCCCAGATGTTCTGCTAAGATTATAGTTACCTATGTTGATGATGTCTCTCGAATGATTGAGGCTAGAGGTGTCCACACAACCTTGGCACACGCTGATGGTGACTTGGACTCAATTGTTTCGAGCTATTTAATACAATCTTTAATTCAAAGAAAAGAACTTCCAGTTGGAGCAATGAAATTAGCGGAACATGTAAATAAGGTAGACTATGGGATGTATCGTGAGGCAGATATTGAAAAGTATTTAGCTAGTTTATCTGGAATTTTTTCAGCTATTAAATCTGACTTGGCGAGTGCACGAGATGGAGAACTAGGGAAGGAAGTATTTGGAAACCCAGAAATGAAGGCTCCCAATGGACGATTGAACGATGCGGGTGTGCAAAGATTAAATGAAATAAAAACAAAATACGAAAATCTTTTGGCTGAAAGAATGTTTCAGGTTTTGAATGAAACGGAAAATGCAGCTGTTGCAAATTCTGAATTTGACCCAGAAAAAGACATGGATGCGCATGTAATTAACCTAGCTCCAGAAGTTCAGGAATCAATTGAACGAGGAAAAGTTTTGACCAGGAAAGAACTGGAAGTTTTTAATCAAGATTTTGAACAGGCAGAACGAACTACTATAAAAATTAAAGTTCCGAAAACAGGTGAAACTATAGAGGTTCCTGTAATTATTGCGTTGGAACCCAAAACAGTACCGACTGCTTTTACGAATATTGCCTATCAAAGAATAACGCCAGATACTATTGTGGCTGTTTATGGCGGGGCAAATAGAAAAGGCGGCGATATGTATGATATTGGAATTAAACAGGAATCAGCGGCTTTACTAGATATAGGGGAATTGTGCGTAGCCTTAAATCGTGCTGAAAAAGAAAAACGAGACCAATTAGCCGTAGATGATCCGATTCGAACAGCTTTAGAATCTCAACCGGATAGACTGGGCATGTCTGGGCCGGAGCAGATTCTAACTAAGGATCCAACGGTTCTTGTCGCTGGTGGGACCTTAATTGCCGCAACCCGAAGTTCTTTGTTATCAGCAAAAGATTTTAATAGTATTATTAAGAGCCTTCAAAAATAATCGAATTATTACATTAGAGGGTTTGCTGGAATTGCCAAACTTTGTTCTCTCAGTTAAGATTGGAATATATGGATCAAGTAGACGAAATCAAACAAAAATTGGATATTATTCAAGTCGTAGGAGAATATGTCCAACTAAAGAAGGCAGGGGTTAACTGGAAAGGCCGCTGTCCTTTTCATAATGAAAAAACCCCTTCTTTTATGGTTAATCCAGATAAGGGAATTTACCATTGTTTTGGTTGCAACGAAGGTGGTGATATTTATAGTTTCGTTCAAAAGATCGAGGGCATTGATTTTCCTGAGGCTTTACGTCTTTTAGCTGGCAAGGCCGGTGTTCAACTGGAACAATACGATCCCAGAATTTCTAGCCAAAAAAATCGATTGCTCGACATTTGTAGTGCTGCCACCAATCACTGGCACGAAATTCTTTATTTGGCTCAAGGAAAAAAGGCTTTAGAATATTTACAAAAACGTGGATTAAGTGAATTAACAATCAAATCTTTCAAATTTGGTTATGCTTTAGAATCTTGGGATGATTTATTGAAATATTTAAAAAGTAAAGATTTCACGGAAGCAGAAATTTTTCTCGCAGGACTGACTGTCGAAAAATCAGGTGGCCGAGGCTACTATGACCGTTTTCGCGATCGAGTAACTTTCCCTGTTTTCGATATCCATAGTAATGTGATTGGTTTTAGCGCTCGCACATTAAATAAAGATGAAGCTGCGAAATATATTAATTCTCCCGAGAATCCAATCTATCATAAAGGACGAACACTGTATGGATTGGACAAAGCCAAACAGGCGATTCGCGACAATGGTTATGCCATTATCGTAGAAGGGAATATGGATGTGGTGGCTTGTCATCAGGCCGGGTTTAAAAATGTGATTGCTTGCTCAGGGACAGCGTTGACGGTAGAGCAAATAAAAATATTGAAAAGATATACAGAAAATATCGCTCTCTGTTTTGATCAAGATGAAGCTGGACAACGCGCGGCACAACGTTCAGTCGATTTACTTTGGGACGCAGAAATGAATATTAAAATTGTGCAACTTGCTTACGGTAAAGATCCTGACGAATGTATTAAGCATGACATTAAACTTTGGGAACAGTCTTTGCGTAGTGCTAAATTGGTCATGCAATTTTACATAGATAAATATTTGACTGAAGAAGCACTTTCGAATATCAATACTAAAAAACCAGCAACAAAAATTGTTTTACAGGAATTAGCTAAGATAAAAAATAAGATCGAACAAGCTCATTGGTTAAAAGAATTAGCTAATAAGCTTGATCTTTCTGAAGCTATTTTACGAGAATCAATCCCAAATCCATCAATGACGTCACTGAACCCACAAAAGACTTTTGTTGTTGAGCCCAAGGTAGAAAAAACACAGGATATGAAGTATTTGGAAAAAGTTTTTACTATTTTAATCAATCACCCGCAGTTGATTTCCTATGCCGAAGAGTTTTTGCCAATCGATTATATTCAGTCAACGGAAATGGCTACCTTTTACAAAAACTTATTAATACACTATAATGAGGCTAGTTGTGAGCTAACCCGCAAACAGCTTGTGGAGTGGTTAGCCAATAATCACGATTTACCAACCAGCTATCTCGATAGTCTGATTATTTATATTGATGAAGTCTATGAGGGCTTTAGGATCGATGATATCAATAATGAACTGATTGGTTTAATCAAAACCCTCACCAAGCATCACCTGGAAGCAACTATCAAGATGCTTACTAAAGAATTAGAAGCGGCTGAAAAAAGAAATGATAAAGAACAAATTCAGATGCTTATGCGCGAAATGCAAACAAAGTCAGAGGAATTATCCAAATTAAAATAGCTATGGCGAGAACCAAGGGAGCAACAGCTTCCAAGACAATTAAAAAGCTAGCAAAATTTCTTGCTAAAAAAAGAACAGCCAATAAAGCTGTTTACAAAAAAACATCTTCCGGCACAAAAAAAAGTGCTAAAAAACCAACCAGACAGAGTTCTGGTAAACGTCCTACAACCAAAATCAAGAAGGTCCCACTCGTGCGTCAACCAAAAGCCGAGCCACCGGTCCCAGAATTAATTAAAAAATTAATTGGGAAGGGTCGATCTAGAAATTTCATTACCGAAGAAGAAGTAATGCAAGTTTTTGTTTATTTAGAAGATTATTTGGATGTGTATGAGGATTTTTTAGATGATTTGGAAGGTTTGGGAATTAAAGTTATCGAAGTTCGCGGTGCTATGCTCGGTCGTCGTAAAGAACGCGAAAAGTTGTTGTCCGAAGTTGGCGCAACAACCCGCAGCGACACCGGTAAAAAACAAAAGCTTGAATTGCCAGAATTGTCAGCTGATTCAATCCAGATGTATTTACGTGAGATTGGCAAGGTTGCTCTTTTGAAACAAGAAGAAGAATTATCTCTCGCCAAAAGAAAAGAACATGGAGATAGAGATGCTGAGAAAAAAATAATTGAAGCTAATTTGCGTTTGGTTGTTTCGATTGCCAAGAAATTCGTTGGTAAAAGCCTCTCACTGCTTGATTTAATTCAAGAAGGCAATATCGGCTTGTTCCGTGCAGTGGAAAAATTTGATTATAAAAAAGGTTACAAGTTTTCGACTTATGCGACTTGGTGGATACGACAAGCGATTACTCGCGCGCTGGCCGATCAATCGCGTACAATTCGTATTCCAGTGCACATGGTGGAAACCATTAATAAGTTTCATCAAATAGAACGCCGACTTATACAAGATTTAGGACGTGAACCATTGCCAGAAGAAATTGCGGCTGAAATGGAAGAAGATGTGACCAAGGTTAAATACATCATGAAAATTTCTCAAGAGACTGTTTCTCTTGAAACTTCAGTGGGTGATGATGATGAAGATAGTACCCTCGAGGATTTTATCGAAGATGTAAAAAATGTTGGTCCAGATCGTTCAGCAGCGCTCCGTTTGTTAAAGGATTATGTCAAGGAAGTTATCAAAGATCTTTCTCCACGTGAACAAAAGATTTTGGAAATGCGTTTTGGCTTGATTGATGGTGTTTCTCATACCTTGGAAGAAGTAGGCCAAGAATTTGACGTGACACGTGAACGTATACGTCAAATTGAAGCTAAGTCACTTGAGAAGGTTAAGCAATTTCCTGGTATTGAAAAACTTAGAGATTACTACTAATAAGATCGTTCAATATAAAATCGACCCCATATGGGTCGATTTTTTTGTTGACGTTCCTTGATAAATATGATAAATTCATCATAATCTGTTGATGTGTTTTGGGGCTCGTCCACAACTTGGAGGAATGATCATGCCGGTCAAAAAGTCTGAAGTCTGTCGGGTCGTGAGGAACCTCAGTTTGCTCCCCACGAAGGTCATGTCGGCTCCTGTCATGGTGCCTGTCGTCTACTTCCTTTCCCCTGTCCTCACGTTCTTGGTCGGCACGTACGACGTCGCTCTGGGCGGTCGTTGGCCCTCCAACCAGCCCACTGTCCTCGGACTCACGAAAGAGTGGGTCTGGCCCTCGTCTTGATCTGTGCGTCATACGCACGACACGTCGCTACTCCTCAGAGTGGTGACGTGTTTTCTTTATATCTCCAGATCCAAGATAACGGGGCAGTGATCTGAGCCAACAACATCATCAAGAATAGCTGCTTTTTTAATTTTATCTTTAAGCTTTGGACTGATACAAAAGTAATCAATTCTCCAACCGATATTTCTTCTTCTAGCACCGGAACGATATGACCACCAAGAGTATTGAACTTTGTCTGGATATTTATAACGGAAGCTATCGATAAAGCCTTTCTTTATAAGCTCATCAAAACTATCTCGCTCTTCAATCGTAAAGCCAGCATTGTGAATATTCTCTTTTGGATTTTTTAAATCAATTTCCTTGTGCGCGACATTAAAATCACCGGTGATTACAATCGGCTTTTTCTTTTCTAGTTTAATCAGATGAGCCCAAAGAAGGTTATTGAATTCCACTTTGTATTTTAATCGAGAAAGATCGTGTCGAGAGTTTGGGAAATAGACATTGACTAAAAAGAACTTTTTAAATTCGAGCGTTTGTACGCGTCCTTCTGAATCAAACTTTGCCTCTCCGATTCCCTCGGTGTAACGGATTATCTCTGCTGTCAATTTATTCTTGACTAAAACTGCGGTGCCGCTATAGCCTTTCTTTTGCGCTGGGTTCCAAAATTCTTCGTACTTGGTGAAGTCAAAGCTTTCTTTGGCGCGGGCTTCGTTGTCGATTTTAATTTCTTGCAAACAGATGATGTCTGGATTGTGTTTGTCTAAGTAGTCGGTAAAACCGTTTTTGATAACAGCACGCATACCATTGACGTTCCAGGAGCTAAGTTTCATACAATTAGTATTAAGGGGTATGGGTTATGGGGTAAGGGTTCTTAAGTTTATGAATCCTTACTTGTTTCTATTTTATAATATATTGGGCTTGCTGTCTAAGTTGTTATGCACTATGATATCCCTGTATGGCAATTATCAAATTCAAAGACAAAAAAATTGATGTCGAATTAAGAGACGAAGTTGACCGTAGCGTGGCCAATGAAATTTTTAAATTTCGTGAATATCGTTCAGCCGAAAGCGCTATTGAGTCAGCCAAGTTACCAATCCTCGATGTCGGTGCACACATTGGTTTGTTCTCTCTGTATGTCCGTGCTTTAAATCCGACTGTTCCGATTATAGCGCTCGAACCAGAAGTAAACAATTTTAAGCGTCTCGAAAAAACAATCGCAGAAAATCAAATTGAAAATATTCAGCTGGAATGTTTAGCTCTTTCGTCGAAAAGCGGTCAAGGAAATTTAATCGTTTCGAACGATTCACAAAATCATCGTTTGTCTTTTGCGTCGGAGAATGTCAGTGGTCAAAAAGTTGAGAAAGTTAAAACAACTTCTCTTGCCGATTATTGTAAAAAGAATCAGATCAAAAAAATTGCTTTAATCAAACTAGATATTGAGGGTGGGGAATTTGAGCTGATAGAAAGTTGGGCTAAAGATGATTTTAATTTATTTGAATCAATTTTACTTGAGTATCACAATGTTTTTGGGAATGAGCATAAACGTCTTGTTGAAATTTTGCGAATAAATGGTTTCGGGGTGCAGGTTTTTCCATCCCAGTTTGATAGAATGATGGGGTTTGTTTTTGCAAAACGTAAAAAATAAAGATAGACCATTAGTATTGCCACAAGAGAATATTTATGATAGTATAGTAACAGTTATTCCGCGATAGCTCAGTCGGTAGAGCAACTGGCTGTGAACACAAAATTTTATGGCGGACAAACGAACCTACAAGGATCGTGCAGCCTATTTAAAACAGGCGGTACAAAAAAGACGAAAAGAGCTTCGAGAAAAACTTATTAACTACAAAGGCGGCAAATGCTGCCTCTGTGGATATCGAAAGTATCCTGGAGCGCTTGAATGTCATCATCTTGATAGTCAAAAAAAAGATTTTGGTTTATCCTCCAGAGGATTAACAAGGTCTTGGCTCTTGATAAAAAAAGAAGCTGACAAGTGCCTTCTTGTGTGTTCGAACTGCCATAAAGAAATTCATGCCAAAATTACGCAGCCTCCAAAAGAAACTTTGGAGTGAAGAACGAGGTGAATTGCGGGAAGGCTAAATCCCTTTTGGGACATGCTAATCCGCAGCCAAGATCCGCCTTTGGCGGATAAGGTTCAGAGACTATTCCGCAAGGAAGTACGCCGCATTATGCGGTGGAAGCGCCTCGCACCTAAAGCATTATGCTATGGTGATGATATAGTCCACGCTGTAGAGAAATCTATGGATAAGTGTAACCAGTGGGTCGTCGGTCCGAGTCCGACTCGCGGAGCCAAAAAAGTACGGAACAAAAATTTTTGTTCCGTACTTTTTTTGTTTTAATTCGGGTTCATGGCAAGCCATATTTTATAAAGGTGAGTGGTTTTCGTTTAGATAAATTAGCAATTTAAGCAAGTGATCTAGTATAATAAGTTCATTATTAGAGAGCGTTGAAAAACCACAACAATGATACAAAATCTCATTTTAACTCTTAATATTCCGCCACATTACTGGCTTTTTAAGTAAATTTTAGTCGTTGTT
>LBYP01000007.1:12301-56003 GCA_000996245.1 Parcubacteria group bacterium GW2011_GWA2_40_23 | reverse complement strand
AGATGTTATTTCTTGTTTCCATAGTCATATACGACTACGGTAACCCATTTATGAGCTATCCACTAGGTTTTCGGTAACAGTTTTTATGAGCTAGAACGTGCTATTGACAAGTAAGCAAAAGTTTGCTATACTAGTTATGTTGATGATAGGTAAAACCTCAAAAAGAGAACTCCTGGGCTTTTGGTCTAGGAGTTTTCGTTTCCAAACAAACAGGTGAGCGTTAATCAAAAAAACAAGAAAGCAAAAAAGCAATAAGTTTTACTATTAAGTGGTCTCATTATTTGTTTTCTTGTTTTTTTGCTTTCTTGATTATAGTCTGTTTTGCTTGTATTTTGCACTTGTTTCCGCTATACTTTCAAACGTAGGGTATCTGTGACAACCCTATCATCAACAATGTTTTGGGGTTTTTATCCAGATCCCTACACTAAAAAGGTCCTGATTTTTTCAGGGCCTTTTTTGTTGCTTTACAGCTCTAGGGATTCAAGATTTTGAACTCCGACGGACAGGTACGAGATTGTCCTGTTTTGTACGTGCAGGGCTAGACCTGCACGTGGAGGTTTTATAAGGGGTTTTTTCCCTAAATTTGAATAAATTTTCTTCTGTCTTATTGACACTTATTGACAAAACAGCGAAAGTGTGCTATACTTACAATTGTAACGGAGAAAAATTTGCTTGGAGGAAGTCATGCCCTCGGCGACCCAGTTCTTTCCGATCTTTTGCTTTGCGGCTATGGTTCTTTCCTTGTTTCTGCCGCTTGTTCTTTGGGGACACATGAATCCCTATCACTCGGTAGAATAACAGAAGAAGGAAGGGTTCATGCGACCCCTCTTTTCTATTACAAAAAAATTTCTTAAATTGTTAACATTCATAGAATGTTAATCGAGGTAGGGGTTCAAAATTTTGAACCTCTACCTCTTTGGTCATGTGCTTGTTTCTCCGGATCGTTAGCCCACTCTTGAGGATTATTTATAATATATTTTTTAATATTTAATAATTCAATTTCATTACGAATAATATGCTCATAAAAGTTTCTTTGCCAAACGATATAATTTTTCCCATTATTACGGGACCATTTTGTTACGCCGATTTTGAAGCCACGGACGATGGAGCCAATTGATTTAGGGATGATTTTTTGGAAGGCATTGTGTGGTATTAATCGATGTAGGGGTTCAAAATTTTGAACCCCTACATCAGCGGTTAGAGTGGCAGAAATAACAATAATTCCATGAAAATGATTAGGCATAACAACATATTCCTGCAAAGTTGTATTCGGAAAATGTTTTGGAATTTCTTTCCAATAATATTCGACATTATCGCCTAAATCACTTAGTACTATTTGATTCGATTTAATTTCTCCAAAGAGCATTTCTTTTTTATGGGTACAGATAGTAACAAAATACATTCCAGGTCGTGCATAATTATAGCCTGGTAAGCGAGTGGATCGCCGAAAATAATTTATATGGTTGAATGCCATATGGGGATATTATTAACTTATCAGTCAATTTAACAAAATCCAATTTTAGGCGAACAAAAAACAACCAAAAGAAATGGATGTTTTAATCTAGGTGGTCGATGGATGTGGTGGTGAAATTTTGCGGTATTAATCGAGGTAGGGGTTCAAAATCTTGAACCCCTACCTCTACGGCTACCGTTAAGTACGTTACTATTTATTCGTCGGACAATCCTTACTGCTGCAAACTGTCTTATTGTCTGCGGCATAAACCATGAGAGAGAGACAAGTCGGGCATTTTTCTCCAGTTGGTTTGCTCCAGAGTGCGAATTTACAATCAGGATATTTATTACAAGCAAAAAAGATTTTACCACCACGAGTGCGTTTGCTGACTATCTCACCAGTTTCGCATTGTGGGCAATGAACGCCGGTGCCATAATCTTTCTTTTGAATGTATTTACATTTAGGATAATTTGAACAACCAATAAAGGGACCAAAGCGGCCGTGTTTCTCGGTAAGTGGCGAGCCGCAATCTGGACATTTTTCATCTAGCAATTTTTCTGGTTCTTTAGCTTCAATTTTGCCATTGTCATCAATTGATTTTGTGTTTTTGCATTCAGGATATTTGGAACAAGCCAAGAATTTTCCATGTCGGCTCACTTTTATAACCATGGGCGAGCCACATTTGTCGCAGATTTCATCTGTTTTTTCTTCGGTTAAACCTTTTTTTGTTAATTCAGCCGTCTTTTCATCTAGGTTTTTTTTAAAAGGTCCATAGAATTTTGCAATAACTGGTTGCCATTCTTTTTTGCCAGCTTCTATTTCATCAAATTGTTTTTCCATATCAGCCGTAAATTCATAATCAACAATATCTTTAAAATGTTCAACTAAAATATCGTTGACGAGGCAGCCAATCTCGGTCGGTTTTAAGGCTTTGGCTTCTTTTTCTACATAACCGCGTTCTTGAATGGTGGCAATGGTCGGCGCATAAGTTGATGGACGTCCAATGCCATATTCTTCCAAAACTTTGACCAAAGAAGCTTCCGTATAGCGTGCTGGAGGTTGAGTAAAATGTTGTTCAGACTTCATCTCCTCTGCTTTAACCTTGTCTTTGACTTCGAGCGTTGGCAAAGTGATTTCCTTAGTGCCAGTTGGATAGACTTTTAAGAATCCCGGGAATTTAACGGTTTGTCCGGTTGCTCTAAAAGTATATTTATCGGTTTCATCGTTGATGTCTAATGCTGTGGCATCGATAACAGCAGCAGTCATTTGAGTGGCTAAAGTTCTTTCCCAAATCAATTTATATAGTTTGTATTGATTCGCATCCAAATGTTGTTGAACGCTTTCTGGAGTTTTCAAAACATCTGTTGGTCTAATCGCTTCGTGTGCTTCTTGCGCACCCTTGCTCTTGGTGTGATATTTCACCGCTGCTTTGGGTAAATATTCAGCACCGAATTGTTGTTGAATGTATTCCCGTGCGGGGTTTAAATATGAATCAGAAAGATTTAACGAATCTGTACGCATGTAAGTAATCAGACCTTGACCCTCCGTGCCCAATTTTACACCTTCATATAATGTTTGAGCAATCATCATGGTTTGCTTAGCTGAAAAGTTCAATTGATTGTTCGCTGCTTGTTGTAGCGTTGATGTGGTGAAGGGGACTGGTGGAGTTTTTTTGCTGGTCTTCAGTTCGATGTTGGCGATGTAATAATTTTTATCGGCTAATTCTTTGAGGATTTCGTCGGTTTGATCGTTTGTTTTTAGCCCGAGTTTGCCAAGTGATTTACCGGATATTGAAAATAACTTTCCAGGAAATTTGTTGGTTTCGTCTTTTGAGAAAATAGCTTCAATGGTCCAGTATTCATCTTGTTTAAAAGCGTCGCGTTCACGTTCTTTTTCCACAACAAGACGTACGGCCACGCTCTGTACGCGTCCGGCAGATAAACCGCGGGCCACCTTTTTCCATAAAAAAGGTGAAAGTTGATAACCCACTAAACGATCGAGCACACGACGCGCCTGTTGCGCATCAACGACGTTGAGATCTAAGTCGTGCGGTTTTGAAAGGGCCTCATCAATCGCTTTTTTAGTAATTTCGTGGAAGGCAATGCGTGTATATTTTTTCGGTTTTAAAATATTTTTTAAATGCCAAGCAATAGCTTCTCCTTCGCGGTCTTGGTCTGTTGCAAGAATAATTTCATCGGCCTTGGCTGCCAATTCTTTTAATTTGGTGACTTGTTTCTTGGCTTTCACTGGGACGACGTAGGTTGGTTCGAAATTGTTATCAACATCAACGCCCAGTTTTGATGCTGGTAAATCGCAAATATGGCCGAAAGAAGATTCGACCTTGTAATCGCGACTTAAGAATTTGGAGATGGTTCTGGCTTTGGTAGGACTTTCGACTATGACTAAGTGCTTCATAATATTTTATAATTCTGACTAAATATGACAGACCAGGTTTTTTTTGTCAAATGCTGTATCTTGCCCACCATCCGAACTGAGTGAGTGGTGCTGGGTTAAACAAAGTTCTTTCTCTGTTCTAATTGCTTAATTTCAGCTTGCCAGAATTTGCGTAAATCTCCACATAAAAAGAAGGATCCAGTGATTATAATAAGATCATTTTTATGTGCTTTTTTGAGGGCAGATTTTAGAGCCTCATTGGGGTCAAGAAAAATTCCAGTAAACTTATTTTTTGGACAGAATTTTTTGATCACTAGCGGTGGAGTTACTTTTCTGAATGTCGTGGTGAATCTGGATATATAGACTTTATCGGCCTTGGCGAATAAAGGTGCAAAAACTTTGCGAGCATCTTTCTGGCTGGTTAATCCGCAGATAACATGTAGTTGACCTTGGGTTTTTAATTTAGATCTGAATTGATCTAGTTTTTTAAAGAAGAAAGTAATTTTGTCAGCATTGTGTGCACCATCGAGGATTACAGTCGGATTAGTCTGTATGATCTCAAAACGAGCGGGTAGTTTTGACTGTTGAATACCTTTTTCGATTGCTGTTGGTTTGGTTTCAAGATATTCTGCTATTACTGAGGCAAGTGCAATATTTGGATTCTCTTGATTGTGGAGGATGGTCAAGTCTGCGCGCTGTTTTTCAACTTCAGCCTCAATAACTTTGAGAGCTGCTGGACTTTCTGTTGTGGTGAAAACTTTTCCGCGTAGTCGAATGATGCCGGCCTTTTCATAGGCAATTTTTGTATATGTATTCCCGAGTATGTGCATGTGGTCGAGACTAATGTTGGTAATTGCAGAAACCAAAGTTTTTTCAACTGCATTGGTGGCGTCATAGCGTCCGCCACAGCCAACTTCTAAAACTACGTAATCGCATTTTTGTTTTTTAAAATAGAGCAGAGCTATTAAAAACCAAATTTCAAAATGACTGGGCGCATCCAAAGTTTCGTAGCAACGTTGGACAATCGGTTTTATTTGTTCGATGAGTTCGATTAAATCTGAAACAGAAATAAATTTATTATTGATCTGAATTTTTTCAGTTGGGACAGAAACAGAGGGCGAAAAATACGCACCGACTTTATGCCCAGCACATTGTAAAATGTTGTAGATGTAATTTGTGGTCGAACCTTTGCCACTGGTGCCGGTGATATGAATAATTTTAAGTCCGCGATCTGGGTTACCGGCAAGTTTAAGAAGATGCTTCATCCTTTCTAGTTGTGGACGAGGGTTCTTGGTACCAGTAAAAAAATCTTTGGCCTTTAAATTACCCAGGGAATCAATGTAATTAAGAGCCTCTAAATATTGGGCGTATAATTCTGTTTTCATACCTTTAAAATAAAGTGCATGTTACCTAAATTGCTGACACGACCCTTCATCTCGAGTAAAAGTAACTTAGCATTAATATATGTAATTGATTTTTGACAAGCACTCGCAATTTCATTGATATGTTTTGGTTCAGTGGATAGTTGATTTAGGATTTCAGTTTCTTCGGTGGAGTCGGGCACGACCTCGCAAGTTTTTTGGATAGCTATCCTTTGTGGAATATTTAGTTCATCTAAAATATCTTGAATATTTGTGACTGCTTTAGCGCCGAGTTTAATTAAGTTATTTGTTCCGTCTGAAGTTGATTGGGTAATAGGTCCGGGGATCGCGAAAACTTCTCTGTTTTGTTCCAGTGCAAAGTGTGCGGTGATGAGTGCACCAGATTTTTGACGCGCTTCGGTGACTAGCGTACCAAGAGATAAGCCAGAAATCAAGCGGTTGCGAGCGGGGAAGTGATGTTTAAGAGGTTCTGTCTCCGGCGCATACTCAGAAATGATTATACCATTATTATTAATTATCTCGCGTGCCAAGCGGTAATTGGAACGTGGATAAATACTGGCATCATCAATGCCTGAACCTAAAACAGCCACGGTCGGATAGTTATTTTCAACACAAGTTTTGTGAACAAGAGTGTCGATGCCAAAAGCTAACCCGCTGACAGGAATTAATTTATTATTAATTACTTCTTGCGACAATTTAATCGAAATTTGTTTTCCATAAGACGAGAATCTGCGCGTGCCGACGATAGCGAATAATTGTTGTTGAAGTATCTCATGATTTCCGCGGTAAAATAAAAGTAAGGGGGGACTAGAAATTTCTTTTAATAATTTTGGATAATCAGCATCGTCGAAAAGTAAAACATTGATTCCATGTTTCAAAAGAATATCTAATTCTTGGTCTGGGTTGATATCTTTTCGTTGTGTCACAAAATTATTTGCTAGTTGTTCGGTAACCTTTGCCGCAGTTAGTGCGGAGATTGAAGCTGTCCAGAAAGATTGGAGTGAATCGAAGAATTTTTTGTAAAACAAAAAATTCTTGTGCCGAAATAGGTTCAATTTAGTAAAAGCCAGCCAATATTTGAGTTCTTCATTATCCATTATATAATAGTAATAGGTAAGTAAAGACAAAGCAATTCTAGGTGTAAAATTGTATTTTGGCTAATTTTAGCTAATATGACAAAGACGAATCAAAAAAGATAATAAATAAAAATAATTGACAAGAACGGTAAAATGTGCTATAATGAGATAGTTGAATAGTTATGAAGTTTGACAGGTGAGTAGAAGAAATTTATAATGCATCCTTAACAAGTGGTCCTTACCATCATGCTTATCAGTAAGTAAAAACGCACAGTGGCCCCTCCTCTACTGTCGGAGTATTCTTTCTGGTAAGCATTATGGTATCGATCAACAACGTTGGAGGCTTCAATGAAGCGCTATCGCTTCGCGATCCTGTTCGTCCTGACTATGTTGCTCGGTGGTTGCTACGGCTCGATCGGGATCGGCGTGGTGCGGGACGACAGCTACTACTACGCGCGTCCCCGGGTCGTCTACTCGACCCCGTACTACTACGCGCCGTCGCGCAACTACGGTTCGACCTACCGGGCCACTCCGACCCGGCACTACCAGTCTTCCTCGGTCTACTCCCACGGCAATCGCCGACACGTGCATCAGCACGTGGCTCCCTCGCGACCAGCACGGTCGCATCGTCGGTAACCCCGACGAAGTCTTCGACGCCGGCGCACCTCTCCTAGGTGCGTCGGCTTTTCGTTGCGAGGAGGAACGACGTGGCAATCTCTTTATCATATCCCAAACGTCATTGCCTGCCTGCCGGCAGGCGAGGGCAATCTGGGTAGCCCCGTTTACCCTGCACCGAAAGAGAATACTTTCTGGTACAGGGAAGCAATCCCACATATTTTAATTATCTTGAACTGCTATCATGGGTAAGCTGATTTAACAAAAAACCGACCCTTAAGCCGATTTTCATTCACATTAACATTTACAACAAGCGAAGCGATACAACATCTACAACACTTACAACAATTTCCTCATCTCTTCCAAAATCCTCTTCTTCACATCCTTCAACTTCATCCGTTCCAATAAATTAAATTTATTGAGTACAAAGTCCGCACCATTGCCTTGCTTCTGCTTATCTTCCTTGCCAATTCCGATTCGGATGCGCGTGAATTCTTGAGTTCCGAGTCGCTCGATTATCGACGCCACGCCATTATGCCCAGCACTCGACTTATTAAACTGAATTTTATAATCACCACATTTCAAATCTAATTCATCTTGGAAAACATAAACATCTTTTGTTGGTATTTTAAAGTAATTGACGATTGCTTGTACTGCTGTGCCGGAATTATTCATGAAGGTGAGTGGTTTAGCCAGAATAATCTTTTCACCATTGATCGTCCCAACCGTAAATTCTGAATTAAACTTTTTATTCTTGCCCCAATCATCAAAATTTTCTTTTTTGAGCCATTCATTATATAAAAAATCAATCATGGCCCAGCCAATGTTGTGGCGTGTGCCTTCATATTTCTTTTCTGGATTTCCTAGACCAACAAAGAGCTTCATAGTATTTCTAATATTGTATTATGGGAAAAGGGCTAAGGGATATGGGTTTTCCCTTACCCCATAATCCTTAATACTTTTCCCCCCCATTTTTTTGTGCTAAGCTTATATTAGCATTTTTTACTAATAATTAAAAGATTTATGAAAACAGAATTAGCACCAAACCCAGCCGATATCCATGGCCCAAACGCGGGCGAGCCTGGGTACAGTGAGATTAAAAAGAAGATTAACGCTGGTGGGGACGATTTATATATCGGCACCAAAGACGAAATAGAGAAAGCCAAGGCTCTCGTTGAGTCCGAAGGACATGCTCCAGACTTGGCTACTTATATTAGAATGCATAAGAAACTGCCCATGACTAATGAACAATTTAAGACTTTGGTCACGGAAAAAGGTTGGGTTCAGTATTATGATGATTTTATGACAAAACCTACGGGTTATGCAGTCTTTCAGTCTGATCAGTTTGGCGGGGGTACTTTGTATTATAAGGACGCCTCTGGTAATATTGCTAGCGTAGAGTTTGATGCAGAAAAAATTGACGAACTAAAAGACGAAGTGGCTCATGGTGGAGTTGGTTGGGTGTCGAGATTGTCTGCCTTGGGCTTTTCTGTAAGCATTAACCTTTGTTTTTTTACAGATGTAGAAGCCCCAATCATGATTCAACAATATACAAAGTATCAACGTGATCTTCAACAACAAAAAGTTAAACAAGAATTTTCATTCTAAATACAAAAAACGTACGGAACAAAAATTTTTGTTCCGTACGTTTTTTTATAAATTTATTTCGATCTTTTTGTTTTAAGATGTGCATCAATTTTTCTGGTATCTTCTCTTTCCTCTAGTCGTATTCTAATTCCGCAACCAGCCAGTTTATATTTTTCGCGTAATTGGTTTTGAATAAAGCGACGGTACGAGAAATGAATGCTTTGAGTATTTTTGGCTGTAATTTCAAAAGTCTGCGGATTGGTTTTAACTTGTTTCAGTGTATCAATAACTGGAATCGCTACGCCCTTAGCCACGCGTGGCATTTGTTTATGCAAAGCCTTGGTTAAAAGTTCATTTACCGAGTCGTCAGAGATAACTTTGTTTTGGTTGTGATAAATTTCCAAAACGATTTTTACCAGTCGATCAATTTTGAATCCGGTCTTAGCTGAGACAAAAATTATTGGAGCCCAAGTCAGATAAGGAAAATGGCCATGTAAAAATTCAATATATGTTTTATCGCTATGAGTATCTTTTTCTGGGAGCAAATCCCACTTATTAATGACAAAAATTAAAGATTTATTATTTTCTAAAATTTCACCAGCCAAAGTTTTATCTTGTACAGTTATTTCGTCAGACCCATCAAGAACCAAAAAGACTATGTCGCTGTTGCGGATCATTTCAAAACTCTGCTCAATGCTTTGTTCTTTTAATTTATCAGTAATTTTGCGATGTTTAACGATACCGGCAGTGTCAATGAAAGTTAAATAATAAATTTCATTCTTTTCATCAGCGTATTCGATTTTAAGGTCCTGACTATCGCGAGTCGTATGGGCGACAGAAGAAACAATGGCGCGTTCCTCGCCAATAATTTTATTGATAAGTGATGATTTGCCCACATTAGGTTTGCCGATGATGGCAATTTTAATTTCTTTAATTGTTTCATTAACCGGTTTTTCGTCCATTTCAGTTTTGCTAAATTGCGCCGTGACAGCGTCGAGCAAATCTCCGGTACCAGCGCCGGTTTTAGCTGAAATAACAAAAACATCTTTGAATCCTAAACGATAAAAATCATTAACATCCGAAAGTTGTTTGTTAGAATCAACTTTATTGACGACTAGAAAAACTTTCTTTTTCCATTTTTTTAATTTTTGCGCATATTCTCTGTCTTGTGGTAATAATCCATGTCGGACATCAACAACTAACAGAACAAGTTCAGCTTTTTGTGCCATTTCGCCGGCTTTTTTAATAGATTGTCGATCGATTTCTTCTTCCATGGAAATATCTAGTCCGGCTGTATCACAAAGTTGAATGTTTCTATTCTGCCAACTACAAATACCTACGCGTTGGTCGCGTGTGGTGCCAGCAATAGAGGAGACTAAAGCTTTTTTGTCACCAATCAAACGGTTGAAAATAGTTGATTTGCCCACATTGGTTCGACCAACAAGAGCAACAAGAGGATAATTTTCGATAATGTGACGCATATTAGTTGGGTTTAGTTTCTGAATCAGTGCCTAAGATGATGAAGAAATCTAGGTCCGGTGCAGCGATATTCTTAATCCAATCAGGAACAGTATTCTTAATTATGGTTGTTTTATATTGTTTTTCTAAAAAGATTGTTTCTTCCGGTAAATCACGTCCGCTTAATTTATAAATTTCTGTGGTGGAGTAATTTTGTATTGGTGCGTTACCAACTTGTAAAACACGATAGCCCGCCAATTTTAATTCTTGAGAATGCCGCGAAGCGAGCCCCACAATGGCAGTGCCATTTTTTATCTCAATATTAATTGATGTGTGAACAGGTGCCGCATCAGTAGTTGATGCGGGTGTGGCAAAAACATCTTTAGCTAAAGCTTGAATTTGAGAAAAATCATCGCCACGTGGTTGTAATACATAAGCTGAATTGACAAAGTTGGCATACAAATAACCACCAGGGCTATCATCTAAAACATGATTAATAATTTGATCAGTATTCACAGCCTTTATTAGTTGAGCCAGTTTAACCACTTCCCATGGTTCGAGGTCGGTTCGCAAATGTTCAGCTAAATCTTTTGAAAGATTGCTGATTTTGCGCGGACTGAGAAAAAAATCTTTAGAAAGCACTCGTTGCTTAAAGGCTTGCATTACTTTTTGTTGCCTTTTGCTACGCGCAAAATCAGAGCCTTCGCCATTGTTGCCATGTCGTGAGCGCGCATATTTTAAAGCTATATCTCCATCCATGGTTTGTGGGCCTTCGTCAAAAGAAATAATTTGATATTTATAATCATCAGTTGGATATTGATAATCTGTAAAGCTTTTTTCAACATTAACTTTAACGCCATCAAGAGTATCGATCATTTGTTCAAAACCAGAAAAATCAACGCGAACATAATAATGTATTGGAACATTTAAAATATTTTGGACTACTTCTTTTGAGAGTGCTCCACCGTTGCCTTTATTTTGTGTTTCACCAAAAGAATTAGCATTATTTATTTTCCACCAACCATAACCTGGGATTTCAACTAACAAATCGCGGGGGATAGAGATCATGGCCACTTTTTTGGTGGAGGGTTGTATGCTTAAAAGAATCATGGTGTCTGTTAAATAAGGACCATCGTGTTCCGCCCCACCCATGCCGAGCATTAAAAGATTAATTCGATCATCAGCTTCCCCCTGCAAGCGACTTCCATCGCCGGCCAAAATATTTAACTGTTGGAAAATGTTTACTTTGCCCGAAAAAACATCAGTCAAACTATTATTGGTAATTAAAATCTGGTAGGAAAAAGCAAAGAATGCAAGGATCAAAATTGTAAAAAGATAAATAATGAAGCGACTTATTCGAAAAACTTTTTTGCCGCGTGGTTGGCGGTTATCTTCATTAGAAAGTAGGTTAATACGTGGGGCCGTGAAGTCAGTATCGTTGAAAGTATTTTTTTTCATAATAAAAAATTTTTGCGTAAATTCTTTTACATCAGTATTATAGTTTATTCCATCTAAGTTTACAAGAAAGTGGTTTGCTTAATCTGCTCCAGGGTGGTATAATAACCCAAGTCAGATAAAAGAACAAATTTTGTTGTTCTTTGTATTATTAACTTACAAAACAAAAACATGTCTGAATACAATGATTTCGAAGACGAAGAGCTCTCTCCAATGCAAAAAGTAGTCCAGTTTTTTTGGGATTTACTCAAGGTGGTTACCATCTCTTTGGCCATAATTATTCCAGTTAGATATTTTGTAATTCAGCCTTTTTATGTTAAGGGAGCATCAATGGAACCGAGCTTTTACGATCATGAATATTTAATAGTCGATGAATTGACCTACCGATTCCACGAAGCCGAAAGAGGGGATATAGTTGTTTTTCGTTATCCTAAAGTTCCTTCTCAGTACTTTATTAAAAGGGTCGTTGGTTTGCCGGGCGAAAAAGTTGAAATTAAAGATAAGCAGGTTTATATTTATCCCAAGGAAGGGAAGAAGTTTATTCTAGATGAAAAAATTTATTTAGCCGATATCGAGACCACTGGCAATAATTCTTGGACCTTGGGCCCAAATGAATATTATGTTATGGGTGATAATCGTGGTGAAAGTTTAGATTCACGCAGTTTTGGTCCTGTTTTTAAAGATTTAATTATTGGCCGTGTTTGGTTACGTGGTTGGCCTGTGTGGCGCGCCAAAGTTTTTTCAGATATTAATTATAATAGTGTGGCGGTCGAGAATCAGTAATTTACATTCAATCAAAAAAACAACCCAGTACTATAAAGTGTTCCCTTTAAGTGCTGGGCAAGTAAAGCAACAAAACAAATAAACAAGGCCAGACTAATTGCTTCTTTGCTTTCTTGCTTTCTTGATTATATCCTGAATAATCTAGCTAATAATAAAATCAATAATTCGTACCATCATAATAAATGTATTATTCGTAACTTTAAAAAGTATGCCACGTCGTAAAAAAGAAGATCAACCCCAAGAGGATATCCGCTCTATCAAAACCCCGCCACTTATCATGGGCATGAAGGATGTTTTGCCAACGGATGCTCGTTATTGGGAATTTGTGGAGCGTACGGTTGTTAAGCTCATAGATGATTACAGTTTTAAACGCATCGAAACTCCGGTTATTGAAAAATACGAATTGTTTAACCATACTCTTTTTAAACAAAGTGGTTTAGCTGAAAAAGAAGTTTTTAGTTTCATTGATCGTGGCGAAAAATTAGCTCTTCGTCCAGAAGCTACAACTTCCATTGCCCGCGCCTTTGTAAGCCATAATATGGTCAATCAGACTATGCCGATGAAAGTTTACTATTGGGGCCCAATGTTCCGACAAAACAGAGTTGAAGAAAATACTTTTAGACAATTCACTCAGGTCGGTTTCGAAATTATTGGCGATGCTACTGCGGCTATTGATGCTGAACTTATAATTTTAGGACATTATTTATTAAAAAATTTAATGTTGGAATCAGAAATTCATTTGAACAGTTTAGGTTGCGCTGTTTGTCGTCCGGAATATAAAAAGACTCTTTCTGGTTTCTTAAAATCTAAGCGTTCAGCTGTTTGTGCCGATTGCCGCAAGAGTGCTGGCCGCGATCCTATGCATTTTTTCTCTTGCACTAATCCAAAATGTTTGAAGTTACGCGAAGAAATGCCTCAAACAATCGATTGGTTATGCGATGAATGTCGTAGTCATTTATTTAAAGTATTGGAATATCTCGATGAATTAAAGATCCCATATCGTCTTGACCCATTCTTGTTACGTACTTTCGATTATTATTCAAAAACTGTTTTCGAAATTACAACCAAGACTGACGAAGAAAATACCACTCCAGTTGTTTTGGCTGGTGGCGGTCGTTACGATTATTTAATCGAAATGGTTGGTGGCGTGCGTACTCCAGCGGCTGGTTTTGCCTTTGGCTTAGAACGTATTGTTAATCAGATGAAAAATAGTAAAATTGAAGTTCCGGCTGGTCCAGCACCAGATGTTTTTGTCACACAATTAAGTGAACAAGCACGTCAAAAAGCCTTTGCTATTTACGAAAAAATTCGTCACGAAGATTTTACGGTCCGTGCTAATTTTTCCAAGAGTAGTTTAAAAGCTCAACTAGAATTAGCCAAAAAAGCCAATGCAAAACTCGTCTTAATTTTTGGCCAAAAGGAAATTGTAGAAGGTACAGTTCTTTTGCGCGATTTGGAAAGTGGTATTCAAGAAGTTATCAACCAAAACCGCATTGTGGTTGAAGTTAAGAAGCGTTTAAAAGAAAAAAAGGACTAGTTGACTTTCATGCAAATTTAGTATAATATTGGCGAGTTAGAATAAATAATCCATTAAGGAGTTGTTATTACCATGGCTATCGAAGTAAAACGTAAGAAAGGGGAGACTTTCGAATCTTTTTTACGACGTTTCAACAAACGTTTAATCCAAAGTAAAGTTATTCTTGAGTTCAAAGACAAGGCCCATGAAAAGAGCCATGTTAGCCGCAATAGGCAAAAGAGGCTAGCGGTCGAACGTAAAGATTACCGAGAAAAAATAGAGTACCTGAAAAAGACAGGTCATATTATTGAAGATAAGAGAAAAAAGAAACATCGTTAATCCCCAAGTTGTTTTGGGATTACCGAAAAATGTTGTATAATTTAAATGTAAGTTATGGCAATATATAAAGATATTGATGCTGACTTTTTAATGGCCATGAAAGCGAAGAATGAGCCGACCTTGGGTGTGCTCAGAATGTTGCGTTCTGCTTTTATGTATAAGGCTATTGAAAATTCAAAAAAGGAATTAGAAGAACCCGAAGCCATGGCTGTCATCAAGAGTGAAATAAAGAAAAGACAAGATGCGATTGAAATATATGAGAAGGGGAATCGTAATGATTTAGCTGAAATAGAAAAGAAAGAAATCGCTATCCTGGAAAAATATTTACCAACGCAGATGTCAGCCGAAGAGGTTAGAACAAAAGCACAAGATATAATCGCTGGTCTGGGGGAAGAGGAAAAAAACAATTTCGGTTTAGTGATGAAAAAAGTCATGGCCGAATTGCAGGGAGGGGCTGATGGAAAGCTTGTAAGTCAAGCCGTTAAAGAGCTTTTGCAAAAATAAAAACATAATTGCAATAATACGCGTCAGCGTGGTGTTCACATGCTTGTCAAAAAAAATCAAAATCAGTTTATTTTTTGGATAACTGCCAGTTGTTTAATATTTACGTTGGCAGTTATTTTATTTACGCCATTTACAGTTTCATATGCTGCCACAACTCAAAGTGATATTATTAGCAATTTAGATACAGTTGCAGCTCAAACGCCATTGCAAAAAGCAGATTTGCTCCAAACAGTGGGAAAGATTATCAAGATTTTCTTAGATGTATTAGGCATCATATTTTTATGCATTGTCCTTTACGCTGGTTATCTTTACATGACTTCTGGTGGGGATCCTGAAAAAACCAAAACAGCTAAAGCTTGGATCATCAATGCAGTTATCGGTTTAATAATAATCTTTTTGTCTTATTCAATAGTTGCCTTTGTTTTTAATGCCTTGAAGGAAAACATCGGGGAGGGAACCTACAACATAACTTCCACTATTCCAAAAGGCCTTGGATATAATTTATCTGGCAGCTCTTTTGGGGAAATTCTTTCAGGGCATTCGCCTTATCCAGAGCAAGCAGAAGTGCCACGCAACACTATGATTGTGGTAACTTTTAAATTACCAATTGATCCAACTTCTTTTATAGATTTAACTGCGCCCGATGTTACGACCGGGACAACTATTGGTTATGATGTTTGTCCTGATGCCTTAGCTAAATGTAAAACAGGTGATTGTCCGGAGACCGCCTCTGTTTGCGGACCAGTTGATAAAAATGCTTTTAAAACTTATCGTTGCGATAAGATGGCTGGTTGGCCCACTACAACTCCGCTCAAGTCACCAAGCGATTGTGTCGATGCCACTATTGCTGATCCAGCAAATATTAATGATGTTGTTCCGGGATTTGTTATGATAACTCAAGACCGTCGTACGGTTGTTTTTAATCCGTTTGGAAATGGCAAGACAACAGACGATTATTTGGGTAGTTCTGAAGAAAATGTATCTTATATAGTCCATCTTGTTGGACCACCACCAGCTGGTGCTGGTATCAGAAAACTAGAACCAGTAGGTACCAGTGTTTTTTCTGTGCCTACCAGTGGTCTTAGTGGATATAGCTGGCGTTTTACCACTGGGACTTTTGTAGATTTAACTCCGCCCAAGGTAACCTTAACTATTCCTAAAGATCAGGTTGGTATTGATACAGACGCAATCGATGGAAGTCTTTGTGATCCAGAAAAAGATTTTAATTGCCCAATCGCTAAAGTTTTCCGTAATCAAATAGTGGTGGCTAATTTTAATGAACCGGTTTTACCATTATTTTCAACCGATCAAACTGGGTGTGTCGCTAATAACACCAGCAATGAAGCTCAGCTTTTGATTGCTGATGGTACTAAGGCTACTGGTTGTGCTGGAACGTCACACGTACCTGGTAATTGGATTACGGGGATTAATCAATATCGTACGATTCAGTTTCTTTCAACTATGGAATGTGAAGGTGTGACAGAAAATAGTTGTGGAGAAAAAGTATTTTGCTTGCCAGCAGATAAAGATTTAAACGGTTTATTAAAAGCAGCCAAGATCACAGCTGAAATAGCTGAAATAGGAACCGGCATTGTCGATTTGGCTGGAAATTCTTTGGATGGTAGTGGAGATGGCAAGGCCGATGGTCAACCAGCTGATGATTTTGAATGGTCCTTTGGTGTTGGTCATGCTATTGATTTGGCACCGCCCGCGATTCAGGAATTATTACCAAGAAATAACGCACAAAGCGTTGATAAATCTGTGCCCATAAAAGTTATTTTTAATAAAGATTTAGATGCAGCTTCAGTGGATACGCAAATTTTCTTGTCTGGCGCTGGTTTTGCTAATTGGTTCGATCCAAATATAGAGGCGGTAGACGTTGATCCAGTAACACAGCTACCTATCCCTTCCATGAATATTGTTAATATGTCTCATGGTCCATTTACAGAAGTTAATGAAGGCGAAGAAGGGCCATTATATATGCCTGTCATTAAAGCTCAGTTGCGCGATATGCGCCAAAATTGTTTTACACCAAGTAGAAATGTGGTTCCAGCTGAGAACTCAGCTTATGAATTAACTTCTCCAACAGCGATTCCCGAATCAACCGCAACAGATTGTAATGATATTGGAGATAAGGAATACGGGAAGTCTTGTTGCCCTAATGTTCTTACACACAAGCCGACACTCGACCCTCTTGGCGGAGAATGTGCAGAGCCTTGGGGTGCTGAAGAATAATCTATCGAAATTAATTTTATATAATGTCAAAAAAAGTCTTTCGTAATTTAGTTTTCATCGGCATTGTTTTGGCAGTTGTCAGTTTTTGTTTTTATGACATTGCTTCGGTTTTAGCAGCTGATAATAATAGTGTTGAGGGCGGATTAGAGACAGTAGCTGGTGGGGCTGGTTTAGCCAATGCAGACTTGAAGAGCTTGATTGGCAAAATTATAAAAGTAATTTTAGGCTTTTTGGGTATTGTTGCCGTTTGTTTAGTCCTCTATGGAGGATTTTTATACATGACTTCTGGTGGGGAACAGGAAAAAGTTGCTGATGCCAAAAAATATATAACTAACGCTCTTATTGGTTTGGTAATTATACTTTTATCCTATTCTATCGTTGCCTTTGTCATGAGTAGAATTACTGGGGCTCTGACAGATGCGACCTATACCTATCAATGTGCTGATGGTATTGATAATGATGGCGATGGTTCTGTCGACTTCCCATCTGACAAAGGTTGCTATTCTGCAACCTATTATAGCGAAAAATCTGGTTTTGATATTAGCGGCTATGGTTTATTAAAAACAGATCAATTCAGCCCACCACCAGCACCTCAAAAAATTATAAATGTTCACCCACGTATTTCTTTTAATCAAGCTGTTAGTGAAGCAACCGTAAATTTATCGAATCTCCAAATTACAACCAGTGCAGGAACAGTGTCACACACGATTGTTGATAAACCCAAAACAGTTACAGAACCAAATGGACATGGGGAAGAAATACTGACAGCAATTAAAGAAATGGACCATAACTATACGGCCGATTGGGTAATGTGTGATGAAGCTCATTTGGGTGGCACCCCAATGTTAATTGAGTTTGATGTTAGCGATAACGGCACAGAAACAGCAGCTAACAGTTATTTAGACTTTCAAACTACCGAGTCAGGAGCAGATTCTTTGGTAAATATTTCTTGTGGAAAAAGCGAGGATAATTTAATTTTAATGAAAGAAAAATGGTTGCCACCAGATGGTAAAAATTCACTTAATTTAGACCCGGCTTGTCTTGGTGGTGATAAAGTTTTTATTAAGTGGGCACGCCAGGGGACAACTTGTTTAAAAATGAATTATGTTCGTCTCAGATTTATATCTGATTTCCCCGGGGTAGACACGGTTAATGGAACTTTTAAATTTTGGAATGGTGGTCGTTTAGTTGAATTTGTCCCCGCGGGTGTGTGTGATCCATTAAATCCTGGTGCTTATGCTTTAAAGAAAGATACAGAATATACTGTCAGTTTAAAAAATAAAGCTAGTGCCACTGATAAAATTGGTTTAAAGGCAGCTAATGGAGATGAACTGTTTTGCGAGACCACTCATCCTTGCACTTTTAAATTTACTACTGGTGATATTTGTGATGTCACTCCACCAACGGTTAATTTTGATGCTTTTAATAAAAATGTTTGTCAGTTCCCATCTGGTGCTGAGGATGACAGAATGATTCCATTTACAGCTGAAGATGATGTCGCAGTTAGTGTTGTTTCTTTGTACGTTGATCCTAAGGGAGATGCGACGGATCAAGCAATTAGTTCTGTGACGCAAACAGATGAATTATCTCCTGAAATATTTAGCTCATCAATCCCTTGGGCCGTTAATGATTATCCTTTGGGATCAAAAAATTTCGAAGAACATAGTTTAATGCTCCAGGCTGATGATATTGATGGTAACCATGGTACTAAGAAAATGGATGTTATTGTTAGACCGGATTTTTGTTGCGATGCCACAGGCGTCATGCTTGCTTGCACCGATCCGGCTTACAACCCAGTTTGCGGTGCTTGTGACGATGGTGTTTGTAGGGTTGATGGTGATTGTAATGGGGGTTATTGTGCAGATGGCGTTTGCGTGTTTGTGCCTGTGATAAATAATGTAAATCCGAAAGAAGGTGGAGATGGTAATTTTATTACAATATATGGTAGTGGATTTTCTGATTACACTGCGGGAGTAAGTGGCGTGTTCTTCACTGGTGCTGCCGGTACCATGACCTTACCAGCAGAGGTGCCTTGTGATCCTGCCGATGCTTGGAAAGACAATCAAATTATAGTTAAGGTTCCGGCGGGCATTGAAGATGGCCCCATAAAAGTTGTTACCAACAGCTTAGATTCGGTCACTAAAACCTATCAATTTGATGATACTACCAATGATCTTGGTTGGATTGGTGATTTTTCAAAAAATTTAAATTTACAATATCCAGGTTTGTGCTCAATGACTCCGGAGGAAGGGTCTCCAGGTGCTTATACTGTTTTAGGCGGCGAGAAATTTGGTTCAAGAGGTACTTCTGATAATATATATTTTGGTGATTTCTCAGCCGCTGTTATGGGTGCTTGGTCTGACACTTCAATCACCAATGTGCGCGTACCTCAAATAAACAAAGGTCTTTATAATGTTGTAGTTGGCAAAGGGGAGCGTTGCCAAAAAACAAAAGCTGATTGTGTAGCTGGATCAGGATCTTGTCTTGAAGATTGTGTTAAAGATTCAATTGGTTGCAATTGCTATAATGTCATGAGCAATCCTTTATCTTTTAATTTAATAGAATCAAGTTCTTTCCCTACAATTACAGAAATTACGCCAAGAATTTGTACTGCAACAGCCGCAACAACTTGCGACAAAGAAGATGAAGGAACGAATGGCTGCACGTGCATGGAAAATGAACCGGTAAAAACATGTACTTTAAGCGCGAAAGCAACTTGTATTGAGGGGTCGTCAGAAGATTGCGTTTGTACTGGTGACGCTTTTAGGATTTGTCTTAAATTGGCAGGCTCAAAATGTTTGGAGGGTGAATCAAATTGTAGTTGTAAAACAGCTGAACCGGTAAAGATTTGCACTAAACATGAGATTTGTACCAAGGGGACAGATGCTTGCATTTGTTCCGGAGCCGGACCTTTGAATCAGATAATTTCTGTTCTAGGCACTAATTTTGGAGACAAGACGGGGCAAGTTATTTTTTCGCCATTACAAAGCGATGGACATGGTGGTTTTATGGAAGCTAGAAATCCAACGACTGAAGAACTTGAGCCATCATTTATTGGACTATTAGCTTGTGGTGCAGCTAGTTGGTCTGATACTGAGGTTAAAGTTAAAGTTCCAGAGACTTTGCCAGGGAGTACCACCGCAATGACCCCTGGAAATTATTGGGTTAAAATAATAACCAATCAAAGCTTACCAAGTAACAATAAAAATTTTATCGTTAATACAAATGCTCCTGGTCCGGGTATTTGTAGTATTTCACCAAATAATGGACCAATGAATACCGTGGTTACGATTGTCGGAGAAAATTTTGGTACTGACAAAAGTATTTATAATGTTTCGTTTGATAAAAAAGATGTTGATACAGCAGATCTCCGCGCCTTGGTAGATAAAACAGACCTGACCTGGGTCGATAAACAAATTGGGAATGCTAAAGTTCCTGCTGATGCTATGACTGGTGGCGTTCTGGTGCATAGCGCAGACCGGTCTGTAGAAAGTAATTCAGTTCAGTTTAAACTTGGTATTTGTACTGATACTTCTTGTTTGGCTAGTCAGTTTTGTTGTGGCGATGGTGTTTGTAAAGATGCCACTGCAGGTCAGACAAAACAAGATGTTTGCGTAACTACTGTTCAGTCGCATAATTCAGAATATGCTTGGGTTATGAGTACTGGTGTAATTCCAAAAATTCCTGCGGTTCTTGAACGTACCTGCTTGGTTCCAGCTACTGGTACTGGTTATACTCAATCGCCCTCACCAGCAAAAAGTGATGAATTGGCATGTCCAAATGGTTTGATTTCCGCTACTTTCAACATGACACTTAATCTGACTGCCTTAGATGGCAAGATCACTCTTCGTAAATGTAGAGATGAGGAATGTAATTTAGCAACATATACAGCGAGTGAGTGGGATAGCATTACTTTTTCAGAGATCAATCCACTTGATATCTGGCCACAACCGGAAAGTGCTGATTCTACCAATATGCTGACTTCCTTTTCTTTGTACGACACACTGAAAGTCTATCCTGGAATTGGCAGTTTCTTGCAACAAGGAATTGATGCTACCCTTAAAACGGATACCTGGTATCAAGTAGAAATTTTGGGCGGGACCAGTGGCGTCGCTTCACCTTCAGGCAAAGCAATGACAGAAAATTATAGCTGGTTTTTCAAAACAAAGGCTGCGAATTGCGAACCTGATAAGTTTTTGATGACTCCTTCGAAAGGCATTATTAAATCTGTTCAACAAATTCAAAAATATTTAGTTTCTGGAATGTCTGGTTGTCAGCAAATTAACGTGGAGGATAAGCCCTGGGTTTGGACTGTTCCTGCAACTGAAGAGAGAGCTGAAAAAATAGGTTATGGTTGTAAAACTGGCCCGGCATTATATTGTACAGTTGACCCTAAACGAAATGATATTGGTGTCTATGCGATTAATGATAGTAAATTAGAAAATTGTAAAAAAGCCGATGACAGTGCTTGTGTCAATCAGTTTGAAGAAGGCTGCGAATGTCGGGTTGATGGTGATTTAGAAACAAGCACCCCGATCATTATCTCTGCTGATGCTGTTGTCGCGAAAGCCACTGTTGTTTACCACAAAACAGGAGAGCTAGAAATTAACTTTAGTGAACCACGAGTAACTTCATTTTATCCAAATTGTAAGGAAGCTTGTATTAATGCGCAGCTTGGTGTGACTTTTAATACTAAGATGAAGACCCCTGTTAAAGAAAACATTAAAATTTATACTTGTGAAACAGAGGAGTGTACTGTTGTTACTCCATCAACCGCCGAAATTGACACAGTTACATATATTTATAATCCTGCGATAGCGCCTTCAACTGGGGATAATATTTTAAAAATAGATTTAAAGCCAAATACAAATTTATTATTCAACAAATATCATCGCGTTGTTATTTCCAATGCGCTCGAGAGTATTAGTGGCGTGCATTTAACTGGATTGAATTATCATGATGCTGGCGGCGCAACCGGATTGAATAGTTTTAGTTGGGTATTCAAAACGAAAAATGATCAAAATCAATGCGTTATTGATTCTGTTAATGTTGTGCCAGCCAATTATGAAGCCGCTACTCCGGGTGAAGTAGTCAGCTATTCAGTTGAACCAACGAGCGCACCGGATAAATGCAATATTACTGGCCAAATTTTGAACCCACTGCATTATCCTTGGACTTGGAGCACAAAGGATAGTGATAATGATGTTACTGGTGACAATACGGATGACACTGTATTCCCTAATTCCTATTTTCCAACGAGCAATGTAAATGATGGCGCTCCTTTGGCTGAGATAACAAATAAGGTTTATAATGCGGCCGCTTCTGGTGATAATAAATGTACAGGCAATTGTCTTTTAAAGGGAAGCATAACTTATCGCGCTGTTTGCGGTGATGGTAAAATTGGTGTTGGTGAAGAATGTGATTTTTCGCAGGCAGAAGAAACTGCCGGTAAGACAATGGTGTTGAATGAGGCAGGCGTTGAAGTCATTGATGAGGGAGTAGCTTGCAACGATACTAGTTGTTTATTAAATAATTTTAGTCCTTGTACTGTTGCGGAGTTAATTAGCGAAGACTCTGTTTGTTGTGGTAATGGCAGGGTTAATGGTCAAGAAGAGTGTGATTTTGCTGCTGAATATAAAGATAAAAATGGTGTTTCTTGCGACCCCGCAGCCGCCACTCAAGCGAATCCACCTTGTGCCTTAGTCTCTAAGAGTAAAGCGTGTACTCCTGGTTGTTTGAATGCTGGTACCGCTGTTGGTTATGTTTGTGGCAATGGCATTAAAGAAGCCGGAGAAGATTCTGATGATTCTAATAATAAACCTGGAGACGGCATCAGTAACACTTGTTTAAAGGAAGGTTCTCAAATTAAATATACTGCTGGCCTGTCAATTTGTGGTAATCATGTAGTTGACCCTGGCGAAAAATGCGATCCTTTGGTTTCTGATCCGGCTACTAATAAAGCTTTATGTAATGATAAATGTTTAGTTACTGGTTATCCTTTGTGCGTTAATCCAACAGACACACTTTGCTGTGGTAATGGGAATCTTACTGAAACTATTCCAGGTTTGGGATTAAAAGCCTGCGATAAAACGGCATGTTTTAAAGAAGAAGCTTGCCCAGTTCAGACAGCGAACATGGTTCAATGCGCTGGAATTTTACCAGTTGCAGGGTGTTCGTTGATGGGCGCCGCGCAAAATTGTTTCTGCGGAGAAGATTTAATCCTATCTGACAAAGTGAAATGTACTGGAGTTCTTGCAATCCCTGGGTGTACAGTCCAGTCAGGTAAATGCGTTTGCGCCGAAGCAAATACTTGCGGGGCAAATGGCAAAATAAAAGTTTCTTGTGATCGAGGAACGGATAATTGTGTTTGTGATTTCTCAGAAGGTTGCACTACCAAATGTACAAATTTAGGTTCAGATATTAAATATGGTTCACAGTGCGGTAATGGGACTAAGGAAGAAGGGGAAGATGCTGCTTGCGAAGTGGCATCCGCTATTACTTGTACAGTTAACACAACATCAGGCAAGTGTATGTGTGGCACGGTTGAATCTGATATGAGCAAATGTAACACTGGTAGCCCATACCAAAAAGCAACTATTAACACAGAAAAACATTCAGCCACTTCATCTGTATTCCAAGTTGTTTTACGTCTTAACCCAGATGTTGCACCAAAAACTTCGTACAGTTTAACGAAAAAAATCATTGCTGCTACTGTAGAAAAAATTGAGGGCGAGACTACCCCAAAAAGCGGTGATACAGGTATTACTTTGCGTGTACCAAAATCTGTTTATAATGAAGCAGTGAATACAACGTGTGAGGCGGGAACTGCCTTAAACCCCACAACCATTCCAGCTAATAATGCGCAAGATGTTTGTCGTAATATCGCACTGGTCATATCAACACCACTTACAGAGGTAAAGGGCGAAGATATTTGTGTTTGTGCAGGAGTGACTCAGGCAACAATGGAATTATGTAATCAACCAATTCCAGGATCAAATTGTCGCAAAGAGAATAATAGCCTTTTCTTTTATTACCGTGCCGCTACTTGTGTCAGAGGCGAAATAAGTAATCCTGCACCAGGATATTTAACTCAAAACACGACAATAAATTGGTTTGTTAATGGTTATGAAAAAGCAAAGGAATTTGTTCGTTCGTTATTATTTAAAGTTGGTTTGGCTGATCCCCTAAAGTTTTGTGTAGGACCAGAAATGACTATGGAGCTTAAACAAACAACTAGTGGAATCGAAATGCGCGCTATCCCTAAAGAATTATTATTGCCGGACACAAGATATGGGATTGTTTTAAAGAATTTAAAAAATAAATGTAATAGAACCATAACGCCGAATCCAGCCATCATTGAATTTACCACCGGTGCTGAAGCTTGCCGTCTCGACAATGTCGTTGTTTCACCAGCCGATTTGTTTGTCATGAAATCGGGCCAGTCATTTGCCTACACTGCTTACGCTAAGAGTGGCATTAATGAAATTTTCCCAATGCCTGGTGTTTACAATTGGGATTGGAATTGGGAGTCAACTGACACTGCACTGGCTCAAATTGTTAATCCAAGCGGAACTGCAGCGGATGTTGTGACTCAAACAAAGAATGGTCAAGGACAAATAAAAGCAACAGCGACTATTAGTGAAGACGCTCTTGGTCAAGTTTGTACTAACGGCAGTGGTGCTAGTTGCACTTATGGTACTGCAAATTGTTATTGTTCGTATAGCCCCGGAGAAGAGTCAACTACCGGTGCCACATACACTGGGGTCGGCAATATTAAAGTATTTATTTGCGATAACCCTTGGTTTGGTGATGTTTACAATAGTTTTAATAGATCTATCCCACCAGAATATCAATATAATTCGGGCGAAGCTATAACACACAAAAAGTTAGATCTTAAACTTGAGCTGACTAATAATGGACAATTGATGCCAAGTTATTTAGTTGAAAAAGAATTCAACGCTGGCTTGTTCTATTGTCGTGATTTTGGCAAAGATAAAGATTTATCCGATGATTTACCACTTGTTGGTTTAATGACCGGTGCTTTTACAGAAGTTAACCCAAACCCACGTTTCGGAATTTACTTCGATCGTAATTATGATTATGTAGAAGCTCATGAAGATTTGAACCCTATAATGAATGATTATACAAAGGGTTGGACTATTTCTACTTGGGTTTATAATGATGATTTACCGCAAGACCGCTATGTCCGTATATTTTATAAAAATTTAACAACATCCGCAGATCCTGATGGACTAAAGAGTGTTCCTAATCAAGCGCATGTCCAGTTAGGGGTGCGCAGTTGGTGCTCTGCTGACCCAGCATGCTGGAGCGATGTTATGAGCGGCCTCAAGACGCGCGAGCAATGTGGCGCTTGTACTGTGGCAAATATTAAACGTTCAGTTGTCTTTGAAATCAAATATCCCGGGAAGACGGCTATATATAAAGGTGTCGAGGCAGCCGATGGTTTGCTGAATAATGGTTTCAATCAAATACTTTTATCCCATAGAAGTGGAATCGCAGCGCTTTTCATTAACGGTAAAATGCAATGCGATCTAGCTGCTGCTAGTTGTACCGGGGCCAAAACACTGGAGAATCAAACTGCTCCTATGTTTGTTTGGCCAAGACAAGATACTTGTATTAAGTCTGATGGTTCAAGTTGCGCAAAGAATGATCCGGGTTGTGTTTGTATTAGCGAAAAAGATGAGGCCGGAGCTGACTATGATAAACTTTTTATTGGGGGTTTAGGTAAGACAAAGGTTCCTCTAGTTTCATTTGGTGGTTATATGGATGATTTCCGTGTTTGGGCGGGTGCAAAAACGCCAGAACAAATAAATACAAATCCAGAAACAGGGCTGAAAGCTGCTTGGGATTTTAATTCTACTGTTCCCGGAACAGTTAATTGTACCGCTGATTATTCTGCTTCTTGTACTCTTGCTAGTGGGGAGGCCTGTACTACGCCAAGTACAGATTGTATTTGTAGTATTTCTTCACAGTGTATTCAAGATCATGGGGGTGTTCCTTTAAGATTTAAATACATTAATATCACTGATGTCGCTAAATCTAAGGGAATTTTCTATGGCGATAACTCTGGTTGGCAGGAATTAAATGTGGACACACAAAATCAATGTAATAATGGTATTGATGATGATAATAATGGTTTAATCGATTCTCATGATCCAAAATGTACTTCAGCAACAGATGGTTGGGAAGAGCCAGCCTTGTTTGCACAATATTTCTTTGTCCGTAAAACAGATAATGATTATGCAACCACTAATGATAATGCACCCGATGCTATTTCATTACGCATTTATGAAAATCCGGAGGGTTTGCCACCAAGTTTGTGGTACGCGCGCAATGTACCAAACCCAGCCAGTAGCGTGCCAATTATCAACTCAGATTGTTTGACAGATAGTTTTGGTGAATTTTGTTATGCTGGTGTCCAAGATGGTCGCACTCTCTATGTTTCGGCTTCGAATATTAATGGTTCTAATGTTTGGAATAATATTTATCTTTTGAGTTATTCTCAAGGCGCTAACCCCGCCACTCAAAATATTTTTGGTCAGCTTGTTCAGTTCTTAAAGTTCAACATGAATGAGCTCGATAGTGGAACTATCAGTAAAATTAAACTTATTCGCGATACGCAGCGTTTGCAGGATTTTGTTTTGATGCAGGAATATGTCAATGTTTATAAATCACAACATGGTGGGAAAGTACCACAATTAGAGGCCGGTACTTTGCAACGCCATAATACCAATAGTGTTTGGGATTCCTGGAAGACTACTTTTAAAACAGAGTTAGGTCTGGATATGCCAATTGATCCGATAAATGCTTTGTATAATGTTCCACCGACTTATAAATATACTACTGCCACTGGTGTTGCCTGCAAAAAAGATGACGCTGGCTGTATCTCTTCTACTACTCAGACGGTTGATTGTGGAGCTGATTCATCTGGTAATATATTAGCTTGTTCTAGTACTCAACAATGTATTCTTCCAGGTGTTGCTTGCATCGATTGCTCAAGCTCCGGTGGTTATGATTCTAAGGCTTGTTATAACAGCTCTACCCTGACTTTTGCTAATTTATACAGTTATTACAACAAGAGCAAAACAGCAACCGATAATATTAAAAACTTTACTTATACCTATGAAGCTAATGGTGCAGATGCAACTCAAAGCCAATTTAGAATTAGATATTTCTACGAAATTCCAACATTAAATTATAGATATGTTCCTGTAGTTGAATCTTCTGGCACTGGCTGGGATCAACTTCAAGTTGCTCCACCAGAGGTGGTTGTTGCACCAACCGCTCCCAAAGCTTGCAGTGATGGTGTTGATAATGATGTAAATGGCAAAACAGATTATCCAAATGATCCTGGTTGTACCGGTCCTGATGATCCTGCAGAAGATTATTTGTCAATGTGTAAAGATAATACTGATAATGATAGTGACGGTACTTGTGATGTCGACGGTTGTTGTTCAAATGCAACTATCGATACACAAGCTGATTGCGATGCTCGCGATTGGAAGCCTGCAGATCCAAGTTGTACCTCTGCTTTTGATAATGATGAGTTTTGGCCACCTCAATGTAGCGATGGTGTTGATAATGATGGTGATAACACTTGTGATTTTGCTGGTTGTTGCTCAAAGCCGGTACACACTACTCAAGCAGCGTGTATAAGTGCTTCTGCTACTTGGACACCGCCAGATACTGTGGGTTGTACTGAAGCTAATGACGATAGTGAAGGAAATATCTTGTTTGCTTTTTTTGTTGATAGTAGTATTTCGATGTCTGGTGGGAATAAAAAAAATGATCCAGAATACATTCATAAAATAATGATAAAAACCATTATTGACGGCGTTCATGAAACAGGAACCAATATAAAAGGCTTACATGAAGTTTTTGGTAACAAGGCTTACTATGTATTAAGCAATTCTAGAGATGACGTAGGATTGCAGTCTGAAAAGTTTTTAACGCCAAGCAATGATGCTGCCAAGTTTTTAAAATGGCTAACTTGTAAGCCTGGTTGGCTTGCATGTGTTAATGCAGGTACTAACGGTTGTGATGCAACATATGCTTGTGGTGATGAAAAAAAGTGTCCTTTCCAGGCTTGTACAACTGACAATGAGTGTGCTTCAAATGAATGTTCAACAGGTAATATGTGTGTAGCTTCGGACGAAGACATTTGTAGTTCCCCATATGCCTACATGGCTGCATCAAATATGCCTGGGCATATTAATGAGTATTTAAATGATGTTGTAACTTTATATGAGACTTCAAGTTATAATTTTAAGGCTCTTGTATATTTTATTATAACTGATGCGGAAGATGGTTATTTCCGAAGTGAGAATCTAGCCTATCAAAAAATAGTAACTTCAACAACGACAGCTAATACATATGAAATGCCAATACACTTTATTTATGTGAGAAAAGACGGTGAATTAACAGCAGAACCAGACCTATCCAAGTGTGCAGCAGAAGCAGCGGGAGATGATCAGTGCTTATATGAATTGTATAGTATGTATAGCAATAAAGTTAACTCTAAGCACCGTGGAATTTGGTTACAGGGGACTGTTGATTCAATAAAACCGAAGTTGGAGAGTTTAATGAGTGTTATTGCTGCCTTGCCACCATTAACACAGGACGTAACCCTAGAAGAAAACTACTAATATGCCCACACCCGACAATCAAATCGAAGACATTTTTTCTTCAGTTGATAAAACTCCTAAAAATCAAAATCAGGGAAGTAATCTTTTGTATAGTAATTCCGCGCTAGAGGCTACAAAACCACTAACTGTTGAAGCTGGCACAAAGACAAAAAAGATTTGGTTTATAGTTGGTTTAATTTTAATTGTCGCTATACTGAGTATTGTAATTTACGTCATGATTAAGCAATTTGGTTTATTCCAAAAAACACCAATTGATACACCTGTTGTTCCTTATCCTGATACACAAGAAGAAGTTATAGTCCCGCAAATAATAACCCCAGAAGTCGAAACTCAAACTGATGTCCCAGCAATTGATGACGCTGATAACGATGGATTGTCGCTCCAGGAAGAAACAACCTTGCAGACCAATCCCAACAAAGCTGATACAGATAATGATGATCTTTCAGATTATGATGAAGTTAAAATATTTTTAACCGATCCTTTAGCATCAGATACAGACGGTGATGGTTATTTGGATGGGGAAGAAGTAAAGGGCGGTTATAATCCTAAGGGCGCTGGCCAGTTACTAAATTTCAATGAGGCCTTGAATAATTTAAAAACAAAACAATAACCTAATATTCTATGTTTGACGATGTAGCTCCACAATCTAATACACCAGCGCCAGCCATACCGGCAACTCCACCTCAGCCTGCACCTGCAGCCCCTTCGACTGGATCAGAAGAGATCCATACCATGCCCATGGATTATTACACTGGTGGCAAAACAGGTAATATCGCTAAAGCTGTACAACCAACCATGCAATCTTCCGGCCAAATGGCCCCAGCTTCTGGTGGTAGAAAAAAACTTTTAAACATTGCTATTGTTATAGTCTTAGTTATTGTTGTGGGTGTTTCTGCTTATTTACTCTATGCTAGTTATCAAACACCAACTAATAATCAAAATGTGGTTAATGTTGAACAACCAGCTGTTGTTGTAGATCAGCCCGCTGTTACCGATCAACCAGCAGTGGTAGACACAGATGTCCCACCTCCAGTTGACATGCCAGCAGACCAACCAGCTACTGACGTTCTAAATTTTGATCCGAGCAAACTTAGTGAGGTTTCTTTAGCTCTTATGGCTAGTTTGGATAAGGACAAAGATGGGTTAACTGATGCCGAAGAAGCTATTATTGGAACCGACCAGAATATTAATGACACTGATAAAGACACTTATCGCGATGGTGACGAAATGAAAAATTTTTATGACCCGTTAAAACCAGGTAGTGTCCGCTTAAATGATTCAGCTTTTGCAGCTTCTTACGAGAATACAAATTATGGTTATAAATTATTATATCCAAAAACTTGGTTGGCTAGTCCACTTAATGTAAACGACCCGTCAGAAGTCATGTTCACTTCTAAGGGAAATGAGTTCGTCAACGTTTTTGTTGATACTAAGGGGACATCACAAACCCTTGATGATTGGTATTTGGAGAAAGCTCCAACAGTTACTGCAACACAATTAAAGAAATATCAAAATTATAAAAAAGTAATGGTCTTGGAAAGTCCTGATGGTTTTACGGCTTATGTTGCCAGCACTGATAAGGTTTTCATTATAAACTACAATATTGGTTTAAATGAAGAAGCTAGTTTTCCTGGTCTTTTTGCCATGATGGTTAATGGCTTTGAGTTCATTCCCATTGAAAAAGCTGCGCCGGCCATAGATTTTTCAAGTATCATGCAATCTTTAAATGTCAAAGAAGTTGTTGATAATACAAAAGTAGTCAGTGAATTTACTTGTGGTAGCAAAACCTGTTTTTACGATTCATTTACTGCTTGCGAAGCAGGGTTGGGAATTTTTAAACTAACAGATAATTTAACTTACGAAGTTAGTGCCAGCGGCAAAGAAGGAACAGACTGCGTTTATGCGGCTCGTTTCACTAAGATTTCAGATGCTACTTGGGCCGGAAAAACCATGAGATGTAAATATGATCCGACCAAGGGTTTCGAGGTTGGGTTAACGGCTGTTGAAAACTGCACGGGTGACTTAGCTAGTTTAATCAAACCGCAACAACCATAGTATGATAGTTCTGGAAATAAACAATCAGACTGTTTTTCGTGTTTCTAGAAAAAAGATTGTTTCATTGCTTGAGTTAGCTCAAAAGAATATTAAACAAAAAGGTCAGAAAAATATTTCTTTAGCGTTCGTCTCAGCACCTCAAATTAAGAAGCTGAACAAAATATATAGGCACAAAGATGCGGTGACAGATGTTTTGTCTTTCGAAGATGATCAAAAATCTGCTGATCTTGGTGAAATTATAATTTGTGGTAAACGAGCCGAGTCACAGGCGAAAGAATTCAAACATAGTTTTGAAAAAGAAGTTTTGCGTTTAGCTCTCCATGGCTATCTACATTTGTCTGGTTATGATCATGTTAAAGAAGAAGAAGCCGTTGCAATGGAAACATTAGAAGAAACGATTTTAAATAAATTTTATGCTTAAAATAATGCGACTATTTAAAAGCTTTAAACATGCCTTTGCTGGTTTAGCTTCTTTAATTCGTACAGAACAAAATTTTAAGATTCATTTACTAGCTGCGTTGTTTGTAGCTTTTTTTGGTTTTTATTTTCAAATCAAAGCTTGGCAATGGACGATTATAGTTCTGATGATTGCACTCATTTTTATTTTAGAAATGCTGAATACTGTTTTTGAAAGATTGGTAGATCTGTTTAAACCACGCTTACACCCATACGTAGGGGAGATAAAAGATATTATGTCTGGTATGGTTCTTGTGGCGTCTGTAGCTGCTCTTATTTTAGGTTTAATCATTTTCTTGCCTTATTTACAACTGAACTCATAAATTGTGCAAAAGGAACGAAAAAGACCTTAAATAGGGTCTTTTTGCTCCAAAAAATAATTCCTTGGAGAATTGAAAATTTTATACTATAATTATAGATGAGAAAATAAAAATATTATGGCAGAAAACATCCTCGCCGGTTTAGACATTGGCTCATCCAGCATACGTGTGGTTGTAGGCCAATTAGCAAAAAATAATGATAATGAACAATTAAATGTAATTGGTGTAATTGAGGTCCCTGCTTTGGGTATGAACAAGGGCTCAGTTGTAAGTATCGAAGACACTGTTTCTAGTATCTCTGCTTGTTTAGAAAAAGCTGAACGCATGATTGGTTTACCCATAGAAAATGTTTGGGTTGGTATAGGCGGAGTTCATATCAGTTCGCAAGAGAGTAATGGTGTTATTGCCATTGCCAGAACCAATGGAGAAATTCAAGAGAATGATGTGGGTCGCGTTATCGAAGCTGCACGTGCGGTTGCCGCACCAGTTAACTACGAAGTTTTGCATGTTATCCCAAAATCATTTTCTATTGATAATCAATCGGGAGTTAAAGATCCTATTGGCATGAGCGGCATCCGTTTGGAAGTTACAACGCAAGTTATTCGAGGGTTAAGTTCCCAAATTAAAAATTTAACAAAGAGTATTTATCGTACAGGACTAGACATTAATGATTTAGTTTTGTCAGTTTTAGCGGCCAGCGAGGCAGTCCTTTCTGTACGTCAAAAGGAATTGGGCGTGGCTCTAGTCGACATCGGTGCTGCCACCACAAAATTGATTGTTTTTGAAGAAGGGGATGTTATTCACGTCGCTATTTTACCTCTTGGTGCAGATCATATTACAGCTGATTTGGCGATCGGATTACAAACCTCATTAGATGTGGCCGAGAGAATCAAATTAGATATTGGTAGCGCTTTAGTCAAAGAATTTAATAAAGATGATGAGGTTAACCTCCGGGATTACGGTGGAGAAGACCAAACTTTTTCCAAGAAATATATTGCGGAAATCATAGAAGCACGGGTTGAAGAAATTTTTCAAAAAATAGATCAAGAATTACAAAAAATAAATCGTTCAGGTCTTTTGCCAGCTGGCGTTGTTTTGATCGGTGGTGGTTCAAAATTGAATGGCATGATCGAGGTTGGTAAAAAGAAAACTATGTTGCCGGTTTCAATTGGCAACAATAAAAGGTTTAATACCGCTGTCGATAAAGTAAATGATGTTTCTTTTTCAACTGCCTTAGGTCTAGTTATGTGGGGCTATGGTGTTATTAGCGAAAAAGGCGGTAACAAATTTAACTTTGCACATAAACTGGGTTCAGTTAAAGATGCGGCAAATAAAGTTAAGGGTTGGTTCAAGCATTTAATTTCATGATATATATTTTATAAATTGGAGGGGGAATGAATAACACAAAGAAATATGCCAGAAGTCAAACCAGAGATACAAACTTTCGCCAAAATTAAAGTCGTTGGTGTGGGTGGTGGCGGAAATTCAGCCATTAACCGCATGATTCAAGCCCATATTAAAGGCGTTGAATTTATTTCTCTAAATACTGATTTACAATCTCTTCAGGCCAATTTAGCGCCCGAGAAAATCCACATTGGCAAGAGCACTACTCGTGGTCTGGGTGCTGGTATGAACCCTGCTGTTGGCCGCAAAGCCGCGGAAGAATCTCAAAATGAAATTCGCGAAATGCTAAAGGGTGCTGACATGGTTTTTATCACTTATGGTACTGGTGGCGGAACTGGAACTGGTGCTGGTCCAAAAGTTGCAGAAATCGCCAAAGAGTTGGGCGCTTTAACAATCGCCGTAGTTACAAAACCATTTTCATTTGAAGGTGGCCCACGCAAACGTATTGCTGAAGAAGGCTTAAAAGAATTAGCTAGTAAAGTAGATACCTTAATTACAATTCCTAACGATCGTATTTGGCAGATTATTGATAAAAAAACTCCACTCATTGAAGCCTTTGGTGTGGTTGATGAAGTTTTGCGCCAAGGTGTTCAAGGAATTTCAGAATTGATTACACTCCCCGGTTTAATCAACGTCGACTTTGCTGATGTTAAAACTATTATGGAAAATAGTGGTTCAGCACTCATGGGCATGGGCGAATCAGCCGGCGACAATCGTGCTATTGAAGCCGCTAAGGCTGCCATTGCCAGTCCTCTTTTGGAAGTTTCAATTGAAGGAGCTAAAGGAATTCTTTTCACAATTACTGGTGGCCCAGATTTAACCATGTACGAAGTGAGTGAAGCTGCAAAAACAATTACTGAATCAGTCGATAGTGATGCGCGCATTATTTTTGGCGCAGTTGTTGATGATAATTTAAAAGATAGAATTAAAATAACGGTGGTGGCCACTGGTTTTGATCAACCTGGTGTGCAGAGTCATTTATTACGTGTGAATGCCATGCAACCATCTACTCCAAATTATTTTGCTCCAATTAAAAAAGATGTTCCTGTGTCGACTCAATCAGCTCCAACAGCTTCATCGGCTTCTTCAGGTTCAGCCAGAGATTCACTGATGGACAGACGTCCAGAACCGAATATTGACTTTGATGCCAAAAGATTAGAACAAAGTACTTTAGAACCAAAGCAAGAAGACCCAGATAAAATTCGTCCAGAAGATATGGTAGTTAATCCTGGTACAGCGACTGCAGGGGATGATGAAGATTTGGAGATCCCGGCTTTTATACGTAGAAAAATGATGTAATGAAAGTATTAAGGAAAAAGGTATAAGGGTTATGGAATAATTAGTCTGCCCCTTACCCCATACACCTTAATGCTTAACCCAACTTTTTGATCCATGCTCTATGTTCTATGAACTATGATGAAACAAGAATTAAGTCAAAGAAATTAGAATAAGAATTTAGGATAACAGGCTCTCGGTAATACGGGAGCTTTTGTGTTGACAAAACTAAGCTTCTGTGTTAACCTCTAGCCAAGAAATAGATACTAGGTGTGTCATGGTTAACAGTGTCATCATGGTTCTGACAGACGGAGCTGGTCTTCGTCGGATGATCAAGGAGACCTTGGAAGGGTTTTCCTTCACCGTGTTCGCGCCCGAGACCTACGACGAGGCCATGGCTACGCTGAAGCGTGAAACGCCGGCACTCGTGGTCATCGACTGGATGTTCGACGGGATCGGTGCGATCATGATTCCGACGCAGTTCCGGTTGCAGCAGAGTGCAACATTTCCCGTGAAGTACGCTTGGCTCCTGCCGTTCAACGGACTGAATCGGAAAATGGTCGATGACGAAGCTGGACTTCAGGGTGCGACCTGTATCTATAAAGCAGCAGGTTTTACCAACGCGATCCTGCGCTTGGCGCAAGCCTGAAGGTAGGAGACAATGAAAGAAGTAAGAATCTTGTTCTTTGCGCCTTTCCCGTTGCGGTTCTATAAGCTCGTCAAGAGCCTGAAGCTCTCGCCCAACGTGTCGTGCAAGGTCTGCTATTCTCTTTGCTGAAGTCTTGACTGCTGTCATTGGGTGGGAACCTACCGTGGCCGTAGTTGCGGCTTGCGTGGAATCATCCGCGGTGCCTGGTGGTGAAGCGCGGCAGATTAATGCCTGGTCGCGTGAAGTTCTCTTCCATTTGCGTGGAGTGCAATCGCAGGGCAAGAATCTGCCTCTCGCCATCTTCGCTACACCCGAGCCTGAGTTGGGACTGATCGTCGTGTCGGTTCTGAAATCGTTCGACGTGACGTTCATCGTGCAACCCGAGGAGGCACTCGTGGCGTCTCTGGTCAAATTCGCTCAGCAACAGGCACAAGCCTGAAAGTAGGAAAAGAATGAAAAAAATCTTGGTTTTTTGCAGTGACTTCGAACAGCTCCGCGCTTTGGTTCGTTTCCTCGGTCAGGGTGGCGGAGGAAACGAGGTCCATGGATGCGAGGATCTCGATGCGGCACGTTTCATCATCAAGGGTTTCAAACCCGACGTGATCGTGACCGACTGGCAGTTGGGTGCAGACACTGCGGACCAGGTCTTGCTTCAACTCGTGGCACAGTTCGATGTTGCGCAAGAGAAGTTGCCGGTTGCGACCATCATGTGCGACTTGACCAAGGTAACTGGTGCTGAGGTTGCGAACGCTCTTCGACGGTGCATGTTGAAAATCGTCGTCCAGGTCGTCGAGAAGAACGAGCAAATCGGTGAGGTGATCCTTCAGCAGGTGGCACAAGCCTGAGAAGTACTTAAGCCGCATGCAGATCATTCTGTGTGCGGTGTTTTTTTGTTACGAATAACACATTTTATATCGAAGTTACGAATTATTGCTTTGTGACTAGAGACTAGGGACTAGTAAATTTTGATCCATGATCTATGTTCTATGACAAATCTAAAGCAGTTGTTTTCTTGCTTTTTTGCTTTCTTGATTATAGCTAAGGAATTTGCTTTTTTCACTTATCCACAGTCAAAAATTTTATCTCAAAAAAAGTGTTTGTCGACACATAATCTAACGTCAATTTAGCCTTTTAAATTTACAAATTTAGGAAGTTGCTACGACCCCTAAAAATGAGGTACAATAGAGACAAGAAATTCGCTGCAAAGCAAGTTTTTTAGGGGCTATTTTTTTAGTCTCTACGAAGATTTTAACAAACCTGGAGGGGGAAATTATTAAATATTCTATGGTGTATACTGCTAACAAAATTATCCAGATTCGCAAACGCGACGACCGCATTGTTGATTTTGAACAAGAAAAAATCGCTGAAGCTATTTTTAAATCCATGCGCGCCTGCGGTGAACCAGATCAAGAAAGAGCAGATAAACTTTCAGATCGTGTGGTTGAACTTCTAAATAAAAAATTTCACGAACGTTCCATCCCAGCTGTTGAAGAAATTCAAGATCTTGTGGAAGAAGTCTTAATTGAAGAACGTTTAATAAAAGTGGCTAAGGCTTTCATTGTGTATCGCGATCAGCATACCAAAATGCGCGATATCCAAAGCATGATCAATTCCGATGAGCTCATGGAAAGTTATTTAAGCCAACTCGATTGGAAAGTTAAGGAAAATAGTAACATGGATTATTCATTGCAAGGTTTGAATAATTATGTCGCTTCAAGCATCAGCACCAATTATTGGTTAAATAAGGTTTATTCACCAGATATTCGCGAAGCTCATATTAGCGGCGATTTCCACATCCACGATTTACAACTTTTAGCTCCATATTGTTGCGGTTGGGATTTTAAAGATTTATTATTACGTGGTTTTGGCGGTGTTCGTGGAAAAGTTGAAAGCAAACCACCCAAACATTTTACAACTGCTCTTAGTCAACTGGTTAATTTCTTCTATACTTTACAGGGTGAAGCTGCTGGTGCACAAGCAGTTTCCAGCTTAGATACTTATGTGGCGCCATTTATCCGTTATGATAATTTGACTTACGATGAAGTCAAACAACAAGTACAAATGTTTTTGTTCAATATCAATGTGCCAACACGTGTTGGTTTCCAAACACCTTTTACAAATGTAACTCTCGATTTATTTGTTCCATCAAACATCGCAAAAGAAGCTGTTTTGCGTGGTGGGGAACCACAAACAGAAGTTTATGGTGATTTTCAAAAAGAAATGGACATGTTTAATACAGCTTTTATTGAGGTTATGACGGAAGGCGACAGAAAAGGACGCGTTTTGAGCTGGCCAATTCCAACCTATAATGTCACTAAAGATTGGGATTGGGATGCGCCGATTATCAACAAAATAATGGAAATGACGGCTAAGTACGGCATCCCATATTTCTCAAACTTTATTAATAGCGACATGAGTCCAGAAGACGCCCGCAGCATGTGTTGCCGTTTGCGTCTGGACAATCGCGAATTACGCCGTCGTGGCGGTGGTTTATTCGGTGCTAATCCGCTCACTGGTTCTATTGGCGTTGTGACAGTCAACATGGCGCGCTTGGGCTATTTATCAAAAAGTAAGGAAGAATTTTTAGAACGTTTGAAAACATTAATGGATTTAGCCAGAACTAGTTTAAAAATCAAGCGTAATGCGCTCGAACGTTTTACCGAAGGTGGCCTTTATCCATATTCCAGACATTATTTGAGCACTATTAAAGAACGTTTTGGTGAATATTGGAAAAACCATTTTAATACCATTGGTTTAAATGGCATGAACGAAGCATGTTTAAATCTTTTAAAAGTAAATATTGCTGAACCCGAAGGTCATAAGTTTGCCCGTGAAGTTTTAGACTTTATGCGCGAACGTTGTATGGATTATCAAAATGAAAATAATGAACTTTTCAATTTAGAAGCCACACCAGCCGAAGGTACGGCATACCGATTTGCTCGTTTAGATAAAGAAAAATTTCCAGATATTATTGTGGCTAACCAAGAGGCGGTGGTGGCTCGCGATGCGGCTCCATATTATACAAACTCTACCCAACTGCCAGTCGGCTACACAGATGATATTTTTGAAGCTTTACGTTTACAAGACGATTTGCAAACTCGTTACACTGGCGGAACAGTTTTACATGGTTTTATTGGTGAACGTATGCCGTCTGCAGAAAGCACTAAGGCTTTAGTAAAAAAGATTGCTGAAAATTTCAAGTTGCCATATTTTACCATTACTCCAACGTTCAGCGTTTGCCCTCAACATGGTTATATCGAAGGCGAACATGAATATTGTCCTTATTGCGACGAAGAAATGGGTTACACCGACGAAGCTATTAAAAATATTAAAAAACAAATATTAAATTAAAATAAAAATTATTTGGGGTAAGCATTATGGGGTCAGGGGTAAGCGAAAACCCATATCCCACATCCCTTTTCCCTTAATACTAATAAAAATATGACAGCACAAAAAATGGAGCGTCAAAAGTGTGAAGTGTATTCTCGCGTCGTTGGTTATTTAAGCCCAATCCATCGTTGGAATAAGGGCAAACGTGAAGAATTTAGCGATCGCAAAACATACGATAAGGCTTTAAATTAGATTTTTAATATTCGACGCAGATAAACGCCCGAATATATGCTCATTGGCGGTTTACAAAAAACGACTTTAGTCGATTACCCTGGTAAAATAGCAGCGACCATATTCACTATTGGATGCAATTATCGCTGCTCTTTTTGTCATAACCCAGAAATTGTAAAAGGTATCGCAAAAGTTATTCCCGAAGAAACGATTTTTGAATTTTTAAAAAGTCGTAAAGATTTAGTTGATGGTGTTTGCATTACTGGTGGAGAGCCGACATTACAAAATGATCTGTTGGATTTTATCAAAAGAATAAAACATCTGGGCTATGCAGTGAAACTCGACACCAACGGTCATCGTCCGCAGGTTATAAAAAAGCTTATTGATAAAGGTTTAATTGATTATATTGCCATGGACATTAAAGCCCCTTGGAAAAAATATTTAAAGGTTGTTACTCGCGATTCAGACTTGGAAAAAGTTAAAGAAAGTGTTTTAATGATAAAGGAAGGTAGAATCCCGTATGAGTTTCGTTCCACGGTTTTACCGGCCTTACATTCAGAAAATGATATTGTAGCGATGGCGCGTCAAATTAAGGGCGCAGACAAATATTTTTTACAACAATTCCGTCCAGCGGGTGCTTTAGTCGACCCCGAATTTTTAAGTAAAGTCACATATACCAAAAAACAACTAACCGAAATAATGCAAACATTTAAAGATTGGTTTAAAGTTTGTCGTGTTCGCTAATTTTATATGCATGAGGAGGAAATAAAACAGCTTCTACAAAAAAATTTAGAGTATAGTAAAGAAACGCACCGGATGCTCATGAAAATAAAACGTTATATTCTCATGCAGCACATCATGAATATCCTGAAATTGATTTTGATTATTGTACCACTGTTCTTAGCAATTTTCTTTGCCATCCCTTATTTGCGCGAGACCATCAAGGTTTACGAGAGTATGATGCGTGAATTTAATTCAGCTACTGGTGGTGGCGCAGTTTACAATAATGTCCTGGATTTATTAAAGAAATGATTTTATCAAACACTTTGCGTTTCGCAGAGTGTTTTATTTATACACAAGTAAACAAGTAAGCAAATAAACAAGTAAACAACAAAGCAAGTAGTTAGGATTTGTCATGTATCATATATCATGTAGTAAAAACGTGATACATGTTACATGATACATGTCGGAGTTAAGTAGTAATTCGTAACACCAAAATAAAAAATTATTCGTAACCCAAAATATGCAAAAAAAAGAATTACGTGGTTATTTAGCTCTAATTATAATTATCAGTTTATTCGTTGGCGCTTTGGGTGGGGCTTTGGGGTCTCTGTTTTTACGTCCCTATCTAATGAATCGTTCTTGGGGCCAAGAATTTTTAGGTGTTTCGAGTAATTACAATGGGTCATTAAATAAAGATGGAATTTACCAAGAAGACGCGGCTACAATTAATACAGTTAAAAAAGTAGCACCTTCGGTTGTGAGCATTGTAGTTAGCAAAGCGTTAGAAAATATTTATAACCAAACCGGTCCAGATATTGTTGGTTTAGAAAATAATGGAATTACTTTAAAACCAGAGGCCAAACAAACGCAAGAAATTGGTGGGGGAACAGGTTTTATTGTCTCGAGCGACGGATTAATTGTCACGAACAAACACGTTGTTTTCGATGAAACCGCTGAATACACGGTAATTTTAAATAGCTCGGAAAAATATCCTGCCAAAATTATTGCTCGCGATGTTGTGAGTGATTTGGCTCTTTTGAAAATCGAAGCTACTAATTTACCGGTAGTTGATTTAGGTGATTCTGATAATATCGAATTGGGACAAACTGTGATTGCCATTGGAAATACGTTTAGTGAATTTAGAAATACAGTTACGCGCGGCATTATTAGCGGAATCGATCGTCGTATAACTGCAGGGGATTATAATAGCGGAGCCGAGATAATCGATGGCGCCATCCAAACAGATGCTGCTATTAATCCAGGTAATTCTGGCGGTCCATTGTTGAATCTTTTTGGACAAGTGATTGGTATTAATACCGCTATTTCTCAACAAGGGCAATCCATTAGTTTTGCTATCCCCATAAATCAAGCTAGAAGTGTTATTGAAAGCGTGAAAAAGTTTGGCAGAATTGTACGTCCTTGGATTGGAGTACGTTACGTGCAAATTGATGATGCCATTGCGACAGAAAAGGGTTTAAATTATACATACGGTGCTTTAATCCTAAGCGGTAACGATGCAGACGAAACTGCTATTGTTCCAGATAGCCCCGCTGCGGCTGCAGGTTTACAAGAAAAAGATATTATTTTAGAAGTAAATGGTGTTAAGATTGATTTAGAACATCCGCTACTACAAGAAGTTAATAAATATGTTCCTGGCGACGAAATAACAGTCAAATATGCGCGTGATAAGGAAGAAAAAACAATCACAGTTAAACTAGCTGAAAGAACAAAATAATATGCAAGATCTTATTAATCGCATTGCAGCCTTGCGCGACCGTTTACAAACGGCCTGGCAACTGCTTAAGATTGATGAGAAGCGTCAAGAAATTATTAAACTGCAAAATGAAATGAGTGCACCGGGATTTTGGGATAATCAGGAAAAGGCAGCCATGATTGCACGTCGAGCGAGCGAGCTAGAAGTTGAAGTGAACCTTTGGAGTAAAATAAAAAAAGAATTGAAAGATTTATTAGAAATTACTGAAATTGATAAAGAAGATCAATCAGTTAATTTAAGTGCGGACGTAGAAAAACAAATCGAGCGTCTAGAAAAAGTTTTTGCTGAGGAAGAATTCAGTCTTTTGTTCTCTGGTGAATACGATGCTGAAGATGCGATTATTGCTATCCATGCTGGCGCGGGTGGAACCGACGCTCAAGATTGGGCTGAAATGTTATTGCGCATGTATCTGCGTTTTTGCGAAAAACAAGGTTGGAAAACAGCTATTATTAATACTTCGTACGGTGGAGAAGCTGGTATTAAGAGTGTTCTTTTTGAAGTGACAGGCAAACACGCTTATGGATACTTGAAATCTGAAGGCGGAGTTCATCGACTCGTGCGTATTTCGCCCTATGATGCGGAAAAGTTGCGTCATACTTCTTTTGCGCTGGTTGAAGTTTTGCCATATTTACCAGATAGTGTGGAAATGGATGTGAAGCCGGAAGAATTACGCATCGATGTTTTTCGGTCTGGTGGGGCTGGCGGGCAAAGTGTAAATACAACAGATTCTGCGGTGCGCATTACACATATTCCGACGAATATCGTTGTCACTTGTCAAAATGAACGTTCACAAGCGCAAAACAAAGAAAGAGCCATGCGTGTTTTAAAAACAAAATTGCAACGATATTATCAAACAGAAGTGGAAGAAGAACGGGCGCGTTTGCGCGGTGAATATACTGAAGCGGCTTGGGGTAATCAAGCGCGTTCTTATGTTGTCCACCCTTATAAATTAGTGAAAGACCATAGAACTGATTTTGAAGCTACGAATGTTGATGAAGTTTTGAATGGGGAATTAATGCCGTTCATCGAAAGTTATTTGCGGTCGCAAGTTAAATAATATGCGCTATATATTTTTGTCTTTCTTGATATTGATTCTGATCTGTCTTTCATTCGTTTTTGTTTATTTGTGGCGACAAAATCAGCATCCAATAATTCAGGAACAAGCCAATCGTGAGTTTAAAATTGAGGGGCTAGTTCCATTCGAACAATGGAAGGCGAGCCAGTAAATAATTTTGTGTCGGTACGTGTAAGTCGCGACTTACACGTACGCAGACGACAATCAACGGTACGTGCAGGTCGCGACCTGCACGTACCCGATTACCCGTAGATTCGTAGCTGATTAGTAATTTGTAATTATATGAGCAAAGGGAAAATCCTCGTAACCGGTGGAGCTGGGTTTATCGGCTCACACCAAGTTGATCTGTTGATTAAAGAAGGCTACAAAGTTGTCGTGGTGGATGATCTTTCGACTGGTCAACAAGAAAATTTGCCAGAAAGTTTAGTTTTTTACAAAGTTGATATCCGTGATGCAGAACTGGCTGAAGTTTTTGCTAAAGAAAAACCTGATTATGTTTTTCATTTCGCAGCACAAATTAATGTCAATCGTTCGGTTGATGATCCAATTTTTGATGCGGACGTTAACATCATCGGAAGTTTAAATGTGCTTGATAACTGCGTAGAGCATGGTGTTAAAAAAATTATGTTTTCGTCCACGGGTGGGGCGCTTTATGGCGAGGCGGAAACAATTCCAACGCCAGAAGATTATCCTTGCACTCCGCTTTCACCTTATGGGATTGCAAAATTAGCAGTTGAAAATTATGTTCGTTTTTATTTTGAACAAAAAGGGCTGAGTTATGGTATTACACGATATGCTAATGTTTATGGCCCAAGACAAAATAGTAAGGGAGAAGCAGGCGTAGTGGCTATTTTTGCAGAAAAGATGTTGGCCGGTGAACCAATCATGATTCATGGCGAGGGGCATCAAACGCGTGATTTTGTTTATGTGGGTGATGTGGTGGCAGCTAATTTATGTGTTTTTCAAAGCGACAAAAATGATACTTATAACGTCGGTACTGGACGTCAAACTACTGTTAATGAAATATTTAACATGGTGCGGCGTAGCCTAGATTTGGATTTTGAACCAAAACATGTAGATGTTTTTTCTGGGCAAAAGGTGAGTTGCTTGAGCGCGGAAAAGATTAAGCAAAATCTTGGCTGGTCGCCGAAGACGAAGATTGAAGAGGGTGTTGCGGCGACGGTTGAATGGTTTGCTACTAAATCATCCGATTTGCGAGTAGACCTGCGCCGGTAAGCGGGGAGCCCTCATCCGATTTGCGAGCCCGTTACTTTGTAATGGATTCAACGATGGCGTTTACCATGCATCTAAAGGGAACACTTTATGGTGCATGGTGGCAATCGCTTAGTCATATCCTAAACGTCATTGCGAGACCACGCACCATTACGGTGCATGGCAAGCCGTGAAACAGGTTGTTTACCCCGCACCTAAAGGGCTTGCCATGTAGTTAAAGGGAACACTTTATACTGCATGGAACACTTTATGGTACAGGGAAGCAATCCCCGAAATCTTAATGACCCTGAGCTGCTAACATTTCCTCAATAGAGAAAACTTTTTAATATAGTATATGAACAAAAAGGGTTTTGTTTATTTCATGTCCAATGCAGGTAATAGTGTTATTTATACTGGCATTACTTCAAATTTAACCAAAAGAGTTTGGGAACATAAAACAGGCAAATATCCAGATTCGTTTAGTGCGAGATACAAATTAAATAAACTCGTTTATTGGGAAGAGTATGATGATATTCGAGATGCGATTGCTAGGGAAAAGCAGCTAAAAGCAGGATCGAGGAAAAATAAAGTAGCTTTGATTGTTAAAGAGAATAAAGGCTGGGAGGATTTAAGTAGGGGAGTGGTATGAAGATTTGGATAAGTAGTTAATTTGTAGTCAAGAAATGTGAGATTGCTTCGAGTCTGCCCAGAGCGCTCCCGCAATGACAATTGAGA
>LBYP01000007.1:0-12263 GCA_000996245.1 Parcubacteria group bacterium GW2011_GWA2_40_23 | reverse complement strand
TCAAGAAATGTGAGATTGCTTCGAGTCTGCCCAGAGCGCTCCCGCAATGACAATTGAGACTCGGGAGGATTTAAGTAGGGAGTGGTATGAAGATTTGGAAAAGTAGTTAATTTGTAGTCAAGAAATGTGAGATTGCTTCGAGTCTGCCCAGAGCGCTCTCGCAATGACAATTGAGACTCGCAAACCGCTGGAGCTCACGCTCAATTTTTGAGGGGTTCGCAAATAAAACAAAAAACGTATGAACGAAAGAAATAATGAAAAAAAGAAAACAGGCAAGCCCAAAAAATACTTAGGTCAAAATTTTTTAGTTGATAAAAATATTTTACAAAAAATTATTCAAGTTGCTGATATTAAAAAAAGTGACATGATTCTTGAAGTCGGTCCAGGTAGGGGCGTGCTCACCGCTGAACTCTGCGGCCGCGCGCAATGTGTTTTGGCCGTTGAAAAAGATAAAGATTTGATTCAAAGTCTTGAAGATCAAAAATTACCAAAACTTCAAATCTTGGCCGCTGATATTATGAAGGTTGATGATAGAACCATCCGCGCGGCCTTCAAAGGGAAGTCATATCGCGTTATAGCGAATTTGCCTTATAATATTACTAGTCAGTTCCTCAAAGTATTTCTGGAACGAGAATATGCTCCGTCGGAAATGCTCTTGATGCTGCAAAAGGAAGTGGCTGAAAGAATTTGTCGCAAAAATGGTGAGAATTCAGTTCTTTCTCTCGCTGTTCAGTTTTTTGCAGAACCGAAAATTAGATTTTTGGTCAAGAAAAATAGTTTTTTCCCACGCCCAAAAGTCGAAAGCGCGATTATTGAAATTAAAAATATTCGTAAAGATAAGTTTAAAGTCGAGGCTGAAAAGTTTTTTGAAGTTGTGAAATTGGGTTTTGGTCAAAAGCGTAAACAGCTTAAAAATAATCTTAAAAAATTCGGTGAAGAGGTGGTTCAAAAAGTTTTGATAGAAATGGGGTATAAGAGTAACGCTCGTGCTGAAGAGTTGAGTCTAGTGGATTGGGTGAATTTAGTGCAGAGGTTGAATGATAACTAGTCGTAACATTGGTACGTGTAAGTCGCGACTTACACGTACGGAATCGATAATCAGCCGTAGGTGCTGGTCGCGACCAGCACCTACGCGACAACGAGCAGGCAGGCTCGCAAATCGTATGTAATATGCTCCCACGAGATGCTTGACAATTATTCGTAGATTCGCAGCTGATTCGTAATTCGTAATTGTGGAAAACTATCCACTTTTTTTGTTGAAACAAGCAAAATGTGATATAATTTACTCGGTTACTGAATTTATCGGAGCAGTAAAATAAGCGAAATTCCTAAGATATTTAGAATTTAGTTTTTTACGTTATGGCGGAAGGAATAAATCCAGAAGAAAACAGGTTTGTCGAACCCGAGCAGCCCGCAGGTTTGCCTGCTGACAGCCAAGGTGAGGATAATTTTTATACTTACCAAAAAAAGCAACGAAAAAAAATCGCCGCGATGGTATTTTTAGCTACGCTGGCGATTTTAATTTTTGTTTTTACCTTTTTTCAAATGCGGGACATTTTAGAAGTCCCCATGCCCGGTGGTATCAAACTCTCGGATATGGCCGCACGTACAGCGGGGATTGAAGTTATAAATCCAATAGCGCAAGAAGATCCAGCTGTGTTGAAACAACGTGATACTGATGTTGATGGTATCAATGATTTTGAAGAACTTTATATTTATAAAACTAGTCCATATCTTGCCGATACGGATAGTGATGGGCAAACGGACATTGAAGAAATTAAGGCAGGGGAAGACCCTACTTGTCCTTCTGGACAAAATTGTTTTAGAACTTCGGAATTATATACATCAGAAGAACAAACTCAGCAGGTAGTTAAGGAGGAAGAGTTGAAATTGACAGCGGTACAGATTAGAGCACTGCTTTTGACTTCGGGAAAGTTTACTCAAGAGCAATTAGATCTTATTTCAGACCCGGAGCTTTTAGATTTCTATGCGCAAATTCTTAAAGAAAACCCGGACATAGCAAATCAAATGGGTGTTGATACTACTAAAATTGTCACAGAAGAAATTGTTAAGACACCAGCCCGGATTATGGCTGAGGTAGAGACGGTTGATATAGAAGAAATAAAAAATGCTTTAAGAGAGCAGGGGATTGATGATGCAACTTTGAGTCAGGTTGATGATGCAACCCTGAGAGATTTATACAAAAAGGCTTACGAAGAAGCTAATAAAATTATCCAATAAAATTTTTATAAAAATATTATGAATTCCCCAAGACATTCATTCCTGACGAAAACAGCCTTAGTCCTAGTTGTTTTCTTTTTTATTTTTCAGCTGCTTAGTCCTTCTTTTTTAGTGAAAAATGAAGCTAATGCCGTCACGATTGTTATTGGTGATACTGAAATTGGGGAAGGAATTATAACAGGGACGATACAAGCAATTGATGCAAAAAATACAGTTAAGGAAACTACAACAGAGGTTAAGACAACGGTCATGGATAGGATTTTTAAAGGCATGGTGCTGTCTGCATCTATTGCTTTACGTAACGCCACCGTCTATCTGTCGCAAAAGTTAGCGGAACAGACAGTCAATTGGTTAGCGACTGGTGAATGGGGACAGGGTGCTATGTTTTACGAGCAAGCTTGGGGGAAGTTTAAGGATGATGTCATGAATGCGACCGTGGGGACGTTTTTAGATAATTTACGTTCAGAAGTTTGGGCTGAAACCGGTTTTGATATTTGCGACCCAAATCCCAATGTAAAAATCAGCATCATGATTGGTCTTGAACTGCCAAACTTAGAAGACCCTGGCATGATTATTCAACCGGTTGATTGTACTCTTTCAAAGTTTATAGATAATTGGGACGCTTTTGGCGATAATGTTTATGCAAAATATAAAGCTTTTGAAAAAGAACCTGGCGCCATGAGTTTAGCTTATTTGCAGGAGTCAGGCGAAGTTGCTTTTGATGTCAAATATGCTGAATTGGGCAGCTTTTTGAAATTAGATGATGATCTAAAACAAAAACAGGCTGCAGATGCTGCGGCAGAAGAAAAACAACGCGCTGAAGGCGATGGCCAGAAGGCTAAAACGTCTTTAACTGGCGATACAATTCAAACTCCTGCATACGCTGGTAAAGCACGAACTGAGCAAGAAATTGAAGCAGCCAAGAAAATGCCTCAATCCGAAATGGATGCGAGTAAGGAAGTTATTACAGAAATTCCAGAAAGCATGGTAGCTGCCTTTTTGAATTCTTTTGTTTCTAAAGCTTTTTCGGAGTTAATTTTGAAAAAACTGTTTGAAAAAGGCGTGACCTCAAACCCGACTGCTTACAAACCGAAACAATATATTTTTGAAAATCAACAACAAATAGAAAAAGAAGTGGCGCAGGCGGTTCAAATACAAAAAGTTTCTTATAGTGCCTCAACTAAGGAAATTGATTTATTAACACAATTCACCAGTTGCCCTCAAGATAGACAGATTTTTAATTGTGTTATTGATGGCGATTTTGCTCAGGCTGTGCGCGCGGCTGAACAAGAAAAACCAATGTCCTTGCGCGAGGCCATCGAGAGTGGCAAGATCAATGGCAATTTACCACTTATTTCTTCGGCTGATGGACGCGACACAGCAAGTACAGGTGATTGTTATGAACAGGGGTGGTGTTATTCAAATTTAGTAAAATTAAGAAAAGCTCGTATTGTGCCTATAGGTTGGGAAATTGCCGCCAACAAAGTTAATGAAGGAGAAACCGTTACTTTGAAAGATGCCATGGATAAATTTGCGGTTCCTTTAACAGGGAACGCGCAGAATGATCGTTTTTATCATTTAATTGACCCAGAATGGATATTGCGCGCACCAAAAGCGCGTTGTGAGGCAGAAGTACCCGGACCGATTCTAATTGGATCTGGATCTGACAAGCGTGCTTCCTCTTGCGCTGACATGAAAAGTTGCTTGAAGCAAGATGAAACCGGTAAATGTTTAGCTTGGGGGTATTGCGCGGCCGAGAGTAATGTGTTTCGTTTCGGTGGAGCCGATTGTTCCGGACAATACGACAGTTGTCGTTTATTAACAAAAGTGGATGGAGGAAAAGAATCGAGTTTATTATTAAATACAGTTGATAAAACCGGTTGCGATCCTAATAGTGCTGGTTGTAAACAGTATAGTACTAAACGAGATCCAATAACTGCTAACTGGAGCATCGGAACTACACAGGCACTAGCACAGGCAGAATCTCTTTTTCTAAATAAAAAAATTAATGATTATGAATGTAACCCTGCGGATGAAGGTTGTACTAGATTTGTACGCACTGGGGTTGGTTTAGGGACAAGTTTACTTGGTAACGGTGGTTTTGAGGTTTTCACCGGCGACATTACTTTTGCTTATGATAAAAATAATACTGCGACCAGTTGGTCTAATTCTACTGATCCCACTCAAACAGCAGTAGAGTTAACGACAGATGTTTTTGGAGGCTTAGCTGCAGTCAGTCTTAATGCTAACGAAAATGTTTATTATAATGGTTTGTCATTGGTTCCAAAAGGTTATACCCGTTATTATGCAATTTCTGCCAAAGCCAAAAAAGCGGTCATTACCGCCAATATTGCTTTATCGTTAGAGGCAATTGATAGTTCTATTGGAGTTACATCTTTAGCAACTGGTAAAAAAGATTTATCTGCTGTGGATGTTAATAATTGGGAAACTGTTTATCAGGTAATTCAAGTACAACCAACGATAGGCGCCGCGGGTGATGTGGCTGGCGGAGAGGTTAGTCTTAAATTTTTAGCTTCTTCAGATAATGTTGTGGTTGATAATGTTGTTTTTGAAGAAATTGACCAGCCTTCTGCAACTGCTTTACATGAATATAGCGATTATGCAACAAAAAATGCCTTATATTTAAAACAAGCTCCAAGTTATTTCAGTTGTTATGATACTACGCCGGTTACGGCTTACGGTCGCCCCGAAACAGATAGTCAAATCAATAAAACAAATGATGCTGCAGCCACAGACAAAGTAAAAGGTTGTGCAGGTTTTGCAAAACTTTGTTCTGCTGATGAAGTTGGTTGCGAGGCATATAAAGATACGGATGGTAATGCAACAGTTAATGGTATGACTTCTTTTGCTGATTATTGCCCACAAGAATGTAATGGTTACAGCACTTTTAGAGAAGATGCCAGTTCTTTAGATAAAGGTTTTTTTCCAGTTTACTTTATTCCAAAAACAGCCAAACAATGTACGGCCGCAGCAGTTGGTTGTGAGGAATTTACTAATTTAGAAAGTCTAAATGAGGGAAAAGAATCAAAAGAATATTTTTCTGAAGTCAGACTCTGCGCACCGTTGCCAGAGAAAGTAAGTCAATGTAAGAATTTCTATACTTGGGAGGCCAAGGAAAGTTCTGGCTATCAATTACAGGCATATTATTTATTAGATAGTGATTTGGATGGTGTTCCTGATACCTCAGATGCACCGGATAATTTGGTTTGTAATAAAGAAATTTTTGAAGCTCAAATAAATCCAAATTGTCGTGCTTTCTACAATGATGGCGGGAGTGTTTATTATCGTGAATATTCCAAAACGATTACATGTTCGGCTGATTGTCATCCATACCGACGAACTTTAAAATATGTAACTTATGAAGGCAAGTCGCCAAAGGTTCGTTGTCTAGAGAAGAAAGGCGATTGGAGAGAGTCAGCTGCCGGTGATGTCAATAATGGCGAGTGTATCTTCATGACTATTCCTAGTGAAAGTAAGGTTTGTTCTGCCGCGGTGGCTGGCTGTAAGGCGTATAAGGGAAATCAGGCGGGGAATGAAGAGATTTTGTTTAATGCTCAGTTCACAGCTGGAGATTTGCAAACAAAGTTTGAACCATCACCAGTAACTGTTGCTCACGTAGTCACTTTGCCTGTGGGACAAGTCGCAGAAATGAATCGGCTATCAATTAAACAAGGCCAACTCTCTCTTGATGCAGGGGAATATGTTCTTAGTTTTTGGGCAAAAAAGAAGAATGCTGCAGATCCTGTTAATTTGGGGGTTTTAGTTGAAGTGATGGGTGGCGCAACGAAAATTTCAGCACCGATACTTCCTTCAGAGCTTGGAAATTGGCGATTATACACCTATAGCTTTACCCTTTCTTCAGCAGAAGCTTATGCTCCGATGACATTTGATTTAATTAGCGGAGCTGGCAATGGTGGTGATGCGCAAGCTAAGCAAATTGATAATTTACAAATTAAACGTGTTTCCGATGTTCAATATGTTATAAAAGATTCTTGGAAAACTCCAGCTAGTTGCGATAAAGATTTATTTGATGAGGATTTAGATCAAGCCCAGGTTGGTTGTAAAGAATATACCGATCGCGCAAGTAATATCCATTACTTAAAATCTTTTTCCGGTCTGTGCTCATCAAGCAAAGTTGGTTGCGAAGCGTTAATTGATACCAAGAATAGTGTTTCTGCCTTTGGAAAAGAATCCTTGGAAACTGTACCAGATGAAGTTGTGTGCTCGGTCTATCCGGGGATCGCTCCAAGTGGGGGAACTTATACGGGCGTCAAAAGAATTTCTGGCTCTGCACCTAGTAAGAAATGTGAATATGATTATCTGGATATAATAGGCCAGGCACAAACATTACAATTAGATTTAAATGTGCTTTGTTTGGGTTTTTTATATGATCCAACAACAAGTTTTGGTCCTGGTCAAGGGTATATTTGGGAAAACAATGTTTGTAAGGTTAAAACAAGCACAACAACCGCAGATTCCATGATTTATTTGGTCAATGAAGCAAAGATGTCATGTAAGAACACTGAAAAAGGTTGTATGGCCTTGGGCTTGCCTACTTATAAGATTGATCCAGCGAATCCAACGCAACAAATAATAGACGCTTGGGAACCAAATTTTTATAAAATTGATCCAGATTTATTTGGATCATTGAATTCACCGTTATGTCAATCTTATGCTTTGTCTTGCGAAGAATATAAAGACGAAGCAGATATAACTTATTTCTTCAAAAACCCGGAAGCAAAGTTGTGCGAATGGCGCAAAGGTGCGGTTGGCACAGAATATAAAGAGGCTTGGTTTGCTAAAGGTGTAACGCCAGATACAGAGTGTAGCGGCACAGTAAATTATTATAATGATGGGACTGAACATTTGAAAAAATCAACTGATGCCGGATATGCCGGTTGGGTTGGTTTGTGTCCGGGTGAGCAAGACAAGTGTACTGCTTTTGTTGATCCAACTGATGATCCGCAACTCGATGGTGTTGGACGTGCCTATTATTATTTAAACAATGAACAAATTAATAAAACTTGTACGTCCGTAGATCGCAAGACCGGTTGTTTAATGTTTAATGATACAACACCTGGTTTACAGTTAACAGCCAACGCTGAAGCCTCTTATGATGCTAACATTCAAACACCAGCTACAGGTACTGCCGCAAATGATTCAAACACTGTCATTAAAGTTGTTCGCGATCGTGAATGTGGCGCTTGGTATGATTGCAAATCAACCTCCTGGGAATGGGATCCAAGCTTAAATAAGTATCAGGAAGTTTGCGATAAACTGGGTGTTTGTACCAGTTTAACAACCGCTTCGGACGCACCGAAGTGTGGCTCATTTGAGAATGAGCATGTAGATGAGAACCTTTTGACAGACAATGTTAAATTGAGTGAGGGGTATGACACTAGGCACACTGAGTGGAGTGATTATGATTATTCCGGTTATGCTATTCCAAGTTTAGCCCCAATTAATTTTTATGATGCTTTTGATATTGGGGGATCAACTGCAGATTACCGTTTAGCCAATTATGATGCTTCGCCATCAGCAGGCTGTACCCCAGCTACTATGGCGACTGATTGTGCTGCTTTTTGTGGGGGAAATACTTCAAATGAATATTGTCGTTGTTCTGGTAATGCATGCGTCAGAGGAAATGCTGATCCGACGCAGCAAATTGCGCTTAACCTTGCTCCTCCGCCAGCGTGCCGAGCTTACCCCAAAGAAGATACTCCATTCCCAACGGTTGTTACAGGGACACAGGCTTTTAATAACGCCAAAATAATGACAGCTGAATATACTGATAAAATTGGGAGCGTTTATAACATTGGAGCCAAGGCTGGAAAAACAATGAAAAAGACAGAAGACTATGGTTGTTTTTACAGTGAGTTTACTTATGGAGGAGGCGCCATTACTAAATATTATCCATTAGATTTTTATGGAGATGTTTCATCTTTGTCTGATGGTTATTGCCAAGAAGATCCGGCTATTTTATGTGAATGCGAAACCGAACCGGCTGGCACAATGAAGGGCAATAATATTGTTTTGAAAACAAAAACAAGTTGCAGCTCCTTGGATTGTGGTGTCAAAGAAGATGCAAAATCAACCGGTAGTTGCATGATCAAATCTGATAAAGATAATAAAGTTAATAAGTTTTATGGTTGGGAAGGATACTGTCTAGAGAGAGACAAGAGCATTACCATCAATAACACCACGGGTCAGAACCCATGTTTAACTTGGTATCCAACCGAAAATTTAGCTGGTTTGCAGAATACCAAAAATATGTACGAAGGCGCGGGCTATAATCCGCCGGATGGTATGGGAAATCTTATTACTACTGAGGCGAAGGGGTGGAATGTGGATTGGTTTCAACCTCTAGCTGTTGCTAATTCAAATACAAATATTCCATATGTTAAAACTGTTGCCTCCTTGGTTTCTGCTACAAATGGTGACGACGATCCAGCTGTAAGAAATTTAGTGGCTACTTTTGACGTTGATGTGGACAGTAGCCAAGCAACAAATTATTTGGAAACTTTTGTTCCGTTTACGTCTACGGAAACTATTTATAAGCACGATATTTTGGGTGCTTTGATTATGTGTGACGGAGAGCATTCAGAAGACACTGACTGGTGCGGTAAAAACAACTTTGGTGCAGAATGGTACAACACCAGCCGTCAGTATATGACCACGGTGGGAATTGATCCTGCAAAGGCTAATGTTGGCGATGGATTCTTTATCCCAAATAAAGATGATTGGGGATATTATGAGAATGAAGTCGGACCGATGTCAAACATAAAAGATGCTGATGTGGCAGCTCAAAATAATTATGCCACGTCAAAAGGGAGTTTGAGTCAGTATAAGTTCTATAAGAGTGATGGGACCGAAGCTGTTCTTAAAACGGATATTAGTTCAACTTATTCGGGGCCATGGACAGATTGGACTTATATGCAAGTGGTTTGGTCCAGCGCGGCAACAAATACTTCCATGCCTATATCTGGTTCTGGCTCAATGCCCGGGGGGCGTGGAGATCCGAATAGTGTTAATAGATATGTTTTTGGCGGAGGTGATTTGGTTTTGCCTTTTAATCCAGCTGAACCAGACTCGAATTATTTTAACCAGATGAAATCAAGATATGAACCTGAAAAAGACTATGAAGACCTTACTTATGTGGCGCCCATGTTTATGGCCACTGGCATTAATTACGATGATGAGAGTTGCTACAATACGTTGACCAAGCAGACTTTGCCTGATGAAATTTGTACTGGAGAGTCAATTGATCCTAATGGTACGGTTGTTACTATTTTAGGTGAATCGGATTCGGCTCATTTGGTTGGTAATTGTGATACTTCTTGGGGCAACGGTGATCCTGGTGAAGGAAATTACTTTGGGGTTCGTTTAATGTTTGATTCAAACGACAAGTTTAGAGGGTTTTGGGTGAATGAATGTGACGATACGGGTGGCTCTGGCGGACAGGCATTTGAAATTCGTTTCATCATGAATGAGTTTGCCAACAGATTGTTGAAAGTTAATGATGTGTCTATCACCAACGAAAATAAGGCTTTTACAAATGAAATTTATAAACGGGCGATAGCAACAGCTACTGATCAGAAACGGATAAACCAAACAGGAACAGATGCAGATTCATGGGTTAGCGCAAACACGGCCTTAAAACCGATTGGCAGTGCGGCTGGCAATGGTAAGCCGGAAAATTTAATGAAGATTCCGGGGAAGTATCTTAATAGCGTTATTGGTGGCAATGAATTATTGGATGGGGCTATAACTAATAATACTTACGGAGGTAAGCCTTGGGGCTGTCTTGGTGATACTGCGGTTTGTACATCTACTCATACAAAAGAAACTGCTTTTGCTGCTGTAAAACAATTTTTTGCTCAGACATTTGATGGTTGGATCTGGGATTCTAGTAAAAATAAGGGTGTTGGCGCATACAAGGATGATATTGATTCCGGTTCTTATACACCTACAAAAGATTTTTCAAATGTTCCTACAGCACAACAAGGAATCTCTAATGGCCCACCAATTATTTCTGCTGTGGTGCCGCTGGGTAAAACAGATTCAGAGGGAAATAAAATTAATGGCGCTATTCCAGGTAAGTTTACGCTTAATGGTGTTTCTGGTGGAAATCTAGAATCATCTAGCAATAACTATGAAGTCGTCATGAAGTTCTATGCTTGGGCTTCGGATAATCAAATGCCTTTAAGAAAAATTAAGGTTGATTGGGGCAATAATGATACTGAAATTATCAAGGAAGGAAAATTTAAGAATCATAAACCGCGTTGCGAAAGAATTTCCGGAACAGCCACAGTAGAGAATTTAGGTTTATGTACAAGCTCCGCATATGTCACAGGGGTTATTCCTGCTCCCGGTTCTGTTTATGGATATGCTTGTAAAGAAAACTGGGAGTGTGCAGGTATTTCTACCACTGCTACTTGTGGCGGAACAAAAGAATCTCGTTTTGGTGATGTATACAATAAAGCGGTTCCCGGATTAGGCGATGTAACTGCCTGTGACGAATCATACTTTTCTTACAGCACTAATTATGAATGTTCCGACGCCAACGTTGGAAATGCAGCAGGAAAGTTTGATGATTGTGGCGGGGATGTTCATAAAAGCCCATGTAAAACTCAAATAGGTGGGCAGTGGGTTTGCCGCTTCCAACCAAAGGTTCAGCTTATGGATAATTGGGATTGGTGCAATAGAGATTCTGTTTGGACTGGAACAGGAATGACAACATTGATAAGTATGGATAGGGGGATTTATCTTTGTAAAAATCCAGATGATTATGAGTATTATGATGGATATATTTATGTTAAGCCTCAATAAGCGTTAATAAGGCTTAGTTCAATAATATTAAGCGCCCGCAGAAACCTGGTTCTGCGGGCGCTTTGTTTACCATTGCTTTTGGAAGCTCCAGTGCACCTGTCCTTCGGGATCGTCGTCGAAGCTGATGACCCTGTTGATGGCATCGTACTGGGGGTTGTACCACGGCTCTACTCCGGCCAGGGTTGCTGAGACCAAGAGGAGGCTATCACCGTCGTACTGGAACGTCAACTGATTTTGTAACACGCCACCTAGGTCGAGTTGCATTTTTGCGGACTGCGTGTCCGTGTCCCAGCCCAGGATCTCGAGCGGGAACATATATCCAACCTCTCCACCCTCCGTGCATCTCCAGTTACCCTCCAGGAACCGGTACGGCTCCAGCAGGCTCAGCATGCCTTCGGGCCGGCAGGATCCGATGTACTTGTCGCACCAGGCGTTGGGCGTGTCTTCGCAGTCGCTGTTTTCGTTGCAGTGCTCGGGGATGCACTGGAGGGTTTCGTGCCAGCATCCATAGATCGTGGTCGCGGTAGACTGGCAGTCTTCGTCGTACTCGCAGGGGGTCGTGGTCTCGGTCTCGTGGACGTCAGCGTCGGGCGTCTCGTTGTCCGGCTCGGTCTGCTCGTCGCCGGCCACGTCGGCCTCGGCGCAGTTGCTGCAGTCGTTGTCGTTGGCCACGTCCGGGTCCACCCCGTCGTTGCCGGTGTTGTTGCCGCCGCCGCAGGCCAGCATGGTCAGGGCAAGGATCATGCCGATCACCAGGAACCAGTTCTCGAAATGCGTGCGCTTCATGATCAGGTTCCTCCGTTTCGTTCCGTTATAGGTCCGTTATCCAGCACCATATCATGCCCACCTCAACAAGAGGAGGGACTTTTAGAACTTACAAGCGTAGCACTTGGTGCTGTTTTTGTCAAATGTAGGCTAGTTTTTTCAGCTTTTGGCTTGCCATAAAGTCAGTTCATGTTGTCTCGTATGGCTTGCCCTAAAGTCACGCGAAGCGTGTACTTTAGGGCTAATTTTATTGTAACACTCAAAATTGACGTGTCAAATTGGGGGGGGTATAGTGGAAGGGTGGATTCATCGACAAAATTGTAAATAATTTTGATTCTAGTAGAATAATATGCAAAAAATAAAAATAACACCTATTCTTTTGTCCGAAGAGATTTATGTTGATCACG
>LBYP01000006.1 GCA_000996245.1 Parcubacteria group bacterium GW2011_GWA2_40_23 | reverse complement strand
TTTTTGTCATATTTGGTACTTTAACTAGTTAAACATCGAAATCCTAGCATAATTTAGCGGAGAAAACACCTTTTCAAGCACCCAAAAGGTAACGGTATCCAACGCAAGGAGGTCGTCATGTGGTTTTTGATTAGTTTAGTGTTCTTGGCTGTACTCATCAGTTACCTGGACGAGTACAGCAACGCCAGAATTCACCCCAGGGCCTTAGTAAAACCGGGTTCTGCGGAAAGCGTGCCAAATGGCACCTATTGGGTCATGCATACCGACGGAATCTATGCAACCTTATGTCGGAAGGTACATAACGTTACCGACCGACACTTCGTCAAGATGCCGGAGAACCTCCACCCCGCACTATACCAGGAAGTGCGAGTGACGAATGGATGCTGGATCTGACCATCTGCCCCCACAACCTCACGGATGTGCGGGGCTTTTTTATTGCAATGAAATTTTAAATACATTGCATTACTCGGGTCTGGGTCGACTTCGCCCGTAGGGAACAATAATTTTTGTTCCCTACGGCGAATTGGAGACCCAGCCGCTTCCTGCCTGCCGGCAGGTTTGCTTACTTTTTGGCGGCCAAAAAGTAAGGAGGGAAAAGAAAACAATCCTTCACATTTTATATTATCCAATCTACAATATGTACGTGCTAGTCTAGACTAGCACGTACTAAACTAGACAAGCACATACAGATCTATGAAATCCCTAATCAGAAACATCCCAACCAAACCCGGCATTTACCTCTTTTTCGATAAGAACAAAAAGCTTGTTTATGTTGGCAAAGCCACGAGCCTAAAATCACGCGTTCGCTCCTATTTTGCTGGACAAAAATCACCTCGTCCAATTGAGTCGCTAATCGACGAAGTTAAAAACATTAAATGGATAGTCACTGATTCAGTACTCGAAGCAATCATTCTAGAAGCGAATTACATCAAAAAATATCAACCAAAATGCAATATTCTCGGCAAGGACGATAAAAGCTGGAATTACTTAGCGATTACAAAAAGAGAATTCCCCACGCTAAAAGCTATTCGCCAGCATGACTTAAAGCAACTCTCGTTAGCCGAACAAAAGAAAAAGTTTCTCAATGTCTTTGGTCCCTTCCCTGGTTTAAATACCCAAGCGATTTTAAAACTACTCCGAAAACTTTTTGCATACTCATCCTGTTCACCGACACAAGCACGTGCTTGTTTTTATTATCAACTGGAACAATGCCTCGGTGTTTGCACGAATGAGATCACATCCAAGGAATACAGCAAAAAAGTCGTACGTCCTTTGACATTATTTTTCAAGGGCAATAAAAAACAATTGATCAAAGACTTGGAGAAACAAATGAAATCAGTTTCTAAAGATGAAAATTATGAAGAAGCACAACGATTGCGGGACCAAATCTCAGACTTAAAGAAAATTCATGACGTAGCTTTGTTAAATAAAAACTTTTACACCGATATTGTCACACTGAGGTTTACTCAGCATCCGAACGCAGTGAGTGGTGCTGAGCCGAAGTGCGACAATATCAAACGGATCGAAGGCTACGACATCTCCAACCTCAACACAACTGACAAAGTCGGCTCGATGGTTGTATTCATAAATGGAGAAGCCGAAACGTCGGAATATCGAAAATTTAAAATACAAACTGTTATTGGACAAAGCGATGTCGATTGTTTAAAAGAAATTCTGACACGCAGACTCAAACATGCCGAGTGGTCGCTACCTCAACTGTTTTTGATTGACGGCGGCAAACCGCAAGTCAATGCTGTTAAAGAAATTCTTACGTTGAATAAAATCGAGATTCCCGTCATCGGCATTGCCAAAGGACCCAGTAGAAAAAAGAATGAATTTCTTGCACCAAAGATACTAGCTAAATGGTTAACACAAAACAAAAATCTACTTATTCAAGTGCGGGACGAGGCGCATCGCTTTGCAATCAAATACAATCGAGAATTACGTAAAATAAAAGTTACGAATAAGTCTTTTCTATAATGAAGTTACGAATTACTTTTTACGATTAAGTGCTAGCAGTAATTCGTAACATCCATATAATTGTACTATTCGTAACTTTTATTTTATCGATTATCCCCGCTCCCATGCAACACCCCACGTTCCATACGAGACATTAATTTTTCGATGTTTGCTTTGGCTACATCATCCATTCCTAAATTAAACTCCGAACAAAGCTGAGCAATATACCAAAGAACATCACCAAGTTCTTTTTTTATTTCTTGACGTTTCTCTTCAGTCACAACACCATTATCATCCCTAATGATTTTTTTAATCTTTTCCGAAACTTCTCCAGATTCACCAGCCAATCCAAGCACTGGATAAATAAAGTTACTTCCTTTATTTGGATAGAGCGCTGTTTTTTTGGACTCAACTTGATATTCATCGAATGTCATATTATTTATAGCGAGACAAGTTTTAAGCGAGATAAGTTTCAAGCTTAACACATATTATTTATTAATTGCTTTATGTTCCATGTTCTATGACGACGTCAGCTCCTCCAAGCGGATACATTTATCGAGTGTAAATTCTCCGACGCGAGTCCGCGTAAGTCCGGACATATAAGCACCGACGCCCAGTTTGGCACCAATGTCACGTGCTAACGAACGAATATAGACACCAGATCCACAATCAACACGGACAACTAACTCTGGCCAAGAATATTTTATCAGCTCGATCTCATTAATCACGACTTTTCTTGATTCCATCTTCAACTCTTTGCCAGCACGTGCATATTTGTAAGCTGGCTTTCCATTTATTTTCAAAGCACTAAAGATCGGCGGCACCTGTTCTATCTCTCCGATAAAATCTTTGAGAATATCTTTAACTTGTTCAACAGTTGGTTGTTGCTCAACGACATGCGGAGTTATTGTTCCTTCTCCATCGTCACTCGTACTTGTAAAACCAAGTTTGATTGTCGCAAGATATTCTTTTTCTTTTTGAATCAAAGACGTCAACTGCTTGGTGGCAACGCGACCGACAGCGACAACAAGAACACCATCAGCGAGTGGATCAAGCGTGCCGGCATGACCAATTTTTTTGATATTGAAAATTTTTCGTAATTGATAAATTATCGAGAATGAACTTGGTCCTTGAGGTTTATATACACCAAAAATATTTTCCATATTACTTTCGTTCTAATACCCACAGAGCTTCTACATGTGGTGTTCTTGGGAAAAAATTATAAAGTCGAATCATTTTAACAATATAATCATTCTTTAACTTGGCACAGTCGCGAGCTTGAGTAGCCGGGTCGCAAGAAAGATAAATAATTTGCTTTGGTTTTTGATAAAGAATGCGATCGATAACCCGTGCATCTAACCCTGCGCGTGGTGGATCAAAAATAACTGTGCGACTTTTTGTGATCGAATCGAGTAATTCGCTCGAATCGCCCTTCAGAATATTACAATTGGTTATTTTATTATCTTGAATATTTTGTCTCGCTAAGTTAATAGCATTATCGTCTGATTCAACCAACGTTACTTTTTGAACTCGATGAGCTAGCGACAACCCGATTGCCCCAACCCCAGAATAATAATCTACGACAAGAGATTCATCATCAACGACCGCTTGAATATCCTCAAGTACTTTTGTAAAAATAGGCCAATTAACTTGAAAAAAACTTAAACCATCAAAACGAAAAGTAAAATCATTAAAATTTTCCACTAGCGTCTTCTTGCCTTGTGAAAATATTCGTTCTCCGCCCCTATCTTCTGTTAAATATATTTGGAAACTAACCAAATTTTCATCCCAAGCTGGTGTGCTAATCAATTCCTTTTTTTGGTTGATAAAAAGATCAGCCATAACTTCGCCCACTTCATTACTGCGGAAAATAATTTTCGCTAAAATTTCGATACTCAATCCTGATTGTCTTAGCCATGTTAAAACTTTTGCTGAGGCTATTCCAATCGCTTTACTCGCCAAGCAACAATCAGAGATGGCAATCAGGTCATTAGTATTACGTTCAAAAAATGCATAACTAATTTCATTATCAGCATTTAAACAAAAATTATATTCTATCTTATTTCTGTAATGTTCAAATTTATTTTGATCTGAAATTAAATCTATTTCTAAATCCTCTGGCAAAAATCCGAGTTTCCTGTACATCTCAAGAGTCATCTCTTTTTTCCAATAATCCTCTGTCTTAGGTTTCATAATTTGCCAAGGACTGCACGAAGCATAATGACCTTCAATCGGTTCGAGACGATCTGGTGAGGCTTTGTAGATCTTAGTGACGACTCCCTCGGCAAAATTCTTTTTCTGATTGGTTATTTCTACTTCAACTTCTTCTCCTGGTAAAGCTCCCCAAACAAAAATGACCTTATTCTCGTTTCGAGCTAAAGCTTGACCGCCATAGACTAGTTTTTCGATTGTGACTCTTGCCATAATGGTATTGATTTATTGTTATTAACTTAACACATTTTGACTAAAATTACCATGTATCTAGCATTGCACGTCTTGATATGAGATAATAAAGATATAAGTAACTAACAGCAAAATTATGTTTACTCTACCAAAATTAAACTATGGCTACGATGCGCTCGAACCGTTTATCGACAAAGAAACAATGGAGATCCATTACTCTAAGCATCATCAGACCTACACTGACAACTTTAATAAAGCTTTGACTGACTTTCCAGAAATCCAACAAATGGAATTGGTTGAAATCTTCAGGAACCTAAACTCATTAAACGTTCCTGAGGCCACAAAAACAGCAATCAAAAATCACGGCGGCGGTTACATCAATCACAAAATTTATTGGGAAAGTTTAGCTCCACAAAAAGAAGAAAATACAGATCTCGCGCGTGAAATAATTAGAACCTTTAGCTCTCTTGATGAGTTCAAAAAACTGTTTTCCGACCTTGCCCTCAAACAATTTGGCAGTGGTTGGGCTTGGCTAGTCAGAACCCCAGAAGGAAAACTAAAGATGTATTCACTTCCCAATCAAGACTCGCCTTACACGCTCGGCGATACACCGATATTTAATCTTGATGTTTGGGAACATGCTTACTATCTTAAATATCAAAATCGTCGTGCCGAACACATCGAAAATTGGTGGAACGTACTAAAATTCTTCTAACTAACAAATCGTAAGAACACAAATAAAAAAATGTCATACTGAGCTTACCGAAGTACGACATTTTTTATTTCTTCTTCCTGGCCAACTGCCCACACGCCGCGGCAATATCATGACCAAAGCGTTGTCTAAAAGTAAAAGCGACTCGGTGCTTCTCTAAATAATCTGCGAATCGTTTTACCACAGCCGACGAAGGCGGTGCGTAAAACTTAGTTTTATTATAAGTAATTAAATTTATAAAACACAATTTATTTCTAGCTAGTTCTTTTAACTGAGCAGCTTCTATAAGTGAATCATTAACATTTTTAATCAACGTATATTCTAGCATCACGCGCCGATTGGTTTTGGCAATGTACTCATCAATGGCTGTAAATAATTGTTTTAGATTCCATTTTTTGTTAATTGGCATTAATGCTGTTCGAAGTTTATCATTTGGCGCATGAATAGAGACAGCCAAATTAATTTCCATTGGCTCCTTAATCAGCTTTTTAATACCTTCAACCACCCCAGCAGTCGAAATAGAAAATTTACGTGCACCCAAACCAAAGACATCTTTATTGTTCATGAAGTGAATACTATTAATAACATTCTCATAGTTAAGCATCGGCTCACCCATGCCCATATAAACAACATTAGTGACTTGCTTGCCTTCTTTTTTGAGCAATCGGTTGAATAACAAGACTTGCATGACAATTTCGTTGGCTGTTAAGTTGCGGAAGAAGCCAAGCTTTCCCGTGGCACAAAAATCACAACCCAAGGCACAGCCAACCTGAGAAGAAACACAAACAGTATTGCGGCCATCTTCATGCCGCATCAAAACAGTTTCAATCTGAAAACCATCTTCAAGCGTTATTAATTCTTTAGTCGTATTGTTTTCTTTACTTTCTGATCTCTGATGTTCAATATTTAAACTAAACTTTGAAGACATTAGAGCTCGAAGATCCTTAGATAATGAAGTCGCTTCTTCCCAATCCTCAATTAAATTTTTAAAAATAAAACGCTTCACTTGAGCTCGTCTAAAGCTTGGTGCTGTTTCTAAAATTTTATCTATCTTTTTAAAATCCATATTATGGTTGTAAAATAATTTCACTCTCCCCTTTTATCGAAACCACAACACTCTTAACTTCAGGCCATTGTTGCATTGTCCTTTCGATCTGAGATCGGATAGCAGAGACTAAACATGAGCCACCCACGCCTCGGTCAAGACTTTCGTTAAAGTCGGCCTGCAAAATTCCATTATCAAATTTTACAAAGTTTAATTTTGTTCCAACTGGAATCAAATTTTTATACCCAAGAGTTATTTCTTCTTTAGTCGGTTCCAAAAGAAGCTGATTGATTGTTGCCTCATATATTTTTTCTCGGCTTGTAACGACACGTTCAACAGAAAAAACCAGGGAACAATCTAACATGGCTGGATTCTTAACCGAGTTAGAATAATAAATCATAACCTTCACTATTTCTGGTTCATCTTTTACAACTGCCCTATCGACAGTCTCGACTCCAGCATAATACTGAAATAACACGAAGATCGCTAACGATAAAACTATGACTATCAGAATATAAATAATTATGTTTTTAAAACCCTTCATACTTTTTACGAATAGTACTTTTATTATGATGTTACGAATTATTTGTTACGAATAAAACATTCTAATTGGAAGTTACAAATTATTATTAACATCTAATTGTTAAGCAGTAATTCGTAACATCCTTTTTATGCAGTTATTCGTAACTATTATTCTTTTTCTTCCTTAATCTCTGCTCCGAGCCATGCCAGGTTATACAAGACCTTGATCGTTTCCGCAATTTGTCGATCTTTAATTAAAACAGCATGGAGCTTATCTGTTAAGGGAACAAATAAAATAGCATCACCCAAAATTTCAATGTCACAAGCGATTGGATATTCTTGAAGGTTGACTTTCCGTCTTTGTCCATCGACATTAGTTTTTAAAACTCCATTTTCATAATTATAAATGACTTTTGATTTAATTTCGCGGGTCATGCGAATTTTGCGAAACTTGGCACGCTCTCGTTCATCAATTACTTTTTCAATTAAGTCCTTACTATAAAGCATACGTACCGGTTCGTTTGGTTCAGACTTTTCACGATAAAATTCGGCAATACTATTCAAGAGACCTTGTCGACCATTAAAAAAACGAACCGTTGGTTTATCGGCTTGTTTATTAAAAATAGAATTTAAATCTGGCAAAAGATTTTTAAAAGCATCTTCCTCGGTTTCCATTTGTTTGCGCTTGAGCTCGAAAATGGACAACAATGATTCTGGTGGGCTGGTAAAATACAAAACCTTCTTCTCTTTTTCCGTGGTACTGCAAAGACCTTTTTTAATTAGTGCCTCTAAAATCGAATACGTGGTGGCACGATTAACATCAGCCTTACGAGCAATGTTCTGGACCGAGGCTTGCCCCAACTCTAGGGCAGCCAAGTAAACTTTCGATTCCTTGTCCGAAAGCCCAATTTTTTGTAATTCTTTATCCAATGGCATATAAATTTAGTTAAGTAATACTATTATACAGAATTTGTTGATACTTAACAACAAAATCGTTTTTTCTCTATTCTTAGAAAAAAAATGAGAGGTCCAGCAACACGGTGCTGAACCCCTCAAAACGTGGAGTGGTGGTCACTCCTCCCTCCGGATTCCCCTGATGTCGAAAGCAGGGTGCTTTCGGCTAACCTGGTCAATAGCTGAGTCGACCCAGACCCGAGTTATCCAACGCTACAATAAAAGAACTAAAATTAAATAAAAAAGGACTCTAGCAGCTTGGCTTGCTAGAGTCGGTTCCTTTCAACCGTGAAAAAGGCTTCTGTACGGCGTGTCCGCCTGTTCCGCCTCCATCTCGGCGAGTTGTTTGTCCAACTTACGGACGATGAAGATGGCTCCGATAAGAAAGAACGGGAGGAAGAGGTTGTGATATAGCAGGCCGGACTGGTTCGTCATTAGATCGTAGATTCCGTAGGTGAACAAGAGGGCGGCAAAGAGCGCGAGGGAAAGTTGAATCAGCTTGCTCCAAGTTTCTTCTTTCAAGAGTATACCTCGATTGGTTTAGGAAATACAGGAAAGGAGAGTATAGGTTGTTTGGTTGTTGTTGTCAAGTGGTTGGAAAAAATATCGGGAACCACGCTAACGGGATTCCCTATGAATTGTTGAATAAATTATTTTTTCCCTCCTTACTTTTTGACCACCAAAAAGTAAGCAAAAAGTGGCTGGGTCTCCAATTCGCGTGGTGCTTGGCAAATTCGTGGTTCGCGCGACGGCGAAGTCGACCCAGACCCGTGTTATCCAACGCTTTTAGTAAAAGTCTATTTGAGATAATCCTTTAAGTATTTACCAGTCCAACTTGTGGTTGACCGGCGGGCGATATCTTCCGGAGTACCCGCGGCCACTATCTGCCCGCCGGCATTGCCACCTTCTGGTCCCATGTCGATGATCCAGTCTGCGGATTTGATCACGTCCAAATTATGTTCAATAACCATGATGGTGTTTCCCTGCGAGACTAAGCGTTGTAAAACATGAAGTAGTTTTTTGACATCATCATAATGCAATCCGGTGGTTGGTTCGTCAAGAAGATATAAAGTTTTGGTTGTACTGCGTTTGGCGAGTTCTCGACTAAGTTTGATTCGTTGAGCTTCGCCACCAGATAATGTTTTAGCTGATTGACCGAGAGTTAAGTAACTCAAGCCAACTTCATTCAAAACACGTAATTTGTCGTTGACGAAAGGAATGTCTTTGAAAAATATTTCAGCGTCTTCAATAGTCATATCTAGAATGTCAGAAATGTTTTTGCCTTTATAGTGAATTTGTAATGTTTCCTTGTTGAATCTTTTTCCTTTGCAGACATCACACTCAACTGTCACGCTGGGTAAAAAGTGCATTTCAATTTCTAAAGTTCCATGGCCTTCGCAGTGTTCGCATCTGCCGCCAGGACGATTAAAACTAAAACGACCAACCTTGTACCCGTGAATTCTGGCTTCTTGAGTTGAAGCAAAAATTTCTCTGATGTAATCAAAGGCTTTGGTGTAAGTCGCTGGATTAGAGCGTGGAGTTCGGCCAATAGGGCTTTGGTCAATCTTAACAATCTTGTCGATATTGTCAGCGCCGTGGACTTCTTGATAATTTTTCTCTCGAGGTCGTTTGTGATGTGTGGCATCCATAACAGCGCGATAAAGAACATCGTGCATCAAGGTAGATTTGCCGGAGCCAGAAACGCCCGTCAAACAAACAAAACGTCGTAGTGGTAATTCAATGTCAAGATTTTTTATATTATGCTCATTAGCTTTTTTGATGATAATGCGTGGGGTGTTGGCATCAACCTTGCGTCTTTTATCTGGTAATTTGATGTTTTCTTCGCGTCTTAAATATTTGCCAGTCAAAGATTTTTTGGGGTCGCCCATGACCAAGCAATCATCAGCGATGGCTGGTAATGATTTGTTGGTGTTAAGAATATTATCAATCGGTCCAGAATAAATAATCTCTCCGCCATGAGTTCCAGCTCCAGGGCCAATGTCGACGAGCCAATCACTCGTCAAAATAGTATTTTCGTCATGTTCAACAATAATAATAGAATTGCCGATATTGCAGAGGTTGCGCAAAGTGTTTACAAGTTTTTCATTATCACGTTGATGCAAACCGATAGTCGGCTCATCTAAAACATATAAAGCACCAACAAGTTTGGTTCCAACTTGTGAAGCCAGACGAATACGTTGCGCTTCGCCACCAGACAAAGTTCCGGCTCGTCTATTCAAAGTTAAATAATGAAGTCCCACATCAAGCATGAACTGTAAACGATTGATAATCTCATTCAAAATAATTTCAGAAATCTCTATTTCTTTTTTGTTTAATTTGGTTCTTAATTTATCAATAAAAATTTGAGCTTCGGCAATATTCATTTCTGTGATTTCCCAGATATTTTTATTAGCGATGCGGACACTCAAAGCATTCTGGTTTAATCTCTTTCCGTGACAAACAGGGCAGAGCTCTTCGCTAAAAAGTTCCTTTGTTCCAAGGCCAGTACAATATTCGCAATAACCATATGGACTGTTAAAACTAAAAAGCCGCGGTTCAATTTCCGGGAAACTATAACCATCGTTGGTACAAGAATATTCGGTGCTGAAGATCTTTTCTGATTTGTCTGGATAAATAACAGTACAAAGTCCGTCCGAGAGTTCAACTGCATTTTCGACTGCTTCACTGAGTCGTTGTTTAAAACCTTTATTGTCATTTTCTTTGATAGGGTGAAGAAGAGTGATTTTATCGACGACAATTTCTATCGTGTGCTTCGTAGTTTTTTTAATGATGACTTGTTCTTTAAGGCTATACATTTTGCCGTCGATGCGGGCTTCTAAAAAACCATTGTTGTAGGTGTCGTACAAAAGTTGATAATATTCGCCTTTGCGACCGCGGACAATCGGGGATAGAACCATAACATCTTTGGCTGACTCTGGTTGAGCAAATATTTTGTTCAAAATGTGATCGACCATTTCATCAATAGTCATTTTTTCCATGTGAGTGTTGCAGAGTGGGCAATGCGGTTTGCCGATTTTAGCATAGAGAACCCTCAAATAATCGTATATTTCTGTGATGGTAGCTATGGTTGAGCGTGGGTTGGCAGAATGAGCTTTTTGATCAATAGAAATAGCTGGAGAAAGACCAGTAATTTCGTCCACATTGGGCTTTTGCATGCCACCTAAAAATTGGCGAGCGTAGGACGAAAGACTCTCGATATAGCGGCGTTGGCCTTCAGCAAAAATAGTATCAAAAGCTAAGCTCGATTTGCCTGAGCCTGAGAGGCCAGTAAACACAACCATTTTGTTGCGTGGAATTTCCAGATTAACATTTTTGAGGTTATGTTCGCGCGCGTTTTTGATGGTGATTTTGTTTTGCATAAATTACTAATTACTAATCTGCTACTAATCTACGAATAGTTAGAATAGTTAGGCAGAATTAAGGTAAAGAATTAAGAATAAGAATTAAGGAAATAAACACAACAGCCCCTTTAGAACAGATGTTCTAGGGGTAGTAGAAGGTACTAGTAATGTAGCGGTTTTAGGTTGGGGTGTCAATAAAAAAATTCCCTGACCAGTGTGTGTGGCCAGGGGTTGGGGATTAACCCCAGATGTGGTTCAGGAACTGGAGCAGGAATTCCGTCGATAGCACAAGCGTGGCAGTGGTGAGGTGCGCAGTCAGTACCCGGGGGTAACCGATGTTTTCGTACATGTAGACATCGAGCTGGCAGTGGATGACGAGACGTCTTTTCATCCAGCCTGGCATGGCATCGTAGAGAGCGATGGTCTCGGTGACTTGACCGGGGCGGAGTTCGAGTACGAAGAGGTTGTTACCCTCTTGGAGCTGGTCCAGCTGTTTGAGTACTTCATCGAAGTTGAACGCTTGAACATCTGGTACGAACTGGAGAGTCTGGAGCATCTTCGAAAGGGTGGCTCCTGGTTCCAGCAGGTGGGGACTTGCTCCACTTTTCGAGATTATGACGACTGTGGCCAGACCGTTTCTCTTCATTTCGACGTCGATGTCGTCTACCGTGAGGCTGGGCAGGCCGAACATTTTGAAGATGGCACGCAAGGCGCCTGTTGGTGTCTGCATGGCTTTGAACCAAGCAGTCGCTGAGCCGAGGAAGTAGTCAGTAAAAGGACCTTCGAAGGTAGCACCGTTCTTGATGCAACGGAGGTAGAAACCTTGCTCTCTGTCCGAGTCGTAGCTCAGGAAGAGATTTTCCGGTGCGTGTAGGACAGAGCCTAGATGTATTCCGAGATTAGGAAGCGGACCGTTCGCGATCTCTTGGAGCAAGTAGTTCCTGGCAACGCGACTCCGGCTGAGAATGGCCAGCGTTTCATTGGCTTGCTTCCAGAGGTCCTCGAAGCTTTGACCCAGCGGATCTGGTAGTAAGGCTGCTTTGACGGCAGCGTCTGCCAGCACATCGGTTGTCACTTCGAATCGTCTTTGCATGATCAGCCTCTCTTATGTAGTTAATCTGTCCGAACAACGGACTTTTTATGTTAGCGCAAAAAGAGGAGAAAAGCAATAACCGAGTCGATTTGCGAGGAGTCGATGTAAGCTATTAAAAAGACGACGCAATCTTTTGCAACTGATTGCAAAAGATTGCTTCACCCCGTCATAATATTTTAGCAATGCGGGGTTCGCAAATCGGATCGGAATATTCGTAGATGTGCCCGCCTTGCTCGCCTCGTTTCGCGTTCGAAGCTGGATCGACTGCAAATCTAAGCTGCTAATCATAGTAATCAGGCTAATCATGAAAATCATAGCAAAAATGAACCCCCAACCAGATGATCCGGTTGAGGGGGAAAGATGTTCTGAACGAGCGTCAGTCGTCCATGTCGATGGCGTCGGCCGACACGGGCGAGCCCTCCACGACGGCGATCGTGATGATGGCCCCCAAGCAGGCGAGTGGCACGAGGAACGGGATGTGCTGGGCGAAGTTGACCGTGCCGGTCACCACAGTCCAGAGGTCCGCCACCAGGAACGCCAGGCCCATGATAGCCAGGAGGATTCCGATCCAGACGCCTTCTCTACGAGTTCCGGTCATGGAGTTCTCCAGTGATGGTTGACACTCTAAACAACTATTTATATTATAGCGCAAAAACATCTTTTTGTCAATAGTTAAGAGAGTATTTTATCATTTTTTGAGGTTTACTGTGATGATGGCCTTTTATCTTCTAATTTTATTAAATATCTTGAATTTGCTATACTATGGGGGTATAAAAATTAATCAAAACATTTATGCTTGGAGCACCAAAAGAATTTCCACCAGTAACTCCTCCCGTTGTGAAACCTGAAAATAAAGAGGAAAATGAAAGCCATTTTTTGAGCGAATATTTGGGACGAAGTCGTCGCTACATTGCTCTTAGTATGGCCGCCTTGGCTGGCTTGCTGGCGGTTGTTAGTTTCCCTGGAGGCGTGGAAGCAAAACCAAAGTTTGATAATGGCAGCGGTGGTGCTGTAGAGCAAAAGAGTGCCAGCGCGGAAGAAGTCGGTGTTGCTAGAAGATCTTTTGCTAATATGCTGGAACTTTTCCAGGCTGATCCCGCTGTAAAAGGAAAAATTCTTTCAGCTTTAGATGAAACTTTAGCAAATTTGGGAACTCCCGAGGAGCAGCTAGAAGTAATCGAAATGTATTGTTTGAAATTAGAAGAACGGGCAGAGAAACAGGCGCACCCAGAAAGAACAGTTCAAGTTAATGAGGAACATATTTCGGGAACTGTGACTGTGAGTTTTGCTGATGATGGCCGCACAAAAATCAAATCTGAATTGATGATGAAGGGTGGTGCTTATGATTATGTTAAAGAAAACTTGATGAAGCCGGACTTCATGGATTTCTATAAAGGGGCGAATAAAGACAATCCAGAAATGGCTCAAAATTTAATTATGAAAGTCGCACGAACCTTGGTTCCGCTTATGGAAGCCCAACAAGCAGCAGAAAAACAAGGTAAAGTAGAAGCTGCAAAGGCGTTGGCCGAAATGGTGGCTTCGGCTCGTGCAGAGATTCAGGCGCAACTTGGTGATATATTAAAATAAGAAGATATAAAAAGAACGCTGGCAGATTCCAGCGTTCTTTTGTTTGACTAGTTTTTCATTAAATTTTGACAGTCAACATAATTACCTTTATCCCGCAGGACTTCACAAAGTTTCGGATCTTTTAAGTCATTGTGGTTCACCATTAGCTCATCTAAACATTGATAGATCGAGAGTTCATTATAGAGGTTTGTGCAAAAAGCTGGCTCTTTATATTTTATAGCAGCTTGGTTGTAGCAATTTCTGAGTTCGCCTAACTCGATCGCATATTTAAGATTCTCGTGATTGTAATCAATGGAAAAGGATTTATCAAATTCACGACAAAGACCATTTAAACAAGAAAAGCCATCCCAGCCATGACAAGAATAGACTGCCCCGAAGTTAGAAAATAATTTTGTGCCGGCTAAACATTTCTCTTGATAATTACCTTCAAAATAATCTTCTGGCGCTTCATAATTATATCCTGAAGTGAAATCAGCGATAGTCGTTGGTATTGATTCACAATATTTTTTATCTCCAGTTAATTGAGCTGAAGTCGCTAAACAATTGATGATATGAGTTGAGTCGATAGTGTCATAATATGCAGGGCATTCATCTTTAAAACAAGTTTTCATGTCTTTTTTGTTTTGGCAACGTCTTGATTTGATTAAGTCGGCGCTTTGAACTAAAAGGATACAATTATCTTGTGCTTTTTTAGAGACTTTATAGCAAAGAGTAGGATCAGTAATGATGGCTGCAACTGAAGTAAAGCATTCATCAGCAAACCATTCTGTTTCAATGTTGATGCTGATCGCTTCGCAGAACTTGATGTTGCCGGTATTTTTACCGCCATCAGCCAAACAACTCGTGCGGCGCCAATCGTTTTGTTTTTTATCAAACAAACCAGTATTAATTTTGTTGCACAGATCTGGATTATTTTCTTTGATGGCCATTTTAGTCCAAGCTGCATTGTCTTCTGGTCTGGCTTCACCGTACATAACTAAATAGGGAATCAAAAGCGCAAGGTATAAAACCACTAAGCCGATTATAAAGTAGATAAATTTCCTTGGTGTTGGGTTGATCTTCTTTGTGACCCAAGTGATAAATAAAGACAACAGAAAATTATAAACGAGAATCAGCAAGAGGATTGGGACAAATATGATAATCATGCCACAGGATCCAGATTTAGTTAGGGAACAACTAACAAGAGCGAAAATTACCAGAAGAACTTCTATGCCCAACCCAATCAGAGTTAAAAGTTTAGGGAAATAAAAAATTGTTTTACCCTTTAGAAGTGTTTTTTGTGCAAAAAAACTTACTAAAAAGATGTAGGCCAATATCAGTGGAAACGAAAAAAAGAACATGCTGCCAAAGAATTCACTAAATTCATTGCCAAAACCTAGGAACAAGTAATCTATCATAGATTTATTTTTTAATTTTGTTTTTTAATTCTCTAATCTCATCGCGCAGAATTGCCGCTAATTCGAACTCTAAATTTTTAGCTGCCTCACGCATTTGAAGTTCTTTGTCTTTAATGATTTCCGGTAAAGGTCGTTTGTCACCAATCAAATCAAGCTCTACAATTGCTTTCTTGCTTTTTTGCTTTCTTGCTTGCCCTGCACTTAAAGGGGACACTTTATAGTGCCGGGATTGAATCTTATCTAATGACAAACCAAACTCCGTGAGTATGTTTTTAATAGACTTCTGAATTGTCTTCGGTGTAATGTGATTGTCTTTGTTGTATTGTAATTGTATTTTGCGACGGCGATCAGTTTCTTTAATTGCACGTTCAATCGATCCGGTCATATTATCTGCATACAAAATAACTTTACCGTTGACGTTGCGTGCGGCGCGACCGATCGTTTGAACAAGACTCGTCTCGCTACGGAGGAAGCCTTCTTTGTCAGCGTCGAGAATCGCGACGAGAGAAACTTCTGGTATATCCAAACCTTCGCGTAAAAGGTTAACGCCAATAACCACATCGACTTTACCGGTTCTGAGGTCGTTGATTACTTGTATGCGTTCGAGTGTGTGTATGTCGCTGTGCAGATAAGTAACTTTAATATTTTTTTCTTTGAGATACTCAGAAAGATCTTCGGCCATGCGTTTGGTTAAAGTTGTGACGAGAGTGCGTTCATTATTTTTATTTTGTTTCTCAATTCGTATGAGCAGGTCATCGATTTGCGATTTGCCAGATTTTTTGTCGTTGATTGGTACAATGATAACTTCCGGGTCGATAAGCCCAGTCGGCCGGACGATTTGCTCAACAATTTGTTCGCTGGCTTTCAGCTCAAACTCAGCTGGGGTCGCAGAAACATAAATAGTTTTTTGAGTGCGTGCAGCGAATTCAGGAAACATTAACGGTCTATTGTCTCGTGCACTGGGTAATCTAAAACCATGTTCAACTAAAATGTCTTTGCGCGCGCGATCGCCATTGTACATGCCGCGGATTTGTGAGACTGTGACATGCGATTCATCAATCACAGTTAAAAAGTCTGGCACGCTATGAATAAAATAATCAATCAAAGTGTATGGTGGTTCTCCGGGGGAGCGTCCATCAAAATGTCGAGAATAATTTTCAATGCCGCTGCAGTAGCCTACATTTTCGATCATTTCCATGTCATATTTTACTCGGCGTGATAAGCGTTCATATTCCAAAGGCATTTTTTGTTTTTTAAAATAAGCGAGTTGTTCTTTTAGTTCTTCTCTGACTTGGACGAGAGCTTGAGTCTTAGTTTCTTGACCGATGACATAATGTCGCGCAGGGAAGAACCAAGCATCGAGTAAAGTTTTTTTGGATTCACGAGTAATCGGATCGATAAGTTCAATCGAATTAATTTTTTCATCAATTTCAAAACGATAAATCATTTCTTCGTTAATGGGCATGATATCAAAAATTTGTCCATGCATTCTAAATGTTCCACGTTTCAAATCTGAATTTGTGCGTGTGAATTGCATTTCGATGAGTTGTTCCATGAGCGCGCGACGTTCTAATATTTGTCCTTGTTTTAAATGCAAAAGAGTTCGTTCATATTCAACTGGAGAGCCGAGCCCGTAAATCGCTGAGACTGAAGCGACAATAATAACATCTTTTCTCGAGAGCAGTGCTTGGGTGCAAGCATGGCGCAGTCGATCAATTTCCTCGTTGATCTGAGCTTCTTTCTCGATATAAGTATCAGAACTTGGCAAATAGGCTTCTGGTTGATAATAATCATAATAGCTCACGAAATATTCGACAGCGTTCTCGGGAAAAAATTCTCGAAACTCGTTACAGAGTTGTGCGGCCAGAGTTTTATTGTGGGCAATGATGAGCGTCGGCTTTTGTATTTGATTAATAACATTGGCAATCGTAAAAGTTTTACCAGAGCCGGTTACACCGAGTAAAGTTTGTTTATTGTTCCCAGCATTAAGACCAGCGACTAATTTTTCAATCGCTTGGGGTTGGTCGCCGGCTGGTTTGTAATCTGATTTTAGTTTAAATTTCATGTTATTTTTGCAATGTAGAAATTTTCCACAAATAATTGAAAATACTTTTTATACTATCAGCAATTATTTTGTGAGTGATGGCTACAATAAATGGATATTGCCCGGAAAAATGTACCACAGAATCGTCCATAATCCAAAGTGCAGATTTGAACTCAATCCCTTCAGGTAATTCTTTAATAGTAATATCTTGTTGTTTGAGTTTTTGCGCACGAACTTGTTTGAAGGCTCCGAACGGAACTAAGGTAAAGGTCTTCACTTGTTTCTTTTTCTTTAAAGAATAAACAATGTCGCTAAATTCATCTGAATATATTTTATTATAGTTGCTAATACTGGGGTGGTCAATGGTGTAAATGGTAGCACCTTTTTTTTATTTTGATTAAAGATTTTTCGATAAATTTTTTGATGCTGGATTTAGTGTCGTACGTTTCCGCAAAAGGGAAGTGATGTTCGGTGTGATAGAGGGCAGTTAAAAGTTCGTTGAGGTTGTCAGCGATTTTAATTTTATTTTCTAAACCATAACGAATTGTTTTTGGTGATTCAATCCAATACTGTGTGGTCTCGTGACGTTGATTGGTCGAAAGATAATTTTCTTTTTGTAGTTTTGATAAAACGTTGATCACAGTTGTTCGTGGTATCCGGTTGCGGAAAAGAGATGGTACTATGTTCCATAATATTAAAGTCCCCACACCTTCGCATAGGTCGTGGGGACTTTTTTACAATGAATTATTGCGTACGTGCAGGTCGCGACCTGCACGTACCAATGCGAGTTTATTGAGTAGTATTTTTTAAATAACTTATCCCAAACAACTCCCTGGCCTTCTCTGTCTGCCATTGCTTAATTGCCGGGATTCTTAAAATTGCAAAGAAAGAACCCTTTTCAATCTCGGAAGAATGAATTGGTAGAAAAGTTTTTAAATCGAGTAAACAAATTAAATCTGGAATGTGTGCAATCAAGTTTGAATCTTGTTGAAGTGCCAGAATTTCATTTTTAATAATCAAATCCATAATGCCTTGTGGAGTGCGGAGCGTTACAATTGTTTTTAAAAAATCTTGATCTTTATTTTTGAAAACAGAGGTAACTTTAGCAGTTGTAATTAATTCTGCGCGACAGATATTTTTCAAGTCTTGCAGAATTTGTGTTAAATCTTGAGATTTAAGCGATGTGCCGATTTCAATGCTTCTCGATAATGAGTCGAGTGAAGCAATCGCTTTTATTTTGTGGATCGGCTTACCGTGGCTGAAAATTAAAATTGTTTTTTCTGGAGTTTCCAACGCTTTTGTTCGTGCCAGTTTCTCAATTTGCCTTTCGTCGACAATGTTGTCGATCACGAAGGTTTTACCAGTTAAAGAGACAAACACCACCGGTAGGATCGTTTCGTCCGCAAGAAAAAAAGTGTCGTGTGTCATTTCCGGTACAGCGCGACCACCGGCTGTGTCTGCATCCAAAACTGGTAAATTTAATTTGCTGGCTAATTCAAAAATAATATTTTCAATTCCGATTTCACCGGGAATAAGTGCATTAATGTTTTGACCGAGCAATCCTTGCATTGTTTTTAATCCAGCAATTAAAGCTTGATCAAAATTTAAGTTTTGGGTATTGCCAGCACTGCCGATGCCAGAAATCGCGCAGACCAGATCATCGTCGCACAAATCATTGGTGGAAATTAAATGTAAAGAATTATTTTTATTCAATTCTTGCAACTTTTGATGTTTGGATTCAAACGGAAAACCACCACCGGTTGCTAGCAGGGTTGACCCTAAAGCTAAAGAATGTAAATCTTGTTTTGTTAATTCCATATGGACAGATACTATTTAAATTGTTATGTTTGGGGAAACAGGTAGGACGCGGATACGAGCTCGACGTAAGTCAAGCAAGTATTTGGGTGGCGTCCTACCTGTTTTTCTTTTTGCCCCGCACCATTCGCTTTGCTCAGGTACGGGGCAAGCCCATCACCTTTTGCTTAGCTTTGATACAGAGCTAGCAGAAGAGGTAGTAGCAGAGGTTCTCGAGTTCGGTGAAAAGAACTTGGTAGCAGGCGTGCGTGGCTTTGAGGTTTTGCGGGTTCGTCCGCAGGGCCTTGAGCCGATCTTTGCGGTCGTTCTTGCTGGCCGTGTTGGCTTCGGCTCTCATGGCAACAGTTTGTTGCATGATGAAGCTGAGAGCTGCCCGACATTCTGCTTTGTGGTAGAGGTAATTCACTCCATCCACGAAGAGCAGACATTCGGGCGGGTTCGGCACCTTGGTCGAGGTCAGCGCTTCGGCGCGCTGGCTCAGGTACTCATCGAAGTTTAACAGAGAGCAGCAGTCTTCGAGTTTCATGTTCGTGTGTCCGAGCTGAGCCATGGGCGAGAGAACCGGCAGAAAAGCGATCGCACCTTGGACACCTTGGTTCACACCAGGCTGTCCATAGATGTGCGAGGTCATGAGCTCGTCGAAAGCAGCGTAAGCGTGCCAGCGTTCGCTGTACATTTCGCAGCGTTCGTCTTTTTCAGACGCTTCAGTGAAGTGGTGGAAGGGTTCCACGACCAAGTAGCAACTGTTCTGCGGGATGCGCCCGAGTTCACGCAGCATGTTCGCCCAAGCGCCGCTGAAGCTGAAAAGAACTTGGAACTGGGCATTCAGATTGCCTCCGAAGGGCATGATCCTGTGTCGGCGTAGGAACTCGAAGACTTCATTCGTCTGCCAGAAACGATCGCTGTACTCTTTCACTGGCAGATCGGCAAAGTGCGTGGCGTTGACTGGCGCTGTGGCTCCGAAGAGCGCAGTCAACTTCGTAAAGTGTGCCGAGTGGCGCGTGCCTTCGTTCCGCAGCAATTGCGCGAGCTCATCGTTCGTCAGTTTCGGATTGGAGCATTCTTGCGCCAGTTCCACGAAGAGACTGTCTTCGATGATGTTTACGTACTCGTCGGCACAAAGGACGGGGAGTGAAGCATCAAAGATCTGCATCATGTTCGGCAGGGCGTTGATGTTACGGCGCAGATCATCTGGCGAGAGCGGGGAATTCTTCCAGGCGTTCTTGTCCGCAGCTGTGAGCAGGCACGAACCACCGGAAGTGATGATCGGCGTGCCGGCTTTTTTGGCAGCACGCAGACGCTGCAAGAGATCGCGCGAGAACCGGACGACCTTGAACGCACCAGGCCCGATGAGCTGAATCAGTTCTTCAGCTTCTTCTGGCGGAAGATCTTCGAATGTGTACCCAGCACCTTCCAAACCCATCCAACGTTTGGATTCCAGTTTGTTCGGAAGTCGGCTCTGAGACAAGGCCATGAAAGGATCCAGCACTTCGTTCTTGAATTCTCTGACTGCGGTCAGCATCGGGTGCCTCCTTTCGAGATGGCGTTGAGGGATTTTGTCCACGCTTCGTTCGGTTGTTGGGGCAAAGAACATGACGCACCTCCGCTCGGAGTTGTTGAGTGACGAACATTGAACCTTTCTAAAGAAGAAAAAGAACACGACCCAGTATTCTTGGGTCGTGTATATTAAGGAAGTTTATTCTTCAATAATTATCAATTCATTAACACGCATAACCCAAAAATGTTAGAACGCCATGTTCTAAAGCTGTGTCGGTACATTTTTGAATTAAGCTTTATCATAATTTCATTATATCTCTAACGTATAATCTATTTGGTATTGTGTCAAACGAGATGTGTATAGGTCTGATTATTATCTAAAATTACAGATAATTGTATTAAGGGAAAAGGGGTAGGGGGGCAAGGTGCTATTTATTGTCGCGCAAATTGGATGATTATTTGTTTAAAATCCAGAAAAAATAATTTAACACTCCTGCAAAACTTACCCAAAGGAAATAGGGAATAAGTAAAATTCCAGACCATTTATCAATTTTAAAGAAAATTAAAATGTTCATGAGAATAACAACCCAGAGAAAAATAATTTCGAATAAAGCCATCGCCGGGCTTTGTAAACCGAAAAAGAAAATTGACCAAAAAACATTTAAAACAAGTTGTGTGCCAAAAACAATATAAGCCACATCTTTGTTTTTTATTTTGCTTTTAATGATTGGCAATAATGAAATACCCATTAATAAAAATAATAAAGTCCAAACTGGAGCAAATATCCAATTTGGTGGTGCAAAGGTTGGGCGGATTAATGTTGCATACCAGCTTGTGATTTGGGAAGTTGTAAATAGGGCACCGATCAACCCCGCGATTTGAGGAATTACTAAACAGAAAGTAACTTGAATAATTTTGTTGCGCATATATTTATTTTTAATTAATATTATTATATCAAATATTTTATTTTTTGTATTTTGAGGTACTAACTGGGATACTTGAAAAAAATGCTCGGTTGTGCTAGTCTTGTTTTACTGATATAATTTGTCAGTAGTTTAATGTTATAATAAGTTTCGTCTGATGCTCGGGGTTTACCCAGAAGTCAAGCGAAGCTTGTACGTCTGGGTCGGTACCAAAGCAGTCAAATGGGGCAGACTGTAAATCTGCTGGCTTTCGCCTTCGCAGGTGCGAATCCTGCCCGGCCCACCACGCACCATTCGCTACGCTCAGGTGCGTGGCAAGCCACGTTTCTTAATTCGATTCGTGGTAAAACACTATGAAAAATCGATCGGATTGTCGGTCGTTTTTTTTATTTTAGTTTACAAGGTTTATAATTTTAGCTAGGATACTATGACGGCTTAGCGCCGTTGGTTCAATGACGTAAGAGGTGTTCCATGGCTGAGATGTCAACTTGGGAAAAGATCTTCCTCGAGAAAGGGCTGTACTGGTGCCACGACGGCAACCCCACGCATCCGCACGCCCTGCTCACTTCCGGCAAGCACAGCAGCGGCTTCTTCAATGGCAGCGGTGTCATCAGCGATCCTCGTCTTTGCGCACAGGCTTGCAAGGATCTCTTGGCCCTGCTCGATCTGCCTTCCGGCGACTTCCAGGTTTTCGGATCAGCGCTTGGTGCGAGTACCCTCGCATACGAGATGGCTCGTCAGACTGGGATGCGTTGTGGTTTCACCGAGCCAGTGGTCGATGAGATCACGAAGAAGAAGTCCATGAAACTGAAGCGCTTTAGCTTCAAGTCCGGTACGTACATTCTCGTCTGCGAAGACGTGATGACGACCGGTGGAACGACCCTCGAGACCATCGCGGCTCTCGAAGCTGCGGGTGGAAACGTTCTGGGCGACATCGCCGTGCTCGTGAACCGTTCGGGGAAATCAACCCTGAACGGAAGGGGTCTTATTGCCCTCGTAGATCGCGAACTGCCGACCTGGGACCCCGCGAAGGAAATCTGCCCGCTCTGCGCAGGTGGTTCCGAAGTTGTTCGTCCCAAAGCGTATTGGGGCGCCCTGACCAACCCGAAGTAAACAGACGAAAGAGGTGAAACATGAAACTGGAACCTGCTCAAGCATTGATCGTGGCGGCTGACTTCGCTCCGGCTCTTTGCGGTGGTGCTGCTGGTCTTCGTGAAGCGTTGTTCACGCTCGTCGACAAGCTCGACGGAACTGGCGTGACGATCAAGGTCAACTCGCTCTTGCGTTGCGAGGGAGTTCGAGAACTGATTCCGCGCCTGCACCTTAAGAACGTCCAAGTCATGGCCGATCTGAAGCTCTGCGACATCCCGGAAACCATGCGTACCGACGCTCAAATATTGGCTGACTACAATCCGTCCATCGTGACGGTCATGGCCAACGCCGGAATCGAGGGCATGATGGCCGTGCGTGAAGCACTTCGACCCGAGACCTTGGTTTTCGCCGTGACGGTACTGACGTCGCTGGACGAAGACGAGTGCCAGAGCATCTTCGGCTGTTCGACCAAGGCTGGTGTTCTGCGCTTTGCGCGTATGGCCAAGCTGGCCGGTCTGAACGGCATCATCTGTTCGGGGCAGGAAGCCAAGTTGATCCGTTCACGTAAGGAACTAGATGGATTGCTCCTGGGTACGCCGGCGATTCGGCCAGAGTGGAGTTTGGTCGCTGGGGATGATCAGAAGCGCCCCATGACTCCGCACTTGGCTATCGAAGCTGGTGCGAGATTCTGCATCGTTGGTCGGCCGATCACCAAGGCTGACGACCCACGCGCCGCGGCCGAGAAAACGATCGCCGAGATCGCGACGGCCATCGAAGACGTTTACGTACGCGGTCGCTGATCCATTCGTTCGAGTCTGCAGTGCATATTGCAGACTCGTTTTTTTTACTATGATATCCATGATTACTACTATGATTACCATGATTACTATTATGATTATTATGATTAACAGCTCGATTTGATGTTAGACCCGCTTCGAACGTGAAGCGAGGCGAGCAAATCTACGAATAATTACGGACGATTTGCGAGGAAGACGGGGCGCAGCGGAGGACGACGAAGCAATCTGTTGTTACGAATAGCTTCATAAATATGATGGTTACGAATTACTCTTTAGCGATTGAAACATAGCAATTGAGTACTAGTCTCTAGTCACTAGTCACTGGTCACTTGTTCTGTGTATAAGTAACTCAAAAATCCTCTGAAATTCGCTAAAAAAATGCTATAATAAATCGTGAAAGACCCAGTGTCTTTCGCTAATCGTTAAGGTACTGGGTAAAGAATAATTGTGGGTGCATTAATCCAGAAAAATTTTCGAATTTTAGCGTTTACACTGCTAATACTTTTAGCGAGTGGAATTTTTGTTGTAGTTAAGAATTTTTCAAGGGTTGATGCTGTTTTAATAGATGGCGCTGATGCTGTAAACATGGTTGGACAATATGATGATAATTTTGATCCTGATTACACTAGCGGTGCAGCACCAGGCGAGACGCCCAATAATTATGGCTTTCATGACCCGCACGATCTTGTAGTGGACGAAATTAACCACCAACTATTTGTGGCTGAACATTTTAATAGGCGTGTAGTTGTTTATGATTTGGATGAAAATAATGAACCACTAGATTACATACAAGACTATGTTATTGGTCAAGCCAATTTTAATGTAAGCGATCAAAATAATCTTCCTTTTGATTACCCTGCCAGTGTTGAAGTTTCTTCTGATGGATTATATTTATTTGTTGGTTGGAATGGGGACTCATCTTCGGTGGTGGTTTATTCAATGCCAATTACAGAAAACAATCCCGCCAGTTTGTATAATTTGAGTGATCTTGATGGTTCTGCTTGCGATATTGACCATGTAGATAATGTTGAGGATCTTGAATATGCCGAAACCTCTATAAATAAATACTTGTTGGTAGCAGACGAAAATAATAATCGTGTTCTTGTTTATGAGGTTTCTGGCATGAGCGATGGATTAGATCCGACTTATGTTTTGGGACAACCGAATTTTATCACCTGTGATTCTGACACGTCTCAAACTACTTTATTTGGTCCTTCGGGTGTTGCTTATGATACTGGAGCGACTGAAATACTTGGTGATGATCGTGTTTTTATAGCAGATGAGAATAATAATCGTGTTATGGTTTATGACTTTTCTTTGGATTTATTAGCAAGCGGACGAGCGGCCGATTATGTTTTGGGGCAAACCGATTTTATCAGCAATACTGCTGGTAGTGAATTGAATCAATTGCATTTAGATAATTTGCAAGACAACACAACTGGAATTTATTTTGATAAAACAAATAACCGCTTGTTTTTGGCCGATGCTTTTGCCCCAGATAATAATAGAATTTTAGTTTATGATACAGAGGCTGTTGCTACGGGGGAGTCTGCTACGAGTGTTTTGAATGCTAGTCCAGACGGTCTTTATTATAATGAAACACGAGATGTTTTGTATTATACGGAATACTTTGATGATCGTGTTATGGGTGTGAATTTATCCGATCTAAGTACAGCGGAGGTTTATGGACAAATAAACAGAGAAACTGGCGGTTGGATGCAAAAGTTAGGCGGTACTTTTAATGGCACGCCTAATGCTTGGACTTTTGATGAGATTTCCTTTGTAACTGTTGATGAAGTTAACCACCGTCTTTTTGTGGGCGATGAAAACAATGGACCACAGGTAATGGTTTTCGATTTAAATACCCAAAACGAGTTAGAAGATACGGTGGCTGATAATATTTTAGGTGCAGAAGATTTAGACGAAGACAATTCTCCTTCTGGCCCTACTGTGGCGAAGTTGTCAGATTCAGTTGCGTTGCGTGATGCTGTTTATGATTCAACTTCTGGATACCTTTATGTTGCCGACAAATATAGAATTATGGTTTTTGATACAGCGACCATTGATGACGGTAAAGATGCTATTTATGTTATTGGTCAAGGTGGTGAACTTGATATTAATGGTCTTCCCGCCAGTCCGGCCGCGGGGATATTCGAGGTAAGTAGTTTGGCTATAGATGAGGATGGACGTTTATTTGTAGCCGACAAATTGTATAATCGCGTTTTAGTTTTTGATACTTCGGCTCTGGGCAATAGTATGATTGCTGAAACTGTTTTGGGCGTGGGTGATTTTGTAACTAATAATACTTCTTTTTGTACTGAAGTCGCTATTGGTAATCCTGTTTCCTTGTCTTATGATGCTACTCGTCATTATCTTTTTGTGGCTGATGATGATTTTCGATGTCCTAGAATTATGATTTATGATGTTGATACGATTGTCAATGGAGAAGCGGCTGTAAATGTTTTAGGACAAACAAATTTAACAGCTTCTTTACCTGTAACATTAGATGCTTCGCACTTTACTCCGGCAGGTATTGATTATGATGCTGGGCAGGATCGTTTATTTGTTACTGATGCATCTCTGAGCGAACATAATAGAGTTTTAGTTTTTGATTTGGAGGACATTAGTGATGGAGAAGCGGCTGCGAATGTCATTGGACAAAGCTTATTTACGACTAGTCTTTCTGATTTTGAACAAAATCGTTTAAATGATCCTGTTGATGTGGAATATGTCAGTGCGTCAAGACAGGCTATAGTTGCAGATACTGGTGCTATGCGTTTGATGTTTTTTGATGCTGCTAATGCTGCGCCACTTGCGCCAACAGATTTGACTGTTGCTGACAGCACCGCCCAGTCAATCCAACTGACCTGGACTGATAATTCAACTGATGAAACCGGTTTTGAATTGTATGTTCGTGTCTATGGATCTGAAGACTGGACTGAGGTTGATTTGGGGGTGGGGGTTGATCAAGAGTCATATCCTGTTAATGATTTAGACCCAAGTATACACTATGAATTCCAACTAAGAGCTTATAATGGTAATGGCTATTCTGATTATGCTACTGCGGATGGTTCAACATTATCAGTAATACCCACTGCACCGACCTTGATTTCGCCTGATGATGAGGCTACGGGAATTAGTTTGAACCCAACTTTTGAATTTGCGTCGGCAGTTGATCCTGATAGTTCTGTTATTGATTATCGACTGGAATTTTCTGATGATGAATCTTTTTCAACTACAGATAAGTATTTTGATCAAAGAACAAATACTTTAGGTTGGTCTCAAATAAATGCTTATGGCAGTGGCGACACAGCTAGTTTTACTTTGCCCGCAGGATATTATTTTGCTCCGGGATTAACATATTATTGGCGCGTGCGTGCTTATGTGTTAGGCCTTCCTTCGGATGCATATAGTGAGGTCAGAAGTTTTATAATTACAGACCCTGCGCCTACAGATTTAAGTGATATTCCCTTTGAAGATACTTTTATTACTGATGCTGGTTTAGATTTATCAAATTCAATTACAAGTTTTAGTGATGGCTCGATAAAACAAAGTGCAGTTATAGGTTCTTTTGCGACTACCAACCAGGTTGCGGCTGCAGTTGCTAAAAGTTTTGATGCTGACGCTGATGGCGACTTGGATTTTGCACAATGTTATGGTGGTGATCTTGAGTCATTTAAAATAATGATTAATGATGGAACTGGTAATTTTGCACTTGGTTATTCAGGCTCAACGACCTGTTTGGATATCGCAGTGGGTGATATGGACGTTGATGGTGATTTAGATGTTCTGTTGGTTCACGCCGATGGTTATGTTGTAGCTATTAATGACGGCACTGGAATTTTTTCTTTGACTGCTAATGCCAGTGTCGATTTTGGAGATAGTGTTGATATGGGCGACATTGATAAAGATGGTGATTTAGATTTTATCGTTGGTTATTTTAATGATGATAATGGAGGTGAAAGCAAAATATTTTTAAACGATGGTGTCGGGTCGTTTTCTTTTATGGGAGATAGCCCACTGGTTGGCATCAATTCTGTCACTGATGATGTTGCCATAGCAGATTTTAATGGAGATACATATTTAGATTTTGTTATAGTTAATAAAGGTGCGGTAAGTAATTTATATCTTAATAACAAAGACGCATCTTTCTCGGTTGTAGAATTATCCTTTAGTCAGATATTTAGTACAAGCATCGCTATTGTTGACTTTGATAATGACGGAGACTTAGATTGTTATGAGTATGGAAGCTTATATTTCAATGATGGTGTGGGTGGTTTTACTGTCGATGAAAGAGATGAGACGCCGTATATCAATTATACATTAAACCATGGTGATTTTGATGCGGATGGTGATGAAGATTTGCTGGCGGCTGATATTATGGAATCAAATTATTATCTCTATGTAAATGATGGTACTGGTTTTTTTGATGAGACAAGTGCTTCTGTGTATGATGGAGAGAATTTTGGAGCATATACGGCTGATGTGGGCGATTACAATGGTGATGGTGTTTTGGATTTCCACATACCTGGTAGTTTTGCTTCAGTTATTGTTTTAAATACAACAGACATCTATTTTGAAGAAGAAACTTTGTCTCCAGATTATTATGTGGTTGCTGTTTTTGATGCTAATAATGATGGCCATCAAGACCTTTGGCAGGCAGGTGGGGACGATAATTCACGAATTTTGTTATTGAATCAGGGTGATGGTTCTTATACTGAGATGGCCGTTGAAGGAAGTATGGCTTTTGTGGGTGTCGTTTATAAGGCCGCGGCAACGGACTTTGATAATGACGGAGATTTGGATGTGATTGAAGCTGTTTCTGGTGGCAAAAATAGTATTTTTATTAATGATGGATTAGGCGGATTTGCGCTAGTTCCTGATGGTATTGGCCAAGGGGACTATCAAACAACTTACATGCGCACTGGTGATATTGATAATGACGGGGATTATGATGTTGTCTTTTTAAGTGGTGAAGACACGCCGGTACCTAACCAAGTGGAGGTTTGGTTCAATGATGGTTTGGGTAATTTTACTGAAGAGCATAATGCTTTTGATGGCACCACTGACGCGACTACGAGTTTTGATCTGGGTGACGTTGATGGCGATGGGTATTTGGATTTGGTTTTACCTTTGCTTGTGGGTGAGGAGAGACCCATGTTTGTTTATTTGAATAATGGCGCGGGAATGTTTGTTGGTGCTGAAATAGAAAGTCCTATTGAGAATCTTTCTAATGCCACTCTAGGCGATTTTGATAATGATAGTGATTTAGATATCTTTTCTGATGGTCATTTCTTTGTAAACAATGGAGCAGGGCAGTTTTCTCTGTCGTTTAACTATGCTGATATGGGCAGAGGGCCGGCGGAAAGCGTTGATCTTGATAACGATAATGATCTCGACATAATATTTATTACGGAAAATGTCGGCGACATGAGAAATTATATTTTACGCAATCAGGGCAATTGGTCTTTTGTGGAAGAACAAAGTATGTTTAGTGCCGAAGATCCAACGCGCATAGTTGCTTATGGTGATTATGATTCTGATGGCGATATGGATTTTTTCACCAAAAATGCTGAAAATTATGGTATTAATTATCGTTACACACAAAAACAAGAATTTTCAACAGAAGTTGCTGGTATTGTTCAGTCAGCTGTAGTTGCAACAACGGACGATGATATTCTTTCGGCGACTTTGTCGGTGAACGGGTTAACCTCTGCTGAGACGAGCATTGATTATTATTTGAGTGCAGGGGTTGAAGTGCCACCGGATTGGATTAGTGTCGCGGGACTTCCGGAAGCAGAATTAAATGGTGTTGATTGCTTTGATGAAGATGATAATAGCACATGTTTGCTTTATGGTGATGCTGGTTCATCATACAATTCAACTGATTTGACAATTTGGGGAGACATCAGTGATCCTTTAGTGGGAGACATTGTTGATGTTTCTTGGCCTGGAATGGTAACGGACTCAAAAATTTATCTGATTGATGCGGGAGTAGTTGAGGTTTGTACGAATTTAACTGTTTCAGGTTTGCGCGATATTGCTGTCTCGGGAGATTATGGGTATGTGGTGGGTGAAGATGGGCTTATAATGAAAATCGATAGCAGTGGTGAAGGTTCACCCGTTTGTTCTATTATACCTGCTCTAACTTCAGCTAATTTGAACGCAGTTGTCATTACAGAAGACAATGTTTATGTTTATGGTGATGCTGATGAAGAAGGAAATATAACTGCTATTACTTCTGATGATGGAGTAAGTTTTACGAAAGAGGACTTATCTGCAGGCGTTGATATGAACGATTTTGTGGTTAATGTGGAGGGTAACTTTGGGGTTTATGTTGGCGATAATGGCACACTTTGGCATCAAAATATTGGAGAAGACCCTGTAGTGATAGAAAGTGGAACAACGGAAAATTTAACATCCGTAAATTGCGATTCGGATGGATATTGTATTCTTGTCGGTGAAAACGGTACGGTTTTAACCAGTGATGATGCTTGCGAAACGGTCACTTTGCAGGACGTAGGTGTTTTTGTCGATATTTTATCTGGTGATCTTTTCGAAAGTGGGGAATCTTCAAGCTACGTCATTTTAACAGCTGATAATGAACTTTATTCTTTGCCTGTTGATGTTGGAGTAGAATATTTATGGGAAGGTCCAGTGACTCCAGAAAGCAAATGGACTTTTGAAAATACGGGTACATCATTGTTATGGAAAGCAGAATTGAATGCTGAGGACGCAGCTGAAACGTCAGTCTTGTATGATGTGTCCATTAGTTATTCAACGGATGATATAATTGCATGCACTGATTGTCATCTAAATCCACCAACAACACCAAATCGCTTGGAACCAACAGTTGTTTCTCCAACTTCAATCCAGTGGAATTTTGCTGACACTTCCGGAGTGGAATATGGTTTTAGATTGTATGATGAGACCCCAACGCTCATAAGTGATGTTGGTTCTGCTAATTTGTCGTATATAGTTGAAACAGGGCTAAATCCAAATACGCGATATCAAAGAAATGTCACTGCTTATAATGGTGATGGCGAAAGCAGCTCGGCAAGTTTAGGCCCGATTTATACATATGCTAATACGCCAAGCATTTCCGGCTTGGTTGTTACGGGCAATACTTCCGTCGCGCTATCAATCAACGAGAACAGTAATCCCAATACTACAAAATACGCTATTTATGAAACAAGTTTAGGTAAGTGGTTGCAAGGAGATTATAAATTAGGCGTAAATAGAATCTTTAAAACATATAGTGAGTGGCTAGCTGGTGGTTCGAGCATCCCAATTACTGCACTGACGAACAATGCCATGTATGATTTTAAGGTCCAAGCGCAAAATGGCGATGATGTAGAGACAGATTTCTCTGCGAGCCAAAGTATTGTTGTTTATAGACCAGCGAATGCAAATTTGGTTTTAAGCAAGAAGGTCGGTGTGAACTTGGCGGTTCCTGTTGCTGGTGTTTATTTGGGACAAGCAGTTTTTGCGGGCACTGATACAGCGCAAAAAATTAAAATAGTTCCACTTATCCAACGTTATACTAATGTTTATACACTCATTGCCGGGATTATGGTTCTTTTGTTCCTGATGTTGTTATTATTAAATGCACATCCCAAAGCCAAACATTTAAAGCATATACATAAAATATTGTTTACTGATTTTGTTGGTAATAATGGGGATCTGTTATTTGAATTTTTACACGGGAAGAAGGCAGCTAAACATGGGTTGATATACAGAAACCACCATCGTTTTTATAAATTAACAAATTTAGGTTTCATGGGCTTCTTGTTCGGCTTGTGCATGAAAGTTGTGGTGGTTTGCATAACTGCTTTCCTTGTTTACAGCACAGTCCAAGTCCAAGCTTTTGAAAATCAAAGTGGCGTTGATGTTAAAGCCGGTGATAGACTAACTTATCAAGTTGAATATTTAAATAATGGCGGCCAAACTGCGCATAGCGTTCTTGTGAACGAACCAATACCGAGTGGATCTACTTATGTTGCTGGTTCACTCACCAGCACTGGAAGTAAATGTATTTATGCCAACAACTTAATTAGCTGTAATGTCGGAGAGCTCGCTTCTGATGCTAAAGGCGTTTTGGAGTTCAAGGCTAATGTTACTGGTTCAGTGGGTAATACAATCATTGACATTGCTAGCGTCACATATACAGAGGGTACTGGAACAACAAATAGCAACAGTACAACAAATGCAATTATTGGTGAGGTAGTAACCTGTGCTAGTGGTCAAGTATGTGAGGTTATTCTTGGACCTGGTTGGAATTATTTTAGAATGGCTGTTACTGCCAAAGTTAGATTTTCACATAATAACGCCACGCATGCTGTTGAATTAACAGGCTCAACACTAGCAACTAAGAAAGGAAGTCTACGAGTCACCAGTGATCCAATTAACGTTAATCTTGATGAAGATGAAATTAAGAGTGTTGATAGTGATGGAAATACACTCAATGATTTAGATCTTACTATCCAAACGGTTGTGTCAGATACTATTTCAGTTGTAGGCATAAGAGAAGCGGGCGAGGTTGTGCTACCTGTTTGTGGTGACACACAATGTAATGGAACTGAAACATGCGAAACCTGCGTTGGCGATTGTGGAGTTTGTCCTGTTGTTCCTGTTTGCGGCGATAATGTTTGCAATGGAGCCGAAACATGCAATTCATGTGCCGGTGATTGTGGAATTTGTCCCGTTGTCCCAGTTTGTGGTGATAATGTTTGCAATGGAGCCGAAACATGCAATTCATGTTCCGGTGATTGTGGTGTCTGTCCGGTTCTTCCAGTCTGCGGCGATAATATTTGCAATGGAATTGAAACTTGCACTTCCTGTGCTGGAGATTGTGGTGTTTGCCCCTCTATTCCAGTTTGCGGAGATAATGTTTGCAACGGAAATGAAACCTGCAACTCATGTGCTGGAGATTGTGGAATTTGTATGATAGAAATACCAGATGGAGGCAGGAATGCTTGTAGCGATAATTTAGACAATGATAATGATGGGAAAACAGATTATCCGGCAGATCCGGGTTGTGTTAGTTTAACTGATTCAGATGAAACAGATGAAATAGTTGAAGTGCCTATTGAAATTATTGTGACAACAAATACTGAAGATAAAGCCGCAGATATAATTTCAACAATAGTAAGTGGCTTAACTCAAAAAGATTTTGCTGAAGTAAAAGCCAGCGTTAAACAAATAATGAATGCAACAATCGATAACGTAGTAGTTCAGGAAGTAAACGATATTGTTCAAGAACCAATTACTATTGCTGCTACTGTTGCTAGTGTAGCTTCAATCGCAACTGTCGGTGCAACCGGTGCGGCTGGGGTTGGTCTTCTAACATATTTGCAGTTCTTGTTTACTCAACCGCTCATGATTCTGGCAAAACGCAAAAAACATAATTGGGGCGTGATCTATAATTCAATTACCAAGAAGCCAATTGATCTTGCAATTATCCGTCTCTTTGAATTTGACACAAATCACTTAGTAACAACTAGAGTGACAGATAAGCAAGGGCGATACCATTTCTTTGTTAAACCAGGTAAGTATTATATAGAAGTCAGTAAGAAAGAACATAAATTCCCAAGTGAAGTTATTCCTCAACTCATTGGTTTACATATTGCGGGAGGTGAATCTGCTCCAATTGATGAAAATATTGTTGATGGTGAATATCAGAACCTTTATAATGGAGGCATTATTGAAGTTAAGGAAGGCGAGAGTGGCATTATTAACAAGGCTATACCAGTGGATCCAGACAAAAAGATGGAAACTGATAAAGCTATCTTTAAACGATTAATGTGGAAAAAAGTACAAACACTTTTAACTATAATCGGTCCTGTTTTAGCGATTATTTCTTTTATTGTTAACCCACGTGTTTGGGTTGGCGCTTTGGTCGTTTTTCAAATAATTATCTATTTTGTCTTTAGACGATTAGCAAAATCACACAAGCCACTAACCTGGGGTTCTGTTAAGGATTTTTTGACAGGCAGGGAACTGAGAAAAACAGTTGTACGTGTATTCGATACGAGGTTTAATAAACTTCTCGACACACAAGTCACAGACAACAAAGGCAAATATGGATTCCTTGTTAGCAAAGGTGAGTATTATTTGACCGGGGACAAAGAAGGTTATGAAAATTATAAGAGTAATATCTTCGATTTAACACAGAAAGAGGCTGCTTATTTGGCGGAAGAGATTAAGATGCGAAAGGCTCAAATAAATAAACAAGTAAGCAATCAAACAAGTAATCGAGTAAACAATCAAACAAATAAACAATTAAACAAAGAAACAATCAATCAAGTTGAGCAATTACAATCGGAACAGATAGAAGCGTCTGTGGAGTTGCCAGCTGAAGTAAACTCTGTACGTGTGAGTCGAGACTTACACGTACCCGTCGAAGCACTTGCTCCAGTAGTTGAAGAGAAACCAGTCGAAGCTGTTCCACCATCAAATATCCCAATCGTTTCATCTGGAACAAGGCTAACTATAGCTCAAATTAAGCATCAATTAAATAATCCGGTTATACAGCATCATGATTCGCTGAAAGTTGAAGGCACTGATAAAGAGAGTTATTATGATCTTGACGTTTTGAGGAAAGATTAGTGACCGGCGACTAGGGACCAGTGACTAGTAATTAGTAAATATTAGTAAATTAGTAATAAGATTAGCCTGCCTGCCGGCAGGCAGGTAATTAGTAAGTAATATGCAAATTCGCTACGAATACATTATCGCCATCGTGATCTTAGTCCTAGCTGCTTGGGTCGGTTTAATTTTGTATCGTGTTGGTCGGGAAAAGGTAATTAAGAACGTTGATTTTTGGCGTTCCAAGTGGAAGATTGTTTTGTTTTGGTTTGTTATTCTTTTGATCATGTTATTGGGATTGTATGTGATTAATCATTATGATTTGTGGGGATTGTTTAAAAAAGATTAGGGAATAGAGACTCGAAACTAGGGACTAGAAAATATTTGGTCGCTAGTTTTTTGTTGATGATATTATTTCGTAGATTACCATTCGTAACTATTCGTAGATTAGTATTAGATTAGTAATTAGTAAATTAAAGAAAAGGTCCCGCAACTCAGGTGGAGTTACGGGAACCTTATAGAACGGAGGGAGCCGCTACGCGTGGGCGGCGGCGGAGGCTTCGCGCATGATGCGCTTCATGGCGCGCTTGCGCTGCTCGGACTGGACCAGTCGCGCGTGGGCGTCGTCGGCGCGGGCCTTGAGGATGTCCTCGCGGAGGCAGAGCGCCTCCAGTGGGTCTGACGTGATGTCGAACACGTCGTCGGGGGACATCTCGACCAGCGGGCGGTCGAAGCGCACCAGACGCTCGGTCGTGGTCTCGAGGCGGAGGAACCAGTGGGCGCCATTGGCGTGCGCCGGGTTCAGCGTCTCGGCCGAGACCAGCTTCTCGCAGTCGTCGGTGCACTCGTCGTCCGTGATGCCGTGCGGCCGGACGTCGTTGGCGATGAACCGGCCGGATCCTTCGTCGCGCACCGCGGGGGTGCAACCAGCGAAGAAATTGAGCGGCTCCTCGGGACACTCGTCGTCCGAACGGTGGGTGCGCTGGGTGCGGGTCTGGTAGGTGGCCAGGACGAACGTGCGACGCTTGGACATGGAATCCTCCACAAGACAGGTTGGTTGAAACGGTCGGTAAAAGCAAGCCTTTCGTTAACTAAGTAACCTTATTAGCATAGCATATATAATATAAAAAGTCAATAGGTGTGGGTGTTTTGTAGCTAAAATTGCGTAAAAGTAGCTTTGGGTATAATCAAGAAAGCAAAAAAGCAATGAAGCAATTTGTAGTTTCTATGTTTGTTTTCTTGCTTTCTTGTTTTTTTGATTATTGTTAAATTTCTATTTGTAAAATAAAAAAGAGCCCTTCGCAGCCCTTTCTCATTTGGTGTTATCGTGATCGTCCACCGCGTACTAAGTGTTTAAGTCTTGGAATTTTGATACCAATACCTCTTTTAATTTTTTTTGTAGCCATAAATAATTGTTTTATATATAGATAATAAACGTTTTTTGTGCAAATGTCAATCTGATTTGCATTATAAAAATAGAATGATATAATTTAATCAAAGGGGAACGGTATCTGAGGAAAGTCGGGTGGACGGTGCTTCGTGGGTCACGTGGAGTGTTGCTCCGAGGAGTCTGCTCGAGATCTGTTTCGAGTTCGTTCCTGTGGGTCCTGCACCGCCGACGAGAGGGAAGTCCTTCAGAGTCCGTAGTGAGGCTCTTGTCTCGCAGTTTTCAAGCCCAGACCGATGGCTAAGGTGACTAAGTTCCCGTCAAGGGACTGACCGATGCCTCGGATGGCTGCTCTAGCTGAGGCCCTTCCGGCTTAATAGGTGAACAGGCTCTGTCTGTTTCACAGCTGGTCGACCAAAGGTTTCTGGTCTCAAGTTTCAGCAGTTCATGGTACTCAGTGCCGTTTCCCCCCTTCTGGCGTCGGTCTCTCTCATGAGACCGGCGCCTATTTTTTTGTAAACAAAAAACTTCATATTCATATGAAGTAAATTAGTTGTACATTCAGGAAGTGTATTGTATGGCTTGCCATAAAGTCACGCGAATCGTGCATTGTATGGCTTGCCATAAAGTCACACGTAGTGTGTACTTTATGGCGGACCGGGCGGGACTCGAACCCGTGATCTTCGCCGTGACAGGGCGATGTGTTAACCAAACTACACCACCGGTCCATATGTTGTTTCGGGCCAAACTGCACCACTAGCCCATAAAACTGTTAGAATTATAACTAACTTTTTAAGAATAGTCAATCAGGTCTCTGCGATCAAAAAAGCCCTGCGGGTGCAGGACTATTAAACGTGGGCCTAATGTTATATTAATAAATTAAGAACCGCTCTCGATGTGAACGAGGGCGGTCTTGGGGCTCAGGAGATGAGATCAGCGTATCGGTTCAGGGCGGGGGTATTGCTGTTCGCGGAGACGAGGCAGCATGCGACGACACTGAATCCTTCGAGCTTGAGTGCTCGGGCGAGGGGCTGGCGATTGTCGATATGCTGAACAACTTGCATGATCCTCTTGTAGAATGCGTTTCCGAAGTGTTCGGCTGTCAGCATGAGACTCTTCTGTGTGTTCAGACCGAGGTCAAGGAAAAAGGAGAAGAACTGGAAGAACTTCTTCTCGTCACTGTGCTTCGGCTCTCGGAGCAGGACCGCGTACTTGATGAAGCAGGTATCGAGCAGGCCATTCGCCTCACCGACGGTGACAGTAGCGCAGAGACTATTCGCAAAACCCATCTCCTCCATGGGGACGCTCATGCTCTTGCCTTCGCAAACGCCTTGCTTCACACGAAGGATTGCTCGGCCGAGCGAACTCTCCCGTTCGAAGTGCGTAGCGAGGGTGTCGAAGACGTCGAGGATCGGTACTCCGGAGGAGAGGAGCAGTCCCATCAGTTCGCAGAATTCGATCTCATCGCTTTTGCTGACTCGGAGCTTCTTCGCCATGATAGCTCTCAAAGCAGTTGTACTGTTTTTACCTTACTGAATCTAGTTCTAAAAGTCAATTTATATTTAAAATAAAAAAGCCCTGCTTTCACAGGACTTTTTTGGAGCTTATTTGACGGATTTGATCTTCGCAATTAACTTCGCAAATATTTCTGGATTGTGTTCTGCCATGTCAGCAAGAACTTTGCGATCCAATTCGATTTTGCTTTTCTTAAGTAAATCGATAAATTTGCTGTAAGTAAGTTCTAGTGGTCGGAGCGCAGCATTTAGTTTAACTTGCCATAAACGGCGTGTAACGCGTTTTTTTGCTTTGCGGTCTCGGTAAGCATATTTTCCCGCTTTCAAAACAGCAATCTTGGCACGTTTAACTAATTTCTTACGTCCGTGGCGGTAACCCTTAGCGTCCTTCAGCAAGTTGCGACGTCTTTTGACGTGCCCCATGCCTCTTTTAACTCGTGGCATATATTTCAGTTATCTTTATAATTAAAATTGATGAATAAGTACCTTGGCGTTTTGAGCAACTTTGCCAACCAATTTAGTTGTGCGACGTTTGTGACGAGTGGTATTACCGCTTTCACGTGAATTAAAATGATCCTGGCCAGCATGTTTCTTCATAACTTTGCCGGTCTTGGTAACGCGAATTCTTTTTACAACAGATTTTTGTGTCTTTAATTTACCCATATAAATTTGGTAGTTGCTAGTTAACGGGGGGACTAGAAACTGATTATATATAATTATTTTTCAGGTACGAGTATCAGAAACATTTTGTTTCCTTGTTTTGAGGTGTCTTGTTCAACCTGCACACGAGTTTTGAGTTTGGCCTTAAAATCATTCATTATTTCTTTGGCGCGATCTATATGTTCAAATTCGCGGCCGCGTAAAATTAATTCAACTTTTACTTTATGTCCCTTTTCTAGAAATCGTTCAGCCATGTTTACTTTGGTTTCTTTATCATGATCGCTAATCTTCATGGAAATACGGACACTCTTAATATCTAAAGTTTTAGTTTGTTTCTTTTGTTGTTTTTCCTGTTTTTCCTTTTGGTATTTGAAACTACCGTAATTCATGATGCGGCAAACAGGTGGGTTGCCAACAGGGGAGACCTCTACTAGGTCAAAGCCTCTGTCTTGAGCCATTTGAACAGCTTCTTTCGTCTCAAAAACTCCTAATTGTTTATTGAATTCATCAATAACCATTACTTCTGGCGCCAAAATTTTATTATTAAAATAAAACTTCTTAGTGATTTTTTCTCGTTTTTTAAACTTGTAGGATTTTCGCATTGGTTTTTCTACTTTTTAATTTAACATCTGGCTTGCTCATGAAGTTCTGGTATGGCTTGCCATAAAGTCACCCTGCAGTATAAAAAGTATTCTCTTTTTAACTTCAGGTTTATCCAGAAGTCAAAAGGTTTTGTACTTCTGGGGTAAACGCGGTAAAACACTTATAATGAATGGCTTGCCATAAAGTCACGCGAAGCGTGTACTTCGAACTAGATTGTATGGTTTACCATAAAGTCACGCGAAGCGTGTACTTCGAACTAGATTGTATGGTTTACCATAAAGTCACGCGAAGCGTGTACTTTATGGTGGAGATGGCGGGAGTTGAACCCGCGTCCAAGAAACTTGTTAATAGGCATCTACAGGCATAGTTTACTCTAATTGTTTAAAATTTTCAACTGTAAGAGTAAACAGAAAGATGAAAATTCGAGTCTTTTGTATTTAGGTTCTATAAAAAGACAAAGTCTAGAACCGAGTTCGCTGTATGACACCGGTGCCCGTCCCGCGAGCAAAAACGGACCGATGGTAACTGCTTAAATTAAGCTGTTACGAGCGCAAAGCTTGGCATTGTAAACAATGATTTTGCCTTGCTAACAAGTTGATTTGCACTTGTGTAAGCGGTGCGTTTATTGAGTTTCACCACCTCAGCCTGCGCCTAAGAAGGCGGTAACTTGTCGAAGACCAGCATCCCCTAAATTACTAATTACTAATCTGCTACTAATTTACTAATAATTACTAATTATCAGTTGGGATTGTCCGTAATTTGCACTATTAGTAACGATTTGTAAATTCGTAAGAAGATTAGTAATTACTAATCTGCTACTAATTTACTAATAATTACTAATTATCAGTTGGGACTGTCCGTAATTTGCACTATTAGTAACGATTTGTAAATTCGTAAAAAGATTAGTAATTAGTAACTATTGATACTTGAGCGTTCTACGTATTTCACGCATAACATCTTCCTTCTTTTTGGCTTCTTTTTTCTCAAATTTCTTCTTTCCACGAGCCAAACAGAATTCCAACTTAATATTATTGCGTTTAGTATACACTGATAAGGGGATAATTGTCAAGCCTTTTTGCTCTAATTTACCTAAGATTGAGCCTATTTCCTTCTTATGCAAGAGGAGTTTGCGAGGTCTTTCGGGGTCATAGCTAGGGATATTGCCTGCTTTCTTGTACAAAGACAGGTGTGCTTTAACTAGAAAAAGGGCGGGCTTGGGGTCGTATTGAACCGTGATGTAAGACCCTTTGAAGTTGAGTTGTTGGTTTTTAATAGCCTTTGCTTCATGACCAAATAAAATAAGACCAGCCTCATATGTTTCTAAGACCTCATAATCGTAAGTTGCGTGTTTGTTGATTATCTTTTCCATTGATTTTTATTATAATTTAGATAAAAGAATTATTCAATAGAATTGTAGCACGAGTTTGTCAGATAAGTATATTTGTTATATAATATGGCTGAAAAGATGTTCTTAAATATCTGAATTTAATATTATTTAAAATTTATGTCGGCGCACAATCGGCAACTAACTGATATTTCAATTTGGAGTATCGTCAAATTTTTCCTCGTCGTGATTCTTTTATTCTTTTTATATGTGATAAAAGATGTTTTGGCTATTATTTTTGTTTCAATTATTTTTTCTTCGGCCGTTGATCCTTGGGTCGATAAAATGCAATCTAAGCATTTCCCGCGCTTTGTATCTATTTTGCTTATTTATGTTGTCTTATTCTCGATTATCTTTCTGGCCGTCTATGCCTTAATCCCACCTCTGACTGAACAGGTTACTCAGTTGGCAACTAATTTTCCTAAATATTTTACCAAGTTGGGCGATACTTATCAGGGGCTACGTTCTTTCTCTTTAGAACACGGAGTTCTAGATAATTTAAATCAGGGAATTACAGCTATTAAAGACAATTTAACCTCAGCTGTCGGTTCGGTCCTTGGTTCTGTTGTTACAGTCTTTGGTGGGATAATATCTTTCTTTGTGATTTTGGTCATCACGTTTTATATGACTATCGAAGAAAGTGCAATAAAGCGAAGTTTAGGATTTATTTTGCCAGAAAAATATCAGCCACTTGTTTTGCAAATTATCGATAAAGTGCAAAAGCAAATTGGTAATTGGCTCAAAGGTCAATTGGTTTTGTGTTTGATAATTGGCTTGATGAGTTATATCGGTTTGCTGATTCTGGGCATTAATTATGCCTTGGTTTTGGCTTTTGTGGCGGCAATTGGTGAATTCATTCCTTACGTTGGTCCGTTTGTTTCGGCTGTTCCGGCAATTTTCTTGGCTCTGACTCAATCACCAACAAAGGGTCTTTGTGTTTTAATTCTTTATGTAATTATTCAACAAGTTGAAAATCATTTAGTGGCACCAAAGGTAATGCAAAAGGCGGTTGGGTTAAATCCCATTATAACTATCATTTCGTTACTTATCGGGGTAAAGATTGCAGGTTTCCTTGGTGTGTTTTTAGCGATTCCAGTGGCTACTGGCCTCAGTGTCGTGGTCCGTGAGTTATATCGAGCACGAGAACTAGCTGAAGCTGAAAAAGAATCCTGATATGCGTCTAGCTACTAAACGAATTTTAACTCAGATTTTAATAGTAGTAATATTTAGCATAGTTTGCATACTCTGTTTTTATCTAATTTATTGGGCGGATGTTCCAGATAGACGAGTGACTTTTAGTCAGAACAAAGAGCAACTAATCGATAGTGATTTAACGTTCACCGGCGAGATGCAACGTTTTTTGAAAGTTTATTTCTCTCAAGATTTTATGCAAGAGAGTGATCGTCTGCAATTTGTGCGAGTCGAGGCCCTACGTTTAGCTGTTTATCCAGTTAAAGACAAAGCAGAGTTGGAATTACGAGAGAAACTATTAACCAATTTGGAAAAAATAATTATTAAAGAAAGAGAAGCTTCTTTCGATGTGAGTGCGGAGAATAAAAATCTCCAAGCTTTACTTAAAGAATTACCATAATGCATCTATTACGTCGTTTAATTATTTGGTCAATTCCTGTTTTCTGGATTGCGGCCATGGAACTGATGCGTTCATCACAAGGTTGGTGGTGGCTCATTATTATTTGTTTAATTGTTTATTTGTTTCTTGTTTTGGGGTTTGTTTGCCGTTTTAAGTTTAATAAAAATTTTTGGCATTTTTTAATTTTACCACTACTGACAACGGTCGCTGCCTGGCTTTGTCTTATTTTCTTTGCTGATACTTTGTATTTCCATTTGGTTAGTGTTGGAGTAGGATTGCTATTATACTTTTTGATTAATCAATACTATTTATATTTCTACGTGCCATTTAAATATCAACCATATTCGCTAGAAAGCTTGTCATTATATGTCAGCATTCTGGCAGCGTTATTCTTCTTGGTCGCTTGTTTTGGCAGTTTAATCTTGTTGCAAATATCTAAATACTGGATTGGGTTAGCTCTTCTTGTTTTTTTCTTTTTACTGACATATCAGTACTTTTGGATCAATAAATATAGTTGGAACAAGAATTGGCCCTTCGTTGTGGTCATTGTTTTATTGATGGTTGAACTTTTTGCAGTCGCGGCGTACTTGCCAACTGGATATTATGTAAATGCTTTAATCTTGACAGTGGTTTACTATCTAACTTTAGGTATAAGCAAACAGGCCTTGTCCGGAAATTTGTCAAAGAAAAAGATTAGCAGTTTTTTAATTGTTGGTGGACTTTGTCTCTTGCTTGTGTTAATCTCCGCCAGATGGGACTAGTTAGGGATAAGTATTATGGGGTAAGGGAAATCCCATATGCCAGCCCCCTTTTCCCTTAATCCAATATTTGTAACTGGAATCAAAATATGCAAAAAACAAGAGGGTCATTTATCGCTTTAGTCATAATTGTACTGATTATTGGCTTTTTAAGTGGAATTGTTGGAGAATTATGGCTCAATAGTTTTTTGATGCCAAACTCTTATATTAATTTTAAAAGTTATTCTGATTTATCTCATAAATTAGATGAGTTGATTGGGACACAAAATAAAACTAAGAATTTACAAGAACAAGATTTGCTGGTGAGTGAGGCTATCAATAAAGTGCGTCCAGCGATCGTCAGTATCTATCGAGATAAAAAATTTACCACGTTAGCTGGGTCTAGTCTTCTGCCTAGTGATTATTTGGGGCAGGGGATTATTGTCACTAATGATGGCTGGATAGTTTCACATATAGCAGCATTAAAAAATGATAAAAGCCCGGTCCTTATTGTAACTAATGATCGTGAAGTTTTGAAAACAGAAAAAATTGTTTCTGATACTGATACTGGCGTTGTGTTTTTAAAAATAGCTGCCAACGGTTTGTCCGTCGCTGAGTTTAATTTAAAAGAAAACTTAGTAGTTAATCAAGAAGTTTTCGTTTTTGGTCCAAATCGTACAGTTACTAATAGCAGTATTAGAGATTTAAATTTTTCAATTCAAGAATCAGCTGATGACTTGGTGCGTGAAAGTGAAGTTTTTTATAAATTTATTCAACTTAATGATAATGCGTTAAATGATGACTTGGGCAGTCCCGTTGTTACTTTGGATGGGCGTGTCAGTGGCTTAGTTATCAGTAAAACTGGCTTAGTTCTTCCGTTAGATCATTTGGTGGCGCAAATGCGCGCGGCCATCAAAAATGAAACTTGGGCCAGACCATATTTGGGTATACGTTTTTATGATTTATCAGAAATACTCAATTCGCAAATTAAAGATAAACAGGGTGTTTTGATTGCGTCAAATCTCGGTATACAAGCAGATAGTCCAGCCAAGGGTGTTCTTGCGGCTGGTGACATTGTCCTAGAGGTTGAACGCGAAGAATTAAGTGTTCTCCGCAATTTGAGCGAATTATTAGCCACGTACCATGTGGGCGATAAAATAAAAATGAAAATTAAGCGTGGCACAGAAGTGTTGGACGTAGAAGTGACTCTTGGTAAAATAAACAAGTAGGTAAGTGACTGGGGACTTGAGACTAGGGACTAGTTTTAATTACGAGTCTCCAGTCACCAGTCTCTAGTCCCGAAAAGGTAATTCGCCTGCCTGCCGGCAGGCAGGTAATATCAATATAATAGAGTTATTCGTAACCAAAAAAAATATGGAAAACGTGCGTCCTATCAATCATTTAAAAATTTTAACGCGTGAATGGCGCAAAATTTTAATCGTGGCTCTTATTGTTGTTTTTGTTTCATTGGTTTATAGCTTGGTTCAACCATTTTTATATCGAGCCACAGTGAGTATTTTGGTTCTACAAAAATCAAGTTTTAGTATCGATGCTTATAGTGCCTCAAAGTCAGAAGAACGTATCGCCAATAAACTGGCGCAAGTTGTTTATTCCAGTTCTTTTATGAAGAATGTTGTTACCTCTGGATATTACATTAATGAAAGTTATTTCCCGACCGATGAATATCAACGACGTAAAAAATGGTCTGAAACCGTGGAGGCGAGCGTGCCGACTGGTTTAAGTAAATTAACTTTTTCGATTTATCACACTGATCCAAATCAAGCTTTACAAATCGCTCAAGCCATCGCTTATACTATCACAAGCGATAAGAAAGAATATATTGGAATCGAAGATGTAGATTTGAAGGTCTTGGATACACCCTTAGTCTCAAAATATCCAGTTCGTCCGAACATTTTAGTTAATATTTTATTGGGCATTGTTTTGGGAATTATTTTTGGGATAGCCTATGTTGTTTTATCTTATGATTCTCAAAAGGATAAACTGTTTGCTATTCCACGACGCACAGATATTCAACCACATTTAGTCAACACCAATAAAATCAGTGAAACTGCGAGCGTGGAAAAAGCCATGGAAAGAATGGCGCAAATTCCAGAAATAAAAGAGTTAGAAGAGGTTCCTGAGTTAGAAAAAGCGGAACATCAAGCCGAGGTGCAAGAAGAGAACAAGGAAGAAGTGGCAGAAATGAAATTAGAAGTGCCTGATTTGAATCAAGAGCTTAATCGTAGGCTGGAAACTCCACGTTATGATATTTCAAAAAAGCCAGAAGTTAATTTTGATAATCAGCAACCAGCAAAAAAAGAATATCCAGAATTTTCTGATGAGGATAAGTTTGTGGGCATGAAATAAATACGAATTACGAATCTGCTACTAATCTACGAATAGCTTGAATTATATTCAGAGGCCAGTAACCAGAGACCAGTGACCAGAATAAATCAGTTTTTTACTGGTTACGGGTTACTGGGGACTGGTTACTTTTTTTTAGTGTTGATTAAGTAGAAAAAACGTGCTAATTTAAAGAATCATAATCATAAACTGATTGTGGGTTTCCGATTGCGGCTTTTAAAAAAGCAGCAGTGGGGAACCGGTTCTGGTTCCGGTTAGAAACTGTATAGAGGTGCTTCATGACTCCCTTGGAAGAGCTGCTTCAACGCAGCCGCATGATGGACTTGTTCGTTCGTGTCATCTGCGACACGCCGCATGCCTCGGGCAATGAGCGTGGGCTCATCGACGTTCTCGCGCAGTGGGCCGAAACTTGCGGGTTCGAAGCGCGGACCGACAAGATCGGTAACCTCGGCATCCTCGTCCCGGGCCGGGGCAAGTACACGGGCACCAAGAAGGCACTTCTGTGCCAGTGCCACGCGGACATGGTTCCGAACAAGCTCGAGACTTCGGCTCACGACTTCGACAAGGATCCCATCCAGGTCCGCCTGACCTTTGCCACCTGGTCGAGGAGCTGTGATCTCGGTTTGAAGATACAGGGGGTGACGACATCGTTGCCTCCTGTTTTTGTACTTACTAATTACGAATCTGATACTAATTTACAAATCGTAACTAATAATTCGTAACCATTAGTAAATTTGTAATAATATTCGTAATTGGTAACCTACGATATAGCTCATAATAAACGGTTACCGAAAAGTCATGCTCTGAGTGTACCGGATTGTCGTTGGATATCATATACTTTTTTAAGTCTTTTTTCCATTT
>LBYP01000005.1 GCA_000996245.1 Parcubacteria group bacterium GW2011_GWA2_40_23 | reverse complement strand
TATGATTTCAGAAATGATTCCCTTGGCCATTCCACGAAGATTACTCGCAAGCGTAATATGAGCAGACTTTTCTGTCTCCCTCGTATATCTCACATCATCGCAATAACACGCGCTTTCGCTTCCTCCCATTTCCGTTGGGAACGGACCCTTACCGACACGAGTCATGTATGGCGCCTTTGTGACGCCATAGATTCTGTCGATGTGTCTCGGTTGAAATCCGCAACCAACAATGAGCCCCGTCGCGCTGGAGTCACTACAAGTCTGGAACTTAGTAGTTCCATTATAAAGCCCAAGCAACAATCCCTGTGCTCCTTCGAGCACTGCGTACTGATCTTCTGGAACGATTTTCCTGACGATCAAATGAGTATCAGCAATGAACTGCGCCAACCTGTTCCCGTAACGAAGTAAGGAGTCAAAGACTTTGTAAGTATCCAAGAGCATGTATTGGTCAAAGAAGTTCTCTGCGCCAAATACAGGATTAGCCAGAATCTGTTCTACCATACTTCGGTCAGTATCTCGACCCAGGATTCGCAAAAGTTCTGCGGTTTTTGCTTGGAGTTTTTCTTTCAAGCTCTCCGGGTTCAACAAGTCGTTAATCAAAATTGCGTTACGCCCAACCAAATCCGCATATGCGGGACCAATGCCACGACCGGTAGTTCCAATCCCTTGTGTCTTTTCTTTAACACGGTCAATCAGAATGTGATGCGGAAGGATAAGTGGAGCCATATGAGAAATCGAAAGACAATGAACATCGAGACCACAAAGCGTTGCCAACTCATCCAACTCCGCAACAGTCGCACGCGGGTCGATCACTGCGCCAGGACCAATGACAGAACGACAACCCTCAGCGTCATGCAAAACACCACTCGGCAACGAATGCAAGACAACCGTTTTACCGTCTGCAACAACGGTATGTCCAGCGTTCGGGCCACCGATGCCACGGAAACAGTACACTGCTTTGTGTGATTGCTTCAACATCGAGTCAACCCAGAGATCCACGATCTTGCCCTTACCAGTGTCTCCCCACTGGTTGCAGACAACCGCAACGCGTCTCGCTGTTCCCAAACTCGCTCGTAACCGATCCATGAATGCCTCCTTCAAAGGCAGGTTAAAGGCACCACAAGCACCTCATCAATGTTATTCAAGATTGATGATAATGTCAATCAAAAAATCCCATGCTGAGGATATTCTTGAACAATTTTTGTCCGTTGCAAAGATGGATTTTACATGTTATTATAATCTCGCGTGGCCTGGTCGCCCCCGCACTACTCACTACGTTCGAATGCGGGGCAGGCAAGTGTAATCGGGCGACAGAAAATATTAATGGCCTGGTCGCCAAGTGGTAAGGCACCGGTTTGCAAAACCGTTATTCGTCGGTTCAATCCCGACCCAGGCCTCCAAAAAAAGTAGGGAACAAAGATTTTTGTTCCCTACTTTTTCGTGGCAAGCCATTGATTGTAAAAAAAATATCCCGTATAAACGGGACATTTTTATTTGTTGAATTATTCAATCACTTCAATTGTTATTAATCTCTTGCCAAAGGTAATCGCACGATTTCTTGAAGTCTTCCAAAAGTCGACACGAGAGTTATATTTGGTATTCATTCTATCTTGAACTGTAAACACTTTGTCACCGTAAAGTTCAGGGATTCTGACCTTGGTACCAAAGCGTAAAAAGTTAGCTGCAATCACATTTTCCTCACCACTCTTACAAACATCATAGCCGTTGGCAGTGATACAAGGAGTATTATCGGTTTGTGCAGGATCGCTTGAATAAGCTGTTGCTACGACAGTGTGAGTTCTAAGAACCTTCACGTCTGGCACATCTTTAGCAAAGCCAAATTCTTCATCGATGAACCGCTCAGTCAAAAGATCAAGAGGGACAGAGCTTCGTAACACATATTGCTTCACAGCATCAGCTTTTGGAAAGCTAAACGCATACGTCGGCTGAGGTACTGTCATGTTAAAAGCAAACACTATAAGAACCAGCACTAAGGCTGTTTTGATCTCTTTAGATAAAGATGAATCTATCACTTTACGTAAGTTCATACTAAATTTTTGCTAAAACTAGCGTATATTTAGGCTTCATGAAAAGCTCAGAAAGCACCTAATAACCCTAGTCCAGCTTTAATTAAACGACCTACTATAATAGCATATTTTTAAGACTTTGTCAATAACTGACATAGCCTTCCCACCTAGCTCTTCAAATAGCCAAATGTGAGCAAAATATTATCATACAATCTCAAAAAATGCAATCCCTTCCCCACAAACGCTATTCTTTGTCAAAACGCCAATACCATTGACTTATTGAATAAAAAAAGTTATTATCAAGTCACCCTGCAGTATAAAAAGTATTCTCTTTTTAACTTCAGGGTAAACCAATAAAAAATATTTCATTAAAAATATCAATTAGAGAGACAAGTTATAAGTAATTTAAAAAAAGCTTAAAACTTATCTCGCTTATAACTTATAACTTAAATTATGTTAGCTATCAAATTATCTCGTACAGGCAAAAAAAGTTACCCCTACTTCCGTCTTGTTATTGTCGACAAAATGAAAGATCCATGGGGCCGAGTTCTAGAAAACGTAGGCAACTATAATCCAAGAACTAAAGAAATAAAGTTAGAAGCTGAACGCATCAAAGAATATTTAGGTAAGGGTGCTCAACCAACTAGCTCAGTTTATAACCTCTTGGTATCTCAAGGCATTATCACTGGAGAAAAGAAACGCGTTTCCCGCTTAAGCAAAAAACGTAAAGATAAACTAGCTCAAAAAGCAAAAACAGCTACTGCTGAAGCTGAAAAGAAAGCTGCAGCTGCTAAACCGGTAGAACCTGTTGCTCCAGTAGTTGAAGAGAAACCAGTCGAAGTAGCTGCTCCAGTTGAAGAAAAACCTGCTGAACCAGCTGCTCCACAAGCATAAAGACGATTGACAAAAGTTATATTATTTGATATAATGTACATAGATCTTTCAAACTAGCGGGAATAAAATTTCCAGAAATTTGAACCGATCTTGTTAAAAATTAATTGTGAGTAAAGAATCCTATGGAAAAAGATCAAATCTTCCTAGAGTACATTGTTAAAGGAATCGTTCAGTTCCCTAACGATGTCAAAATCACTCGTACTATCGATGAACGCGGTGTTCTATTATCACTTGATATCAACCCAGCAGACATGGGTTATGTCATCGGTAAACAAGGTCAAACAGCCAAGTCTATCCGCACTCTTTTAAAGATTGTCGGCGCACAAAACAACGCTCGCGTTAACTTAAAGATCAATGAACCAGAAGGTTCAACAAGAGTTAGACGAGAAGATGTCCGTCCAGAAAGTGTTATTGATACAGACGTTGTTGATGATTTAAAAATCTAAGCAAAACGTTCTCAAATACAATCAGAAAAACCACACAAAAATGTGGTTTTTCTTTTTGCTCAATAATCAGCTATAATTTGACTGTCATGCTGAACTCGTTTCAGCATCTGCAAAAATCCCGTCTCGATGGAGTCAACAGATACTAAAAACCCCGGATCTAGTCCGGGGCAGGATGACAATGAAAGCAGTAAACAATTTCAACAAGTGAAACGATACAACATTTACAACAACAAAAATATATGAAATTCGAAATCCTCACAATCTTCCCCGAAATCCTCGACTCTTACATTGAAAAGGGCATGATTCGGATTGCCCAAGAAAAGAAAATAGTCAGTTTTAAAATGCACAACTTGCGCGACTATGCTGTCGACAATCACGGTACTGTGGACGACAGACCTTATGGCGGCGGACCTGGTCAAGTCATGATGGTTGAACCAATTTATAAAGCGCTGAAAAAAATTCGACGAGCTAAAAAATCAAAAATCATATTACTTTCCGCCAAAGGTAAAACCTGGAATCAGCAAATGGCTCAAAAATTTTCTAAACTCGATCAACTTATTTTTATTTGTCCAAGATATGAGGGACATGACGAACGCATTCTTGAATTTGTCGACGAAGAAATCTCTATCGGAAATTATGTTTTGACTGGAGGAGAACTTGGCGCGGCGGTTATCATCGACTCAGTGACGAGGTTAATCCCTGGCGTCCTAGGAAAAATCGAATCGCTGGACGAAGAATCGCATTCGACGCCAGGATATCTGGAATATCCGCAGTATTCGCGACCCGAAGTATTTACATACAGGAGAGGACTTAATCAAAAAAACAAAAAAACAAAAAAACAAGTAACTAAAAGATTAAAAGTGCCAGAAGTACTGTTGTCTGGACATCATAAAAAAATTGCTGAGTGGCGGAAAGAAAAATCAAAAAACTAAACTAAAAAAGTTCCCCAGCATGGGGAACTTTTTATAACTAAAGATATTAATTATTTGGGAATCTTGCAGCCACAATTGCCGCCAATTCATCAGGATTATTTAACAATGATTCAGGATAATGCTCGGCCAAATATTGCTGTTGTTTAGCCAACTCTTCTTTAAAATATTGATGAGCTTCAAACGGATCCATCAAAGATGAATCTTGACTATCATTAAATATTTCACCTTCATCGTCCCAGTCGCTCTTCATCTGTTCTTCCAAAACCCCAGAAACTCTTTTCATGTTTTCTGTTTCCGCGGTTCTCCACCTGATTGCAGAAATAAGCTCCTCTATCAAAGAAGCTGCTTCGCTAAAAGAGATTTTGTTAAAACCCTTAACACCAAAATGTTTTTCAATTAACCGAGGGATTTTATTTTGAGAAGCACGGAAAGACCATTCTAATTGATTAATCTTGTCTTGGGTAGAAGAAGCCCAGTCAAGCTTGTCTCTAAATTCTTCCATTTTGGTTATTGTTTCTCCCCAGGTATCAGTACCTAAAAATTCAGGCAAGGGAACTGGAGGCATAATAGTACTAAAATAATCAGCTGCAGTTCTCAATCTTATCAATAAATCACTATCAATAACTGATACTTTTTGATCCGGATTTGCAAATGATTTTCTTCCCCACTCCTTCTCTTTCAGCTCAGGAAAGGCCTCAACAAGAGCATAAGCTTCGTCAACTATTTTACGCCAAATATTTGTCAATAAACCTAAATCATAACCAAATGATGACAATGCATTTTCATTCTTATCCATGGCATCCAGGGCATCATTCATTTCAGCTAGCTGTAAAAAATCAAAATCCTGCTTCACTTGTTCCTCAGCTTCCTTCGGCTTTATTTTCTCATGAACTGCCTCGGGTAACATTCTATAATTTTCAAGCACCCAAGTCAGAGAGCTTCCATTTTGAGTTGCTACATCAAAATCAAAGTGCGTTGGATCCACTTCTACTTTTTCTAAACGTCGGGCCAATTCTTTTAGATCCTCACAGGCCGCAACCCGAGACCATAATGATTCAGCTGGGATGCCAAAATATTTCAAACGTAAAATTTGATTTACTACTTGCTGCCAATCTGGATCATAAATTTGTTTTTAAAGACCCACCACTGACTCCTCAGAAATATGACTAAAAATTCCTTTGGTTGTGAAATCATAGCGACCCTCTTTTAAATATGCAGCTAGTTCATCAAGGGCTCGTAAATTATTTGTTTTTTTAGTCTCAACATAACGTTCATAAAAAAGATGCTGTTCCTCATGTAGTTTAGTGTCTTCGCTTGCAGATCGAACAATGGTAATACACCCTTTTAAATTACTATAAATCGGGTGCGTTGAATCCAGAAGAAGAGAATCCATTGGGACAAACCCATCAGTTGATTTCCAACGATCATTATCGACACTCTTAAATTTATAAAGAGCCTCATAATCTGACTTCTCCAAACACTGAATCACAATCATCGGCGGATGGTCAGAACGGAAAACAAAGTCTTTCGGCTCCTTACTAATTGTTGGTAATTTATGTAACAAGGCTTGCTGAATCCATCTATCAGTCTCAAACAACAACCAGGGTTCCTGGTTATCATCGAAACGTTGTTGCTCTTTCGCTTTTTCGTCATCCCAAGCTTTATCGTTTGGACCAGACGGATAAACATTGGCGTTAAAAGCTTCATCTGCCAAAGCTTCTATCACAGTTATTTCCTTCCCCACATCATCAATCCATTGCTGAACGGTTTCCTCGACCCATTTACGTTGAACTGCACTTGGCTTTGCACCGACCTCGATCGCTGCTTCGAGAATTTGCTGAACTAAATCAGGCCAACCAGCATTTGGATTTTCCCAGAGGATCTTTTCGGCTCGCTCGAGTATCACTTCCATTACCTGCTTGTGGTATTCTGCCTTAATTTCCGGATTAGCTTTTTCAGCCTCAATTTGAGCTGGCGGCTTGTCTTTTTGGATCAAATTTTTGAGTTCGAACATATATGGCTATTATCTGTCTATTTTAGCTAATTTTCAGCAAAATGACAATTTTTCGGCTATCCTCAGAGAGGATTTGACAGGATTGAAAAAATCCCCTATACTTTTAACCACATGATCGTTGACATCAGAATAGTGGTAAGGAATCATTTGTCAATTCAATGATTTTAAAGGTAGATTTGCTATCACCAGTGTCTAAGGCATGCAAGTCGAACGCCTATTCCTTCTTCGGATAGAATAGGAGTGGCAAACGGGTGAGTAACACATTGGTAACATACCTCTGACTCGTGAACAACTCGGAGAAATCTGAGCTAATACACGATGGTCTGCACTGGCATGAGTCGGTGCAGTAAAGATTTATCGGTCAGAGAGTGGCCTATGGCCTATCAGCTAGTTGGTAAGGTAAAAGCTTACCAAGGCTACGACGGGTAGCGGGTGTGAGAGCACGACCCGCCTCACTGGGACTGAGACACTGCCCAGACTCCTACGGGAGGCTGCAGTCGAGAATTTTCCTCAATGCACGAAAGTGTGAAGGAGCGACGCCGCGTGGTTGATGAAACCCTTCGGGGTGTAAAAATCTTTTTTCTGGGAAGAACTAATGACTGTACCAGAAGAATAAGGGGCTGCTAAACTCGTGCCAGCAGCAGCGGTAATACGAGTGCCCCAAGCGTTACCCGGATTTATTGGGCGTAAAGCGTGCGTAGGTGGTCTATTAAGTCAGTGGTTAAATCCTTCGGCTCAACCGGGGAATCGCCACTGATACTGTTAGACTTGAGTTTGGAAGAGGTAAGCGGAATTGCCGGTGTAGGGGTTAAATCCGTTAATATCGGCAGGAACACCAAATGCGAAGGCAGCTTACTAGGACAATACTGACACTAAGGCACGAAAGCGTGGGGAGCGAAGCGGATTAGATACCCGCGTAGTCCACGCCGTAAACTATGGATATTAGACATTGGGAGTATCGACCCTCTCAGTGTCGTCACAAAAAGCTAACGCGTTAAATATCCCGCCTGGGGAGTACGATCGCAAGATTAAAACTCAAAGGAATTGACGGGGACTCGCACAAGCGGTGGAGCACGTGGTTTAATTCGACGATAAGCGAAAAACCTTACCAAGGTTTGAAATCTAGCTGCAAGCCCTAAGAAACTAGGGCCGCCTACGAGGGTGCTAGACAGGTGCTGCATGGTTGCCGTCAGCTCGTGCCGTGAGGTGTACGGTTAAGTCCGATAACGAGCGCAACCCTCATTCTAATTTATACTTTATTAGAAAACTGCCTTGTATAACAAGGAGGAAGGTGGGGATGACGTCAAATCAGCATGGCTCTTACACCTTGGGCAACACACATGCTACAATGGCCAATACAAAGGGACGCCAAATCGTAAGATGGAGCAAATCCCACCAAAATTGGTCTCAGTTCGGATTGAGGTCTGAAACTCGACCTCATGAAGCTGGAATCGCTAGTAACCGTGGATCAGCACGTCACGGTGAATACGTTCTCGAGTCTTGTACACACCGCCCGTCAAGTCAAGAGAGTCGGTAATGCCCGAATGTCGTTGTAGGACGGCAGAAGGTAGGACCGATGATAGGGGCTAAGTCGTAACAAGGCATCCGTAGCGGAAGCTGTGGATGGAAACAACTCCTTTCTAAGGGGCTATGACGAACAGTTTATCTGTATCGTCTTAGGTCGATCCTGCTCTTGTATTTTATTCTCTATGCAGGAGACAAATGATTCGTACCACTATTCTGAAGTTAACAAAAAAAGGACTATTGATTAGTCTCTTTTTTTTTGCTATACTTTTGCTGTTATTTAAAAGTAAAATAACTTGAAATAGCTATAGATTCCTGCTATACTGAGCGCACGATGGCTTAGTTAGCTAAGCTAAGTTTTGTTTATTACTCTACGCTTGATTATGGGTTTACCCCCGTGGCATTGCGCCACAGGGCAAGCCAGAAGTCAGACGAACCATGTACAAAAACTTTGTTTGACTATGGGTTTACCCAGAAGTCAGGCAAAGCCTGTACTTCTGGGTGGCTAGCTCAGCTGGTTAGAGCACTTCGTTTACACCGAAGGGGTCGTAGGTTCGAATCCTATGCCACCCACCATAAAGTACATGCTAATCGCATGACTTTATGGCAAGCCATTTATTGATAACTGCTTCCTTGCTGAAGGGCTTGCCCCGAAGTCAAGCGAAGCTTGTACTTCGGGGCGCGTAGCTCAGTTGGTTAGAGCGCAGCACTGATAATGCTGAGGTCGGAGGTTCGATTCCCCCCGCGCCCACCATGAAGTACATACTACGTGTGACTTCATGGCAAGCCATCCATCATAATACTGTTACTTCGCTTGATTGCTGAGGTTACACTGCAGTCATGCGAAAAAACGTACTAAACTTCGCTTTATTACAGGGCTTGCCCGGTAGTCATGCGAAGCATGTACTACCGGGCCGAGCTAGCTCAGTGGTAGAGCGAAGGACTGAAAATCCTTGCGTCCCCAGTTCAATTCTGGGGCTCGGCACCACAAATTAGACACTCCGTGTCAGTTTGTGGCAAGCCATTCATTGTAAAATCTAGCTTTGCTTGATGCGGGGTTTACCCCGAAGTCAGGCGAAGCCTGTACTTCGGGGTGTGGCTCAGTTGGCTAGAGTGCTTGGTTTGGGACCAAGAGGCCGTGGGTTCGAGTCCCACCACCCCGACCATAAAGTACATGCTAATCACATGACTTTATGGTAAACCAGACATGATTATCACGTAACTTCATGGCTAGCCATGAGGTTAAATGAAATTTATACTTCAGGGTGAACCGCCCAGTGATACCCCCCCCTAGATTTGTTCTTTGCAATAGCTGGTATTATTCTTAAAACATATGTATTATACGTATGTTTTAGAAGGTCAAAAAACTAAAAACCTTTATGCTGGCTTTACTCCAGATGATGTTTATCACAGATCATTAAAGCACAATGCAGGCCTTGTCCCATCAACAAAAAATCGAGGCCCTTGGAATGTTATTTATTACGAGGCACATCTAAGTCGTGATGATGCCCTAAGAAGAGAGGCTTATTTCAAAACAACGGACGGTAAAAGAGCAATTAGATTAATGTTAAGATCATACTTTAGGAAGAACAACCAATAACAACTTCGTTTGATTCTAGGGCTTGCCCTAAAGTCATGCGAAGCATGTACTTTAGGGTTCGTAGCTCAGTTGGTTAGAGCGCCAGCCTTTTAAGCTGGGCGTCCTGGGTTCAAATCCCAGCGGACCCACCAACAAATTTTACAAAATGATAAATACACAAAAGTCTGTAGGCTACCTGCCTGTTGTTGCTGCCCTTTTGGGCAACCTCGTAGTAATGACTTTGAAATTCATTAGTGCCTTCATCTCCGGCTCAGCAACCATGTTTTCTGAAGCGATTCACAGCTTGGCCGATTCTTCAAATCAAATTTTACTTTTTATTGGAATTAAACGCTCGGTCAAAAAACCGAGTGAATCTTTTATTTATGGGTACGGACGAGAACGATTTTTATGAGCTTTAATTTCAGCTTGCGGCGTTTTCTTTATTGGTTCCGGTGTCACCGTATATAGTGGTATCATGGCTTTGGTCCATGAGCGTGCAATTCACACCGGCTTTCTGACTTACTTAGTGTTGCTCATTGCCTTCGTTGTAGAATTTTCAACCTTCGGAATTGCTTGGTATGAATTAAAAAAACACAATCCCCAAAAACATTTAAAACATATTTTAAGAGATGGCGACCCCTCATCTTTGGCGGTTTTATATGAAGACGGGCTTGCGATCCTTGGCACTATAGTTGCGTTTGTGAGTATTCTTTTGACTCATTTTACTGGCTTATATTTTTTCGATGCAATCGGTTCAATTGTCATCGGTGTCATGCTGGGCATTATGGCTCTTTTCTTAATAAATAAGAATCGGGAATTTCTAATTGGCAAAGCCATGCCCGAAGATATGCGCAATGAAATTATTGAAACGCTAGAAGCTGATCCTGGGATCGAAAAAGTACTCGACTTTAAATCAATAGTTTTAGATTATGGAATTTATCGCGTCAAATGCGAAATTGAATTTAATGGCTATTCCTTATTGAAGGATATTATTAAAGACGGAGATTTGCATGAAGAGTTTGAGATAATCAATAACAACTATGATGAGTTCTTACGCTTCTGTGTTGACTATAGTGACCAGATGGCTCGCCTAATGGGCCGAAGAATTGATGAACTTGAGCAAAAACTGCATAAAAAATTCCCTGGGGTTAAGCATATTGATATTGAAGTAAATTAGAACAGGTCTTGAAAAAGCAATAAATCTTGGTATAATAACAGGACTTGAATTACAGCTTCGCGGATCGTTGGGCTTGGTCCTGCAATCACGCGGAAAAATGTACTAAAGCTTCGCTTGATAAAGGGCTTGCCCTGTAGTCATGCGATGAAACGTACTAAAGTTTCGCTTGATAAAGGGCTTGCCCTGTAGTCATGCGGAGCATGTACTACAGGGCGGGTATAGTATAGCGGTATTATTACAGCTTTCCAAGCTGAAGATAGGGGTTCGACTCCCCTTACCCGCTCCAACAAAGCACAGCTAATTTTAGCTGTTTTTTGTTAATACCCCATAATAAAATAGAACTTATGATATAATGTATTCATAAAAAAATTGCATATATGAAACATGAAGTTATAGTCTCGATAGAACCAAAACAAAACGGACACGAAACAAGAACCGAAAAAGGAGATTTCGGCTCAATTGTAACCATTAATTATTTTAATGGTTGGGATGAAGAGATGAAGCTTGATGGTCCTGCTGGCATCACTGCTAAAATTCGAGCAAATATGATACGCCTAGAGGAAAAAAATTGACCACAATATGAAAAAACCGCTGCTGATTTGGGTATTTCCGTTGAAGACCTAAAAGCTAGATTGCAAACAAAAGTAGAACAAATGGTAGGAAAAGACGAATTCTTTCGCGCAACGACGCTGGATGAGCTAAAAAGAGTAATGATGTCTGGTGGACGTTGGAAAAGTCAATTTGAAACTGGAACCAGCCAAGGTGCCCTTGATCCGAGTGTCAGAGCAGAAAGAGAAAATCGGATGTTCAATTATGACTATTCCCCCGACAGAGACAAGGAAAATAGACCAATTTACGGTTATTTTTCCGACGATAAACATGGCATTATTAATCCGCAGGGAAGAATACCACCTCCAGCCAGCACCAGCGGTTATGGGAGTATTAATATAAAAATAAAACGATCGGTGGCTTTAAACAAGGCAACTATAACTTTCCACCTACGCCCGCTTCAAAACCACACTTTACAAGTTTTGGTCTTAGAGGTTCAGTCAAAACGTTTTTGGAAAGCACCACTGGGTCCAGCGTCACCAATTGGGGAGAATTATATACAGAAGCCCAATATTATGGGCAGCTGACACTGGATGACGTGGAATCTATTAATATTTCACCTCACAATGGTCTTAGCTCAAAAGATATTGAAGCGGTTCATGAACTGCTTGATAACTACAAACAACAACACCCAGAATCAACCATACAATTGATTGAATTCTAAAAAATATGAATGAAATATATATAATTGCAAAACTTGGAGACTTAATACTTATCATCAATAATGGTGATTTAAAACGTATCGGAAAAGAAACCAAACCTGAAGTTAAGTGTATAAAAGTTGATTTGCGAAACAAAACTATTAATCCTGCTGTTGAATTAGAGAAACATTTAAAATTTAATCCGTGGGAAGAGACAACCGAGAATAAACAACATATTTTCTTACAAAATTTATATTTAAGCTTTCCTAAACAAGATATCCTAAAAAAAATAATTGAACCTCTATCAAAAAATTAGCAAAAACCAAATACAATATCACCTTTAGCGTGGTATTTTTTATTTTAGCATATTAGTCGGGGGATAAAGCCCCTGATATAATAACTCTATAAATACAAATTAATAATGGTTTCTCATCGGTTTTCGACCGTCCGTAATGCTGGTAAAATTGTTGTCATTGACGATGGAAGAATAATAGAAGCCGGTTCGCATCAAGAATTATTAAAAAAGAATGGCAAATATGCCCAGATGTTCAAAACTCAAGCAAAAGGTTATAAATAGCAAACAATATTGTTTTCATCTTGAATACTCTTGATCATGAAAAAGAACCATTTGCGGTGTTTTTTTGCATTTCTTTAATAGCTATTATGCACAACTGCCCATAATCAATTCTATTGCTCAGTGCTATAATATTTATAGATAATTAACTTTATAAATATGAAATCAAGATTGTATCTCCTGCTACTTATTTTGCCCCTTCTTTTCATTGTTCTCGGTTGTGAAAAAAAGAGTAATGTTGTCAACAATTTAAACCAAGAAACACAAAAAGCAGAAGAAGAGGAACTCTTCAAAACAAGCCCAGACAAAATGATTGCCTTGGGAAAATCGTTTCATTGCACTTTCTCCTATGAGGCCGAAAAGGGTGTAACAAGCTCGGGCGATTTTTATGTTGACGGAAAAAATAGAAAATTTAGGGCGGAAACAATGGTAAAGGATCCTCTGTCAAACAAGGACATGAAATCTACTATGATCTTTGATAATGACCAAATGTATTCTTGGAGTGACAACAAGACCTACCCAGCCATAAAAATGCAGGTCGACACTACGGTCGGAACTGATCTTGAAGCCGCCAATGCGAGCCAGGCAGCTTTATCAGATACAGCTGAATATCGATGTCGAAAGTGGACTGTCGATAATTCAAAATTTATTCCACAAGCCGACATTAAATTTACTGATTTTCAAAATTTAATGAATGGTTTCCCAGTTAAATAAGTTCCAACATTTATCACATTTTATCTCCAAAAAAAATATCAGCAACTGCTGATATTTTTTGAATCGACTCTACTCTATATCGTAGTAGAACGAACTTGCGTTAACTTTCTTGGGAAAAATCAAACAAATAATTGTACTCACAGCGACAATGAAGAGTGAAGCCCCGACTATCCAAACCGGCTTATCAACGATATTCCCATAAATGAAGAGCGGTACGCCGATAACAAAAGATGTTAACACACCCCAAAATACGCCTTTAGCATCTAACCTCTTCCAATACAAACTGAGGACAGTCGGCACAACTACACAAGCGGCAATGGTATTAAAGATCCATCATAAATGCTTCAAGCCAAAACCGGGAATATAATTTGCTGCTAAAGCCACTGCAAAACCAAGAGCCGTAATTCCAAACATGGCCCAGCGTGAATTGCGCACACCCCTATCATCCAAATGTTTTTGAATTTTTTCTTCATCAGAATTTAAAACTTGATCTTCCTCTGTTTTTCTTAAGACAGCTTTTTCTTTGTCTGTATATTTCACAACATCAGTTACAAAAAGTGAACTCGCTGCATTAAGACCAGAATCAAGAGTAGAAAATAAGGCACTCAAAAGCATAATTACGAACAAAGCAATAGCACCAACCGGTAAATAATGGCTGACAGTAGCAATACCAATCATCGATACATCTACTCCTGCTGGTAAAGAAATTCCTAACCCTGTATTAGCAGCCAAAAAACCAAGACTTGAGAGTGCAATCGGAACTATACCGAACATAATGGCACCAAACACGAAAGATTTCACCAGATTTTCTTTTTTAATAGCAAAGGCTCGTTGCCAATACTGCTGATCAGATATTGCTCCAGAAATAAGACCAATGGCAGTTACAATGCCAAACGAGAAAGCCACGCCAGGATCAAAGATGTTTCTGAAATGACCACTGACACCACCTAATCCAGCGCTAATAGTGCTCCAACCACCAGCAGACATAATTGTCCATGGCACAACAATGGCTACACCAATGACAATTAACAGGAATTGAATAAAATCAGTGACTATAGAAGATTCAAGACCAGAAATGAATGAATATATCAAAACGATAACTGACATAATGATCATCGCTGTTACAAATGGAATTCCTGTCAAAAGTGAAATTAGACCGCCACCAGCAAATAATTGAACAGCCACAGCCATCAATTGATAAAAAAAGTAAGGGAACAAATAGATCTTATGTACTTTATCGCTTTGTAAACGTTCCTTGATATATTGTGGCAGAGTATAACCATAAGGCATCTTAGCGCGAATTTTTGGTGCTAACCAAATAAAAAGCAATAAAGCAATTATATTGGGAAAGGTAAACCAGAAAATTCCAGGTAAGCCTTGTTGATAGGAAACTTGTACGGATACAAATAATGCTGGTGCCCAGATCCATGAAGCAGCAATACTTGTTGCACCCAACCACCACTTAACATTACGACCTGCCACTAAAAAACCTTGAATGGAACGGTACTTTTTCCAGCGAGCAAAGAAGTACGTAATAACTACCATAAAAATACCATAAACAGCGAGAAGCCAATAACCTAGGTTTTGTGAAATAGAGTTCATACTCAGATTTATTATTAATTATTTTTAAATAAAAAATACGGCCTTGACAAAGACCGTAATAAATAGTATTATAGCATATATATAATGAGTGGTCAATACCACCACAAAATGCTACACTAAATTTAGATAAAATAACCAATATTATGCTACTTCAAACACTCCAAAACATCGGCTTGTCACTCAACGAAGCCAAAATTTATGAATCCCTTTTAGCCCTCAAAGAAGCCGGAGTTGGGACCATTTCAACCCATTCCAAAATACATCGTCGGAACGTCTATGACACTGTTGGTCGGCTCGTAGATAAGGGGCTGATCTTCCCCATTATTTCTAAAGGGGAAAATAAATATGCGCCAGTAGATCCTGGGAAATTATTGGAATTATTGAAAGAAAAAGAAGCCGAGCTTCGACTAATACTTCCAGAATTAAAAAGAACCTTTGAGGAAAAAGAAAGCCCGCAAGAAGCCTGCATCTATAGAGGTCTTGAAGGTTTCAAGAATTACATGCGCGATATTTTGCACGAGGGCAAAGATGTTTACTTCATCGGCGCCAAGCTTGGTTGGCTAGACCCGCGCATCAATACTTTTTTGACAAAATTTTTAGTTGAAGCAAAAAAGAAAAAAATAAATTTTTATCATATTTTTGATATTGAAGTTCAAGAAAAAACTCCACCGGGAGAACTCGTATTAATGGGAAACAATAATCGTTTTATGCCTAAAGAATTTTCCACTATTTCTGCAGCTGACATTTTTGGTGACTATGTCGTAACCTTTACTGGATTGAACTATAAAAGTATTTCAGATGACGTTACTATATTTGTCCTTCGTGATAAAAAACTCGCTGATAGCTACCGCATTTGGTGGAAATTCATGTACAAAAATTGCATAAAAACCTAAAAACAGCCCCTTACGAACTGTTTTTAAATTTAAAACTTTTATTTTTGTGCTGTTACAATTTGATTTATCCAATTCCCGCCCTCCTTAATTATTTTTTCTTTAACAAACTTAAATCTCGCCGACTCCAACAACTCCAAAATCATTTCAGGACGATGATAATATGACTTAATTTTAATTTGACCAACAGAAGTTTTTACCGAGGGCGCTTCTTTTTGATTAATATTCGTGATAATCAATAATCCGCCAGGACGCAAAACTCTTTCTGCTTCTTTAAAAAATATTGCAGGATCTTTTAGATGAACAACAACAAAGGCTGCAGTGATTAAATCAAACGATTCTGACTCAAATGGTAGATTTTCTGCATCGCCCTCGACGATATTGATAGCCGGACCTTTTTTGTGCAATCTCTCGAGCATTTTTGCAGAGACATCAAGTGCTGTGACTTTGGCTCCTCGACGAAGCAATGTCACAGATAATCGTCCAGTCCCAGCGCCGACGTCGAGTACATCCTTTTCTGACAAATCAGTTAAATCATAATCCCACCAGTCTTTTTCGAAACTGTTTAGATAAGCTTCTTTTTTATCATAATCAGCGGAGGCTAGGTCGTAGCCTTCGGCTGAATCGTAAATTGTAATTTTAGCTTTCATAAGAATAGAAATTAATCATGCGACTCACTTCCTAATTTCCACAACAAATCAAACATAGCACGCATGGCATTAGAATATTCCTTGCTCTCAATTATAAAACCATAATTTTCTTTTTTTGTTGACATGGCCACTACGTTATTGTCGTAAACCATTATCATCGACATGGTAAACAAGGAGGTCGGCATATATTTTACCTCTCTTTTTAAAAGAATATTATTCTTTCCAAAATGATTATCATAAATATCCCCTGCCTTAGGATGGATTGCTTGTGCTTTAATATTTTTTCTTGCACGCTCTTCTACGTACCAAGTCATAAATACTTTACCGGGAAATTCTTGGAAGTCTTTAACTGACACAATCTGCAAAATCTTTTTTTCCTTACAATTTAATGTGTCTTGATATATTTGTTTAATTCCTTCCGAACCTTCAAAAAAACGAATGGCAGGTCTATAAGTAACAGAAGCAAACAATTGCTGAAGATCCGGTAAAATACTTTGGACGATTTTACTTTTATCATCAATCAATTCTTTCAATTTATTTGGATTCTCTGGGTTATATATTCTTGTCTTTTGTTTTATTGAATGTGACACAAGACCCAAGCTCTCTAACTCTCCCAAAATATCATAAAGAGTTGTTCTTTTAATATTCACCTCTTTCTGTATCCCTCCCACCTTTGACGGACCGAGCTTTAAACAAGCCAAGTATACTTCGGCTTGCTTTTTTGTTAACCCTAATTTCTCGATATATTCTATTTTTGCCATATGTGTTCACTTATTCCGACATCAAACTAAGTATGCTTTATTTGCTAAAATATGTCAAATATTTACCAATATTCATTGTTTCTGTCCTGAATTATTGAACAACTATCTAGCTCACTATATAATACACAGTTACCATGGAGGTAACAAGACTAATTCACAGGGGAGCTACACATGAACGATGACTATGTCGAACAGTGTATGCGGAAGATAAATGAACAACAGGCTTACACCGAACGTGAGCTAAGACGTCAGAAGGAAAAACGAGGCAAAATCACTTCTGCCTGTCTTGTTACTAATCGATCAGACAAAGAAGAGGAAAGGTTCGGCTGTTTTATTCTGGAATTCCCCTTTTTGAGCAAATACGATTGGCACGAAGCCAACAATATAGTTGACCAGTTCAGCCAAGAATTCTGGCAATTGATCGGCGCTGGTACCGCGGTTGTTTTCCGCACCAAGACAATTGATCCTTTCCGTTTATCGATCGTCATGACAAAGCTCTGTGCATTGAGCTTTGGCTGGGTAGGACTATTGCACGTCAAAAGCAAAAAGATCGAGGACTTCCGCATCATCAAAGCCGATAGTAATCAATACCCCAACCACCACTTCCTCGATCAACTCAGCTACGATTATGAACTCCAGTGGGGCGACGGTCAATCTGCTCGGAATCAAATGCCACGAGACAGAGCTCTCTTTGTCCAAGAAAACAGTGACCTTCCTTTTCCAGAAAATGATGAATCGTGATTAATCTCCACCACCGCGCTGGTACATTATCAGCGCGGCCTTATTTTCCAATACACAGCCTCATTTGACGTCATTTCCGCAGGGAGTATAATACTCACAACAAAACCATATGTTTCAATTAGCAAGAAAACATAGGAAGAAAAAACCAATCAAGCCAAAAGACAGTTTATATATTAATTCATCAAATTCCCCCGTTCGCGGGGGAATTTTTTTAACCCCAAAAAATATGACCTGACGTAAATAACGCCGTGGACAGGGTTCAATCTCTTGAACCCATACAACGCAAACAAAACAACGGCCAATGGTTGTTGTTAAAATTAATTAATTAAAAAAGTATGCAAACATCAGTAATCAAACTTACTGACCTGGTTTTAAAAAGCTCGCGCGAATACTTAACTCAAAATGATTACACAGAAATTGTCGTGCCCAGAATAGTTCGAGCCTCAGGCGCCTGCGAGAACGTCAATACCTTATTTGAGGTCTCGTCCGACCAAAACGATAAGTGGTTCAATGGCCTTAAAAGTTATTTAGCTCAAACAGGACAACTCTACTTGGAAGCGCTCGTACCAGAACTCGGTAATGTTTATTGCGTCGGCCCCAGCTTCCGCGCAGAACAAAAAGTTGATAATCGCCATCTCACTGAATTCTTGATGATAGAAATAGAACACCCCGGCGGATTCGATCAATTACTCCAATACATCGAAGGACTCCTCTACCATGTAGCTCAAAGTATGGTTCATTCATCTCAATCCGCCGGCAGTCTTGAAATAACGCCCGAAAATATTACAAGACTTTCAGCCTGTCCTCAAATCTTTACCAAATACACTTACGATCAAACCATTAAAAGACTCATCGGTCTTGGAGAAAAAATTGAGTGGGGTGACGACATTTCATCGGCCCAGGAACGCCTTCTTGTTCAAGCCAATGGGAATCAACCACTGTTTATTACTCGATTTCCTGATCCAATGTGGATGTTTGATAAAGAAATAGAAGTAGAAAAATTTTTCAACATGTTGCCCGACCCGGAAAACCCGGGTCGTGTTTTATCTGCGGATTTAATTCTTCCATTCGGCGGAGAAGCAGTTGGTTCTGCCGCCCGGGCGCACGATGCTAAAACATTACAATCACGTCTTGAAAATTCGCGCATGTATAAGCGGTTACTGGAACGTGGCGGCAGCCTGGCAGATTTTGAGTGGTATATTAACCAAGTCAAAACAAATGGCGCTATTCCACATGCAGGCTGTGGCTTTGGGCTGGCACGCGTAATTCAGTGGCTTATGGGTGAAGCGGATATACGTAATGCGGTTACGTTTCCGTCGAATAAAGAATCACTTATTTAAAACAATTCTAAACTGGTGATCTAAAAAAGTACCCCGTCTAAAAAACCGGGTACTTTTTTGTTCTTACTTAAACTAGACTCTTTTGTTTCAACTCATCGACTTTATCCAATTTTTCCCAACTAAACTCAGACCGACCAAAATGTCCATAAGTAGCTGTCTTTCTGTATATTGGCTTTAATAAATCTAAATGCTCAATAATCTTACCAGGACGAAAATCAAAAACTTGTTTAATTATTTCTACCAACTTATCGTCAGCAAATTTTCCAGTATTAAAAGTATTAATATTAATACTGGTCGGCTCCGCCTGGCCAATAACATAAGCAACCTGTAATTCACATTTGTCTGCTAAGCCAGCCGCCACAATATTTTTGGCTACATAACGAGCCATATAAGCACCAGACCTATCAACCTTTGATGGATCCTTGCCCGAGAAACAACCGCCTCCATGTCTGCCCATGCCACCATAAGTATCAACAATAATCTTTCTTCCAGTAAGCCCCGTGTCACCTTGAGGACCACCTACAACAAACCTGCCTGTCATATTAATATGAAACTTTGTTTCATTATTGAGATACTTTTGACAAACTGGTTTAATAACCTTTTGAATAATATCCAATCTCAATTGCTCAGTACTAACTGTATCATGATGCTGGGCCGCTATAACCACGTTTTTAAGGCATTTTGGCTTACCAGCTTCATATTCTACCGCTACTTGTGATTTTCCATCTGGACGTAAATACGGTAAAGTCCCATTTTTTCTGACCTCGGCCAGTTTTTGACAGAGCTGATGAGCCAGGACAATTGGCAGTGGCATCAACTGCTCAGTTTCATTACAAGCATAACCAAACATTAACCCCTGATCCCCAGCGCCTTGTTCTTCTTTTTTCTCTTGACTAACGCCCTGTGCAATATCATGAGACTGCTCATGAAGAGAAACTAAAACTCCTGCATGCTCGGCATCTATTCCGTATGCTGGATCAGTATAACCAATTTCTTCTAAAACATTTCTAGTAACTTTTTGCACATCAACATATCCTGTTGTCGTGACTTCACCAGCAACAATAACCAACCCTGTTGTAGTAAATGATTCAACTGCAACATGCGACTTGGGGTCAAGTGCTAATAGACTATCCAAAATGGCATCCGAAACCTGATCGCAAATTTTATCTGGATGCCCCTCTGTAACTGACTCCGACGTAAAAACATAGTTTTCTAGCATACAAAAAAACGTCATGAATTATTATAAAAGTATAACACATGTCTACCATTCCACCTATCTGTCTTTTCTTGTCTAAAAAGCAAAAATACCGAGTGCTTCAGCAATGTTTTTAATTGACGAAAAGACGCTAGAAACCTATAATAATTTTATATGATCAAAGCCATAATTTTTGACTTAAACGGCGTCTTTATCCAAAGCAGAATGCTGAGTGATCGCTTTGCTGAAGACTTTAAAATTCCTTCTGACAAGTTTTTACCAGCACTCAAAGGGATTATGGCGCAAGTTCGTTTGCCCAATGCCAATGACCTCTATTCATACTGGCAACCATACTTTTTTGACTGGAAGATCAACTTATCCAAACAAGAATTTTATGATTACTGGTTTAAAACCGAAACCGATATTCCAGAAATGCTTGAGCTGGCCGAGAACATGAAGAAACAAGGCCTTAAAATTTTTATTCTGTCTAATAATCTTCGAGAACGTACACATTTTTACGAAGAAACATTCTCTTTCTTAAAAACCTTACCTGAAAAAGGATATTATTCCTGGCAAACTGGTTTTGTGAAGCCGGACGAAAGAGCTTACAAGCTAATCCTCGAAGAAAATGACCTGAAACCAGAAGAATGTTTGTATTTTGATGATTCGGAAAAAAACGTGGAGGTTGCCAATAGTCTTGGAATCAAATCTTACAAATTTGAAAATCTCGAAAAGCTAAAAGAACAGCTAAGGCAAAATAATTTATAATAAAAAACCAAAAGTCCCATTTCCAGGGACTTTTTTATTAAGAAAATATTACCTCGGTTTAACTGATGAATGATGATGAAGAATTTTCCAATTACCGGCTTCATTTTTTTTCCAAACATATGAGAATCGCGCTTCCACAACCTCCCGTTTGTCTTCTGGCCCAACAGTGAAATTATATAAGCCTGAATGTAAATAACAATCTGGTGCTAAAACCTGACATTCATCTTCAACGATTTCACCAACTGGATTTTTCTCTAAAAAATGAACAAAATATCCTTCGGCTGATGCTTGTCCTCTTTTGAATTCTGGGGACATTGTTGGTAAAAAAGTATTATCGACGGTATAAAGCTCAGCAACTTTTTGAGCGTCTTTTGACAATAAAGACTCATTCCAAATTTTAAAGTTTTCACGTGCCAACTCAATATTTGTCACTTCACTTGTAAGCATAAAAATGAAAATAATTAAATTATACTCCCATTCTACCTGAGCCATAGTGGTTGTCAATCTGTGCATTATCGCAAATCGGATGGAATTGACAAAACCACGCCAAATGTTAATCTCTAATCAACTATGTAACTGCGTTGAGGCAAAACAATGGCAGCCGAAGTGACCGATGCAAAGTGTGTTGTCTGTGGTGGCCCGATCGTGAGAGAAATCACACGCACTCCGGTCGGCGCACCGATCTACGGCGGAAAACGTCCGACAGAACTTGGCCCCACCCAGAACTACTGCCAAGATTGTGGACTCATGTACCACCACCTGCCCGAGAACAGACTGAAAAAACGTCTGCAAGAACTTCCAGACGGGGATGACCACACACCGCCGCGCCGTGCAGCCTAGGAAATAACAACAAACTCGGATTGGAGGAAACCATGGCACAGCCCACGCCCGTGCGGTTCAAGCTCGTGTTCGACTTGCTCTTCTGGATTCCCCACGTAATCGTCACGATCATCCTCTTCCTCGGCGTCTTCATCTGGAACACCGAACCTGGCGTCTTTCCCGAAGATCAAGGATCCATCACGTCCACTTTCTGGATGGCGATGGTTGCGGTCTTCTCCTTCTGGGTGTTTTCCGACGACCTGCGAGATGAGATCCGTAAAGGTAAGCAGCTGACAACTCGCGTTACAATCTCCTTTCTCGGAGCAAGTCTCTGCTACGGTCTCTGTTTCGTGGTAAAAACCATCGACATGCAGATCCTCCCCTTCCTCGTGTTCGAAGACTCGTCCCCCTGGATCAAAGCCTTCGACTTCCTGATCATCTACTTCATTCGGATCATGTTCGTCGCCGACATCCTGGCTTTCGGCCTCTACCTCTACTCGATTCGACATCCCCGTGAGGTCGAAAAACAGGAAGAGAGGTGTTCATGCTGAGACAGAAAATCGACTGCGTCCTCGGCATCTGTACTGTTCTTCTGTGCATCCCACTGATCGGTCTGGCCATCGGCTTACACCTTTTGTTCAAGGATCTCTCCCCGGACTTCGGCTACGACGACACCAACGAGTTCAGTTCCCGCTGGTGATAGCCATAACGCCCCGCTCGTTCGACAATGAGTTGGGTTTACCCCGCACCCAGTCATCTGTGGTGCGGGGGTGTTTTTTTCCCTAAATCCAAAGGTCATTGCGAGGGCGCTATGGGCAGCCCGAAGCAATCCCCGAAATCTTAATGATCGTTAACTTATTAATATATCTATGATAGCAATACAAAATAGTTGAGATATCGGGGATTACTTCGACCTGTTTCACGGTCTCGCAATGACGCTTAAGAAATGATTGACAAAATCACCAAAAATGAGATAATAACCCCGAAAATTAAAACTATGATCAAGTTAACAGTTTATACAAAAAAAATTGGTCCGATCTTACGCGGACACCCGTGGGTTTACTCTGGCGCTATTATTGATTTACCTGAAGGTTTAAGTTACGGCGAACCGGTCAGCCTCTATTCAAGCGATGATGAATTTTTAGCTCAAGGTTTTTTTAATTCATATTCGCAACTTGCAGTCCGTATTTGGGGTTATGAAGAAAACGAAGAGGTTAATGATGATTTTTTTGTGAAACGAATTGAACTCGCACTTTCCGTTCGACTCCAAGCCATCGACCAAAAGAAAACTAATTGTTACCGTATCGTAAATAGTGAAAATGATTTTTTACCAGGCCTTATCGTGGATAAATATGCTGATTATTTAGTTGTTCAATTTCATAATCGTGGTATCGAAGCTTGGCAAGAACAAATTATCAATGCCTTAATTGATATTGTTAAACCAAAAGGTATTTACGATAAAACCTATAAACGTTCTTTAACTGAAGAAGAAACGGACAACCGCTCGCGCTTACTTTTTGGCAAAGTTCCTGCCACAATTAAAGTCAAAGAAAATGGATTGCTCTTTGATGTTGATGTCGTTGAGGGCCAAAAAACTGGTTTCTTTTTAGATCAACGCGACAAACGCCAAGCTCTGACCAAATACGTTAAAGATAAAAATGTTTTAAATTGTTTTTCTTATACTGGTGGTTTTTCTGTCTACGCTCTTGCAGCCGGTGCTAAACATGTAACAAGTGTTGATGTCTCTCCCAAAGCAATTGAACTAGCTGAAAAGAACTTTATCCTTAATGATTTTCCAAAAACAAAATACACCTCAATTTGCGAAGATGTAAAAAAATATTTACGCACTATCGAACCAAATACTTTTGATGTTATTGTTCTTGATCCACCAGCTTTTATCAAAGACCGAGACAAAATTAAAGAAGGCATGATCGGCTACAAAAGCATCAACGAAGTGGCCATGAGAATCATGCCTTCAAATTCCATTTTGATGACTTGCTCTTGTTCCGCTCATTTGTCACTTGATGATTTTAAAAATATTTTGGTTAATGCCAGCATTAATGCTGGCAAAACAATTCAAATACTCGAAGTTTTAACTTTTGCACCAGATCATCTCGAACTTCCCAGCTTTACAGAAGGAGGTTATTTAAAAGTTCTTATTTTGCGCGTACTTTAATTTATGTCAGTCCGCATTGCCTGGTACGGCAAACATTTTGGTGAAGAACCACCGTTAGTTGGTGACGAGTCGCAAGGCTCCGGCACCATTTTTTTTAGTAAATGTAATTTGAAATGCTGTTATTGCCAGAATTATCAAATCTCTCAAGAAAATTTAGGGAAAGATTATTCTGAAGATGAGCTCGTCGACATAATGATCGACTTACAAAAACAGAATGCAGTCAATATCAACCTCGTCACACCGACGATTTGGTGGCAGACGATAGTTCCAGCGATTAAAAAAGCCAAAAAGAAAGGGCTGACGATCCCGATTGTCTGGAACTCGAATGGTTATGAAAATGTTGAGGTGTTAAAAAATGTTTCTGACGTTGTCGACATTTTTTTACCTGATTTTAAATACGGTTTCAATGAACTCGGCCAAAAATATTCCGGCGTTCATAATTATACTGATATTGCGACAGAAGCAATTAAATATTTAAATGAAATACGTCCAGAACTTATTCTCGACGAAAATGGAATTGCCAAATCCGGTTTAATTGTCAGACATTTAATTCTTCCAGGACAAACTGAAAGTAGTTTATGTGCAATCGACATTTTATCTTCAATCAATAAGAAAATTTATGTGAGTTTAATGGCGCAATATGCTCCAATTTATAAGAGTACAGAGAATAACGAATTACGAAGAACGAATAACGAGGAAGAGGTACACAAAATCTTCACATATTTGACGGAAAAAGGAATGCTAAATGGTTGGACGCAGGATTTGGATGCAACGGATTGCTTTGTGCCGGATTTTACGAAGCAAAACCCGTTTGAACAAAGTCTTTGAGACAGGGCTCAATTTCTTGAGCCCATACAAAATCTACTTTGGTTTTGTTCACATCTCATAAAAAATTGTTGACAAAAATGATTTAAATTGCTATTATTTATGGTTCGCAAAGGGCGGACAGATCAACTGTTTTGGGGTGCTTCATGCGTCGCGTTCTGTTCATTGTCCTCATGCTCAACATGGTGTACTGCAGCAAGATGAGCGAGATCTCGGAAGAGACGCGGCGTGCCGCACAGATCGACAGCTGGGCTGAGGAGATCCGCGGCTGGAAGCAGGCGGAGACGCCTCCGTTCGACCTCGAGCAGGACGTTCAGCACCTCATGGGTTACCTGGACGCAGGGTTAATGACGTACCAGCAGCTCAACACGACGAAGGAAGAGCTCCAGCTCCTCGTGAAAAAGAGCAAGCACAAAGGGTTCGAAGGGAATCTCCTGTCCCTGCTCAACTACCGGTGCGAGGATCTGTACGACGATGGGTACTCCGAGTCGCTCTCGGAGAGGTTCAACAGCTTCTTGAGCGAGATCAAGAAGCACAACACCACCCTTGAAGAGCTGGGCAAGACCCAGCACGACATCGACGTGACGCTTGGTGTCAACCATGCGCGGATGGCTGAGTATACGCTCCTAAAGCTGTACCAGTACCCGGTCGAATTCAACGAGAGCGGGTACTTCACGCCGAGCAAGCTGGTAGAGCGTTTCAAAAACGAGCTCTGGCATGCGAATGGCTACAAGGCTGACGACGAGATCTACTCGCACGGGTCCATCACCAAGGAGCACGCACAGGATCTGGCTGACCTGGCCTACCAGCGTTCGCTCGACGCCCTCATGAGCAAGCTGCGTGACAAGTTCTGGGACTACCCTGACTCGTCAGTGCAAGTGGACAAGGTGCTCGCGATCATCAAGTTGAGCGGGCAGACCCCCGAGTCCGTCGGCACCAGCGAGGCCGAGCTCGAGAAGCTTCGGCTCCGCTTCCCCACGACCACGTTCAAGAACTGGATCAAGCACGGCAAGCTCGACGTGCTGAACTAGGTTCGACTCCCCCCAGCTGCATGCAGCTGGGGGGAGAATTTTTTTCAAAAATATAGAATTTTGAATAACAAATAATGAAGAAAGAATTGTTTACAAATTATTGTTATAATGATAATGTCGAGAGTCCGCAGATCGAAATGATCAACCACATTGAGAATAAGAATGAACGAGTTAGAAGTTCGATCGGCTGTGAGTGCTCTCATTCTCGAAGTTCTGGGGTACTTGCCAGGACTTTGGTACGATCTAGGGACTCTCACTGAGACTGTGCAGGTGCGTACACCTAATTTCGTGCAACCGTATCTGTACTCGGAATTGTGCAAGCTCATTTCGCCCGGAAAAGTTCTCGAACGTCTGCAAACCGACGACGAATTCCAGGCAAGTTCGAAGCCAGGGATACCTGTAGCTCGTGATTATCTCTACCGTCTCGTTGGCTAATACGCCAACAACACGAAAAAAAACCGTGCTAGCTCAAAACTGTGCACGGTGATTTTTTTAAAATTATTTTATCCTCGTATTAACAAATGATAAACGTATCCAATATAGATAAGCAGAAAAATTATGCCTTGCCACCTTTCCAGTTCATGCCTTTTGTTGATGAACATGAATATAAACAAAAGAAAGGTTGTGCCACAAAGAACGATAACATCATAAAGAGCAAAAGCAGGAATTATAATCGGAGTAATGAGCGCGCTAAGACCAAGTATCCAAAAGATATTGAAAATATTGCTTCCGACAATGTTGCCCACGGCTAAGTCCATATTCTTTTTTCTGGCAGCAATAATGGTGGTAACTAATTCTGGTAGCGATGTGCCCACGGCCACAATAGTTAAAGAAATAAAATATTCACTCATGCCCAACCATCGGGCAACCATAACAGCGCCTTCAACCGTCCATTTACCGCCAAAGAACAGGGCAACTAATCCACCAACAATGTAAACAAATATTTTTAAGGTTGAAAGTTTTTTTATAACAATTTCTTCTGCTTCGACGTTGTTTTGTTTGCGACGCGATAGTTCAACAACATAATATAGAAAAATAACAAAGAAAAGAAGTAGAATTAAACCATTGGATCGTGAAATCGTGGTGCCACCGAGATTATCAAAAAATTGTGTATTCATGAATATAAAAAGGACTAAAACTGCAAGAAGTGAAAAAGGAATTTCTTTCCAAATTGTTGATTTTTTAACTTTTATATTTGTGATGCAGGCGGCTACGCCCAAAATAAGTAGGATGTTAGCGAGGTTGCTGCCAATAACATTGCCAAAAGCAATAGCTCCATTACCACTTATGGCGGCCATGACATTAACAATTAGCTCGGGCATGGATGTACCAAAAGCAACAATAGTGAGACCGATAACAATTGTTGGTACCTTGAATCTTTTTGCTAAAGCAGAAGAGCCGTCTACGAGAACATCTGCTCCTTTTATCAAGAGGATTATTCCAAGAACAAACAGAATGAGGCTTAACATAAATTATTTTATATTTATAACCATTTTTTTAATTCATCAAATATTTTATCATTAAAACTGGCTGGTTTGTAATTGAAAATTGCTTTAGCGGTTCGAAGACAGTGATTTTCGAGTTGATCAGTCTTTTTAGTCGCGGTGTAATATTTAAAACTATCAATTGTATCCGCTGTTTTTACAATAAGAGCGTCTTGGCCACATTCCACGCAACGACTAATCATATCATTGGTTTTTTCTTCTGGATTGTCGAGCGTGTCATCCTTGGTACAAGCATAGACAAGATTTAGAACTTCCTCACCAAACTCATCACGCAACATTTCTTCACCTGCATCAGAAAACTCTAAAATATCATGTAATATTCCGGCGAGAACAATTTCGCGTGAATAATTATTTTCGTATAAATAAACCCCAACACGAATGTCATGGAATAAAACTGGTTTGCACGTGCTCTCATCAGAAATAGGGAAGAATTCGGCCAATAAGCGAACAGCTTTTTCAAATTCGACGTTGAGGGCTTGAGTCATAGAAGTAATATTATTTTTTTGCAAGGATTGACAAAAAGTCTTTGTTTTGGTATCTTATAAGGTCATTGAAAAACAATTTTGTGAGGTTAGACGATGCGTTATTTGCTCGTTCCCAGTTGCGAGGTTGTAGCGAAGAATCGCTTGGACGGCATGATGACGGAGAAGCGGCTCATGCGTGCTTTGTCCTTGTGGCAGAGCGGAAAGTACGATGCCATCGTTGTCATGGGCGGGATTTACCTGCCGGCTGATACCCAGACTATCGCGTCTAGCTTGCTCATGCGTTCTTGGTTGAATGAACAAGGCGTTCATGCCAACAAGATCTTGTGCGAGGAACTGTCACGTGACACCTACGAGAATATCTCGGGTGTTCTACGTCTTGTGGAGCGCGATCATGACCAGCACTTCACGGTGGTGACGCACTGGCAACATGCCTTGCGGTTCTGGGTGACCTTCCGTCTGGCGCATCACCGAAAAGTCAAGCTGGTCCCAATGCGGTACTGGATTGGCTTCAAGGCCTTTTGCCTCGAGTGGGCCATGCTCCTGGTTCACGTCTTCGATCCGAAGGGGACGGGACGAATCGCCACGGAGAATCGTGAAAAAAGAACGTACTGATAGAAAAGTCCCTGCTTGCGCAACGTGAGCGGGGATTTATTATTTATAAAGATTTTACAAACTTATTTTTTTTATCAACTAAAATCATTTTCGGTTCTATTTTTTTATTAGTCAATTCAAAACCCATAATAATTATTTCTTCGCCTTTTTTTATCAGATGAGCAGCTGCACCATTCATGCAAATGATTCCGGAGTTTTTCTTGCCGACAATAATGTAGGTTTCTAGTCTGGCGCCAGTTGTGTTGCTGACAACTAAAACTTTTTCGCCAGGCCAAAAGCCGACTTTTTCGATCAAAGTTTTATCGATGGTGATGCTGCCGATATAGTTGAGGTTTGCTTCGGTGACTGTGGCTTTGTGAATTTTTGAGCGAAGGAGAAAGCGCATATTGTTCTAGTTGTTAAAATTGTTTTATCGCTTCGCTTGTTGTAAATGTTTACTTTATTCGTTTGGTTGCATAGACTTCCATCCCCTTTTTCCCAACCCAATACTTGAACTTCAAAATTTTAAAATTATATTTCTTAAGTAATGCTTTGAATGATTTTCCAGTCAAGCGTTTTTTTAAAAGACCGTCGCTACCAGAATCATAAGCTTCATAATCTTCTTTTGTGTCACTGGTGACGGTAGTCAGATATAGAATACCATCTTTTTTAAGTAAAACGTTTAATTTTTTTAAAAACTTACCTTGCTCAGTAATTGAAATGTGATAAAAGACACGACAGCACCAGATTCCATTGTATTTTATTTTTGCTGGTAAAGACATCACGTCAGCGACTGCAAATGTTGTTTTTGGGGAATACCTTTTGGCGAGCTTAATCATTTCCTTCGACACATCAACGCCGAGAACAGCGTAGCCAGCTTCGGTTAAAAATTTTGAATCTTGCCCGCCGCCGCAACCGACATCAAGAATTTTTGCTTTAACGGGCAAGAGTTTTACAAATTTTTTCAAAGAGTTAAGTGTAACATGTTCGCCATAACCATGAGCTTGAGTATACTCGTGGGCGATTTTGTTGTAGGATTTGGCAATGGATTTTTTCATAAAACCGACTGTAATTTATTGTGAAAGCTTTTTGTTTTTTGATCGTCGACTCCGGAAACGGCCGCCGTGGTCATGTCCACATAAAATTTTTCTAGATCTTCTCCGGTTAACAATGTCACAAGCTCATCAAAGTTGAAGGCCGTCAATTTATCGTTGTTGATATTAATTGCAGTATTGCCCAAAGATTTAACCTCGACGATGTTTCTGACTGCATTGGACCATTTTCTATCGTCTCGAAAAAGAAATGAGAATAAGTTGCCATGGAATGCGCCGCTCATGTATGCTTCAGCAGTCTTTACGAGCGCTTCCGTCGACTCGCGGCGATCCGAAAGTTTAAAATGCTTGACTCCGACAGCCTCGTAAAGTTTTAAAGCCTCTGGACGGATAAAAGGAGAGCGTAAAAATTCGATTGGATTTTCGATATATTGTCGCTCACATTGTAAAATGAATTTATCGACTCGTTGATTGTCGTCAGTCGTCGATTCGTTCGATTGTGAGCTCAGCCACTTGTAGTGCGCGTCTCTCAGTGGACAATTTTGTAAACAAGAAATGTTAGCATACAACATTATATCACAATTTACGTCTTGAACGATTGTTGCTATCGTTTTTAGGTCTCGATTTATGGTGTGTTGATTCAATGTGGTGAGTGAAACGCCCAAATTAGAATATTTTTTTGCTTCGGCAACTGTATCGACTCCGGTGATTAGAGAAACGTGGATTGGCAGGGTTGGGAATTTTCGACGAACATATCGAATCAGTTTTTCGTCCGCTAAAGTAATTGAATCGACCTGAATTTTTATTAAGTCGTTAAGGAACATATCAAGTTGTTTTCGGAATGTTAAGTCATCAAGATCGCTGACGCGGGAGGAATTCATTAAATAATTAAACTTTAAAGAAAATTTATGAGCTGTCTCTATATGTTTTGCAAGATCAGTTGTTGAGACTGCCGGCAGTCCAATCGTACTGCGTCCGCTGCCGGTCAAACTTAGTGGCAGTGATCCATAAACTTCAAAAACTTTCGATTCTGGATATTTTTTATTCAGTTTGTCGATTTCTGAAAGAATTTTGGTGTCAAAGTTTGTGGCGAGGGAGAATTGGGGCATGTGTTTTATTTTAATTGCTTTTTATTTACGTCGGATAAAAAGTTTTTCTTCGAAATAACTGTTCGTCCAAGTTTTCTTTCGATTTGCTTACGCGTAGACCCCGCAATTTGACCACCAGCTCGGGCATCATCTTTTAATTTTGGTAAACCTTTGGAATTTTTGTCTTTATGAATTTCTTTGGTGGTTTGTTCGCTGAGCATTGTTAATATGAGTTCCATACTGTTCATGTGATCGCGAAGGTTCTCTTTTTTAAGTCCCTTTAGCTTTTTGTAATCAGATGGCGTCAATTCAAACGTTGCTTTAGATATCTCCGCAGTTAAAATTTCGTAAGATTGTTGATTATCGGCACCACGTTTATCCCATTCATCAGTTAATGCGTTGCGGACAGCAATCCCTTGTAGTCTTTTTTCGATCCAACTATCAGGATAACCTTTAAGTTTATAAAGAAGCTTGGCTCGTTTTGAACCTAATTCTGGGTTATCAATTTCTTGAATTCTTTCGTAACCAGTTTTTGCTAGCCAGCGTTTGAATGGTTCTGCTTTCGGGGACGGAATAGATTGAATAATGCGAAAAAGACCTTCCGTGTTTGCACAGTCTGTTTTATAAGTTTTACCATCAGAAGACTCTAATTTCAGTTGTCCCCAAATTGGGGACAACTGAGGATCAATAAACTCGCGTTGTTTAATTTTCCCCCAGTATTTCCGTGGGGTTGGGCTATCAGTTAAAGCTGCGACTACATCCACAACAGAAAACCACCATTCTTTTTTATAAATAATTCTGCGGATTCCTTTGCCTTTGAATAAAGCAATTTGTTTGTTTAGGTTTTTCATATATTCTCATTGTAGCATCAACTATAAACGAGCAAATTCTAGGAGGAATATTTTGTATTATTATTTGGTCTGCTCTGAAGATGTGTTTAATGCAATTAAAATTTCCTTGGTCATATCTTTACCGCCAGATAAATTTTTATAAATTGAATGTACAGTCCAAATCGGTCCCCAGGGGATTCCCCACCAACCAACAATGAATGAGATTAATGAATAAAGTAGTGCTGGCCGGAGCGTCGACTCGCCTTGTTTTACAAAATGGACACCACTGGCGCGATTAAAAGACATAAAGCCTATCGAAACACAAAAAGGGAATACAATAAACTTAGCGCCATTTTTCAACTCAAAATTTAATTGATCCAGGGAAATGTTCTCGAGGTTTTTGATTTTCATATTGCTTATTTTGCTGAACATTTATCAAAATAATACACCGTTGTTTTACTCGGCAGTTTCTTGATCTCGACATTGCAGCCGGTGATTTCCTTCGTCGAAATTTTTTTGGTCAAATTGTTAGCAACTAATAACATGTACGAAAAAATTCCGAAAGAATATTCGTTGATGGCTGGGTTTTTGTGGGGCAACATTATTTTTTTGATTTTTTCGTAAACAACTTTGTATCCGCGGCGAACTGTTTTTAGTGGCAAAGGAATCGTGTGCGATGGAATAACTATTTTGGGTTTCAACTGTCCGATGATTTTGAGTTCAACGTCAATATTTTCTGATCTGGATTTTGTCATGGGCAAAAATAAAATATCGATTTGTCCAAACTCTTTGATTTGTTTTTTCGTCAGTGGATGTGAATTGTCAGCCAAATGAAGACAGCGTAAACCGTCGACAGTGAAGTGATAGGCAATACAGAGATCGCCATTCCATTCTTTGACCAAAGTCCCGCGTAAGTTTAAATCTGGAAAGATACTGATGTTGGTTGTGTGCTTTTCGTCATTTCTTTGTTTGTGCTCTACAAATCTTTCATCCAAATAAGAATGATCAGCATCAGCATGCGAGGCTAAAAAAATATCGGCATTAAGTTTTTTCGGTAATGTTAATCCAAGCGTCCAGCGCGGCGTGTCATTAAAAGGATCGATTAGGAGGCGGCCACCTTTTTTGTCTTCAATTAAGAAACAGGATAGGCCGACGAAGGTTAGTTTCATACTTGTTTTGTTTGTTACTTGTATTCTGTTCACTATTGTACCAAATTTTAGCCTTTTTTGCAGTAAAATAGCACAATCATTGACAAATCTGCCTTTTTTTGTTACCCTGAGTTGTTATTCGTAGGAAGTAACAACCTGGAGGCAACTCATGAGTGACGATCTTGGTGATCGTGTTCTGGAAACGTTTACGGCCATGGGCGACGAAGAACAGGAGCAGTGCATCCATTGTGGTCGAGTCTGGTATAAGATTCACCACAAGGACGGTGTCTGCCACGTCTGTGAGGGAGAAGGCAGACCTGGCCGCACCGAACTGGCACGGAGGAAGCGCAACCGAGGTTACTTGTCACTTTTCCTGGTTACGGCAGTTATTGCCGTCGTTCTTCTGATCCTGCGCGCTGTCTAGCTTAGAGAAACTTCGTTACCTGAGGGGTTCTAGATGAAAATTGCAATGCACGACAACGAAGTTGGCAACTCGCTTGTCACGAAGCCAAAGTTCGTCGGTTCCGACTCGGAATCCGAATGGTATGTGAAGACGATGGCTGTCGACGAGCGCGCCGCTAACGTCATTAAGTGGATTCTTACCGATCGACGTGGAGTCGTCTGTGTCTGGGAGCGGCCGATAGGTAGCACGGCGCTGCCCGAGATCACACAGCGTTCGGCTCGCTTCACTGGCAAGTGGGGTCGGGGACCGAACGAGGTCGTGATTCCGTAAGGTTCATCTGTTCATACTGCCGCGCTCCTCATAGAGCCTGCCTGCCGGCAGGCAGGGGCGGCGGTTTTAATGGAGATTGATTTTCCTCACGTTTTGTGTACAATAAGGGTAATTGGTTGAGATCTAACTGCTAGGGAGGAGAAAATGGACTTTATCTTTGGGTTGATCTTTCTATTGGGAAGCTTGCTATTCCTGGGGCTGGGGTTCTTGCCGGCGTGGCTGGCAACTCGCGGAAACTGGCCGGATAGCCACCACAGCGTCGCGATGAGTGCTTTTCTTCTTACGGCCATCACTTGGCTGGTGTTCGTCATGGAGGCCTCGGTCGGGATTACTCCGAGCGATATGCTGAGCACCTCGCCAGTCTTCGCGTTCTTGGCGGTGCTTGCTTTCGTCATTCTGCTGGGTCTGCGTGCTTGGGATCCGACCAAACTGTCGGTAGTTGGAGACAGGACACTACGCTAGTTAAGCCAGATGGAGAAGAAAAAATGGCAGAGGAAAAATCCGCATTGACGTGTGACTTGTGTGGGACTGAGTTGGACTTGAGCGGTCTCCCCGAGACGGAGAGTCCCAATTCTCCAAGAGGAACGGTGTCCTGCATAAAAACGGAATGTACGGGCTGTTACCGGATTGAAAGGGGAAGAAAGGTCTATAGGATAAAACCTCGGGGCTCAGGTGCAAGTCGTCATGGTCCGTATTGACCTTTTCTGTCTCGACAAGTTTTAACTGATACTTGAGAATTGAGTTCATCATGTTCTGCTGAAGTAAAAAGAGCCCGTGTGGTCATCCACCGGGCTCTCTTTTTATAATTTTATCTCAACCGCTTTGTTTGCAACTCATTTTGGACTTCATTTTTTGCTTCATTTAGAATACGCATGGCAGACTCTTCTTGTTCCAGATGATTTCGCAACCATTTGTTAGAAGCATCAAAGGTTAAGTGCATTGTTTGGGCCTCTTTAACTTCAAGGGCAGTTATGAAATCGTTCGCTTCGTTTTGACTAAATCCCGCAGTTAACAAATCAGCAAGAATTAATTCTTTTTGTTGGTCAACCGTTCTGTTTCCATCGACATTATATTCTTTGCCATTTACTCGATAAGATTCCCAAAAACCGGCAGGGAAACTGAATTGACCGTCATCGTAAAAGAAACCCTTGGGTAGCTTAGAAGAGATGTCAAAACTATTTACGTTCATGCTTAATATAATGGTGGCATTAACCGGTCGGCGGGAAAGGAAGTCGCGTTGTGTTGTCGTCATAAAAATTAGTCGAAAATATTTATTAGGTAAATTGGTTTCTAATTTTTTCATAATCAATCTCCATAAACTTAGAAAAATGCTTGACCACATTTTGTAAATCTCTTTCAAGGAATTTGAGCGCATCGGGGTTTGTTCTTTTATCTATCGCTTGTGGGAAATCTATCACATAAGGTTTATTTTTCCACCAAAGGATATTATAGGGCGATAAATCGGCGTGGATGATTCCAGAATTCCAGAATATCAGGGCAGTTTCTAGAACAATAGGGAAAGCAGCCTCAGCCTCTTTTTTTGATAAGTTCAAATCGCATAAACGTGGAGCGGAATTTTCTTTATCACCCAGATATTCCATAAAAACAGCATTTTCTATTTGTAAAATTGGTTCTGGTATTTGAGCACCGAGTTTAAATAGTTTTTCAAGTATATAAAATTCTCGCTTGACCCAATTATCATAATTTAATTTTTTAGAAAATTTATTGCCCTTTTCCGTTGCCCTTCTTTGTGATGGTTTCGCATAATGTTTTCCACTTAAATACTGTCCCGCATTTTTTAATGTTTTGTCTTCTTGATTTTTATAAACTTTCATCGCTAAGAGTTTGCCATCCAATAAAACCTGGTAAACCGTGGCCTCTTTGCCGGATTTAATTTCAGAAATAACCTCAAGGGTATGATTGAGTTTTTTGGCTTGTTCTAGAATAACTTCGATATTATCGATTTTCATTGCGGTACTGAATTATTTTATAATTTTTTATTGTTTCTTCGGCTAATGCGTGGCTAGAATCAATAACTGTAAATCCTTTTACATTTTTAAATAATTTTGTCAGTTCTGTGCAAGCGATTATTAAAGTGTCGACATGTTCGGCTGCAAATTTTTGGAAAAGTTTTTTGATCAAGCCGGACAAACGAGTGGAGTTACTTCCTGCTTTGACACTAGTGATTAAATTGTTAATAACAAGTTGCCACTCATCTTTTAAAATAACTTCGATTCCTTTGCGTTTTAATTTGTTTTGATAAAGCTTTGTTTCGTTTGTTTTGGTAGTCGCTAAGAGAGTTACTCTCTTGGTATTTTTAGTTATTCGAGTGGCAGTAGCATCAACAATATTTAAGAGGGGAGTCGAAAGGTTTGCTTTTAACTTGGGGAAATATTTGTGAGCCGAATTGCAAGGCATAGCGATAAAGTCGACGTCAAAACGTTCTAGTTTTTTTAGACCTGCAAGAATTATTTTCTCCATTCGGTTGTCATCAATTGCTTGATCAACAAAGAAGGGAGTTGGCAAAGAATAAATGATCATGTGGGGGAAGTCAATATCATTTTTTGCGCCATATTGTTTTTGACATTCTTCAACTAACAACTCTAAAAAGGGAGCAGTTGATTTTGGCCCCATGCCGGCAAGAATGCCGATGGTTATAGGTTTATTTTGTTTCATAAAAAAATTTATTTGATGTGAATAAAAATTGAAAAAGCAATAAATATTTGCACGACATCAACAAAAGCATGAACCATCCAGCAAGAGAATAAATCCTTGTATCTCTCAAAAAGAAGATTCATGATCACAGCGTAGAGGATTAAACCTATTGTGACAACCAGGAAAAATGGTAGATTGAACCAATTATAGTAAAACATGACGTGGTGAAAAGAGAAGGCTATTCCAGTCAGCACGTATGCTAGCCAAGGTTTGACAGTGTTTCGTAATTCTTGAAACAGGAAGCCACGCCAAAAAAATTCTTCGAGCAAAGAATTGAAGATAACAATGTAAAGACCAATAAAAATTAAGTTGCTTAAATCTATAGATATCAATCCTTGTAGTTTAGTGGCGATGAGGGAGAGATTTAATGCGTCTTTGAAGATGAAAAAGGCTGAAACATAGGTTGCGGCCAGGACGATTCCAGTTATTATCATCGGCCAAAGGTTATTCTTGAACCGCTCGAGAGAGAAATTTTGCGCAAAGGATTGTTTAAGTGTTTTCTTTTCTATAAAGAAACGAAAAAACAAGGGCAAGAGGAAAATTATTTTGTAAATTGATGAAAAGAAATAATTTGATGGGAAAAAATGTCGGCTCAGAAAAATAATAAAGGGTGGGAGGATGAGTAAAAGGATTAACAAAGTTATTTTATTTCTATTTTTCACAAGGTCTCTAATTAACTTTGTTTATTGGAGTTCCTTTAATTACCGAGAGAACTGTTTCAGTTGTTATGCGAGAAGTATTAGCCAATGTTTCCTTTGTCAGATAAGCCTGTTCTGGGAAAACCATGACATTGCCTTTAAAATCAGTGAATTTTCTGGAGTCACTTTCAAAGGCAAAACCGCCCAATTTATTTTCTGCAACTTGTTGGAGTATGAGTTCTGAATTGTAAATTGGGTCAGAGGTGCTGACTATTAAGGCGGTTTGCTTCATATTTTTTATCATTTCGTCAGTGATTATACCTTTGACTTCTGTTGGTGTGGCTAACGTATTGAATATAACATCAGCTTTTTTAAGGAGGTCAGCCAATTCCAGCCTTTCGTAATCAACTTCTTTTGTTTTTCTATCCCAATAATAAACCTTGAGACCTAGCCCAGCGCAGAGTTCCGCAACTCGAGAACCGATCTGTCCGAGTCCGATAATGCCGGCGGTTTTGCCTTTGGCTTCATCATTAATAAAATTGTCATAATCCATTTCCCAATTATTCTTGGCAATGAGAGGAATCTTTCGGAGTAATGTCATCATCATGTACATATTAAATTCAGCCACAGCGTTGGTTGATTTGCCTGGAGTGTTGGTAAGAATAATACCTCGCTCTGCCAGTTTTTTACCATCAATCCAACTGAAAGATGAGGTAGTGAGGCAAAGAGCTTTGAGCCCTTTCATTTTTTCGATTCTTTCGACTGGCAGGGCGTCCCAACTTTCTTTTAAATAAGTCGGATCAACGACGAGGATAAACTCACTGGAATTATATAAAGATTCGACTTCATCAAGGTTAATGCTTTTTGATTCAATGAATTCTGTTTCGAATTGTTCGAGTTCTGAAATTTCTTTTTCATTAAAACATTTTTTAGGACAGGTGATGATGATTTTCATAAATATTAGTCTAATTTCGATTTTAATGTTTTTGTCGCAGTAACTTTACCATCTTTTTCAGAAACCACATATCCAGCTTTTTTATGCCCTGCCTCTAATTTTTCTTTATTTTCAGAATCCTCTGGTATTAAGGTTGCGAAAATTAATTCACAATCATTCGCTTCTGCAATATCAGCAGCAATTTTTAACAATTGTTCGCCAACCTTGCCACCTCTTATTGTTGGTACCACATATCTGTCGGCAATATAGAGATATCTCTTTTCATCAGACGCACCTCTTTGGACAACTTTGAATAAGCGAAGATTTATCCAACATTGATGTGTTTTTTCTGTAATGTTAATGGTAAAAGCAGCAGATTTTTGTCGATCAATTCCAAGTGTTTGTACCTCGATATTCCCTAAATCACTAAAACTACGGCTTTCCCCAACTTTAGCTTCTAAGCTTGTGCGAGTATCCCCAATCATTATCTTGTAACTGTCAGCAACTTGGATTGATGATGAGTCGCTACCAAAAGAAGTAGAAGTTAAAAGAATCCCTTTGATTATTTGAATAAAGCGACGATATTTGTTTTTCATTGGTCCGGGTTCCATCTCAATCAACATTGATTGAGCCTTGTCTAAAAGACGTTCTATTTCAGATTGACTTAACTCTTTAAGTTTTTCAGAATTATCTAAATAATCTTCTAGTTTCGGTTCTTCTTCACGTCTTTCGCCCCATGATTCAAAACGCATATTTTTTTGTAAATTATTTTTCTAGATAATAAGTTGCATGACTAAAAACCAGTAATGATCTTTTGCGTTTTGATTCTATTAGTTTGAGTCCAAGTTTAGTAAAAATTTCTTTCCACTCCTCGTCGCTTTTGTTTGTGTATGGATGACCAACGAATTCAAAATTGAGCAAACTATCAAAAAAATACGTTGCATATTTCTCAAACCAATTTGAATAAATGTCTTCGATGATAACAATTTTTTTAGAAACTCTTTTTGCTTCTTGTAAGATTTTTTCCGGTTCTGAGGTGTGATGTAAAACCGTTAATATTATCGATTTGTCGAAGGTGTTGTCGTCATAGGGCATCTTTTTGCCGTCGTAAATAGTGGGCGTGAGCTTATCTACAAAACTTAGATTTTGAATATCTAACGCTGTAACTTTGTAGCCTCCATTTAATAAAAGTTCATAAACATTGCAGGTGCCAGCACCGATATCGAGAATATTGTCTGATTTGTTCAGCAGAGGTTTTATTCGACCAATTAAATCAGTTGCTCGCGCTTTGCCAATTTTATAAATAATGTTTTTGAATAATTTATTTTGTTGTAGAAATTTAACTAGCATGTTTTTGTATTTGTTCTTTTAGATAGGTCTCAAAATTTGCGAGTTCTTTTGTGAATTGATTTAAATGTTCGTAGTTATCAGAAATTAATCTAGAGTAGAATAAAAGTTTTTTGTCGACATGAGCGTCTAAAGGTTTTTCCCAAACGGCTTCCCAGGTTTCACCATTTACAGTGTCGCGTTTATCGCGATCTATCCATTCGACATGATATTTTTCGACAAATAACTTGTCTTCGATTACCAGAGTGTCCCACTCGGCATCGATTGGCCCGTATTTTTTCACAGCTTGTTCCTGAGAAATTGATTCAATCAAAACTTGCTTCACAATTCGACAACCTTTGATCGTGTGATCAAAAGAAATCGAAGTAACTTTATCTAATTCTACAGAAATAAAAAAATGTTTTATTTCTGATGTGGGGCAGTAGTCAATTTCGATTCTCATGTTTTTTTAATTAATCTCAAACCATTTCCCTTCACTCACAATTTCGATTTTGCTGTCTACAATTTTGAGCGCAGAATTGTCATCCAGTGCATAAATCTTTTCTGACATATCCTTGACAGTCTCTCGTATAATATTTTCCTTCAAGTTTATAAAATCAGGAGAATTTAAATGTGGTAAAAAATAAAAATCAACATAATTAAGTCCATTCAGCTCAACTTTTCTGTCTAAATCTTCGTCATAAATAATTTGCGAAATGTTTAGCGCCAAATTTTTGTTTGTCACCATACTGCCGGCACTTACGCCAACATAGACTTTTGTTTTTAAAAGCTCAGACAACATTTTCGTCAGACCAGATTTATTTAGCCATTCCATGAGATGATAGCTATTGCCACCTTCAAAGAAAAGCACATCAGCGCCTTCTAGGCTTGGTCGCCAAATGCTTTCATCGACAGCGGAGATGTCCGTGATCTCAATTGATTTAAAATTTTGTTTTTGCAAATTAATTAAATCATTAATGAACCAATCTTTATCACCGAGGGCGAGATTCGACGCTGTTGGAATAACAACAATGGTCGTGTCTTCTGGTTTTTTACCGACTAAGTCGAACAAAGTGTTTGTGATTGATTTGTTGGCGAGGCCAGCGGAGGTTAGGAGAAGTTTCATATGTTTTTGTTTGAGGATAAAGCAGCCAAATTAAGATAGCTGATTAACTGGATATTGTTTTCTTTTATAATAGGATAGATATCTTCAATTTTTTTGGCATCAAGTTCACGCTCCTTGTTTAAGCTAGATTTGCAAGCCAAGTCATACATACCAGGATGAAATAAAATCTCATAGGTTTCATTGTCCTTGAAAGTTTCGAGAGTCTTCTTTAATTCTTCAAAACTCATTTTGGTGCCACTTATGACTTCGTTTTTTGTTTTGACCATGTCAACGTCAACAATATTGTGGTTTCTGCAGGGGAGATGATTTTTTTTACAAAATCGTATAATGATGGGGAAAGCTTTTCGCATATAGGTTGATTTGTGTAAATCAAGATGACTTGGTGTGAAGCTAAAAATTGATAAGAACTTGGCGTACTGCTTTTTTATCTCGGCTTTAAAATTTTCATTGGAAAACTCTAAATGCAACCCGACGCTTAGGTTCTGTGATTCTTTTAGCGAAGAAAGTTTTTTGATTTGTTGGTTTGTTCCGTTGTAATGTAATTTACCATTACTGTTGTGGAAGAAACTAACCCACGTTCAATCAGCTCCAAAATTTTGGCGTTGAATATATCGCTGTAGCCAAAGTCGTCGGCATTGATTATTAGATATTTCATAAGTTAAAAAGGTTTTTTTTGAGATTGTTCAATGGCATGCTTGGCAGCTTCTCGGGCTAGTAAAGCATTATCATATTTACCCGCATTTTGTTCTAGCCATTCGGCGATAGTTTTTGAAAGTATATCAGAAAAACTGCTGCCTTTTGGATCTGCCCCAACTTTGGTTCGGCCCATTTCTCGAGGTTCTTCATGAATTCCGTGTGCTTTCATCCAGGTGTCTAAAAGTTTTTGAATTTTTTCAACATTTTCTTTTTTCTTAAAATGAATGACGATCGAATCATTGTTTGAGATAAAGCCAGTTAAGCTTTCGGGAAATTTAATATGGGCAACATCATCGCTTTCTATGGATAGTTGGCGCAGTTCGCTCATTAATTCCGGTATATGTTGCAGAAAAGCATATTCTGTTATTGGAATAGTGGCATAAACTTTAAGGCTTACCTCTTCTCTTCTTGGTTCTTCGGGTCTAGTGTTGACTCCAAACCAACCAGGATTACTTTCCCATTTGAATTCTTTACTAGCATTAATTGTGTCCACAAGCCGTCCCTTGGTTTCTTTATACCAAGCCATTTGTGGTTGGTATGCTTCCATTAATTCAGCTACATTCAGACCGGCGCCTTCAGTGTTTTTTATAAATTCACTTCTGCGTGTCAGCATGTCGTAAATCATGCTTTTTGCTCGTTTAACAAAAACTTCTGCTTCTGGATGTTCTTTTAGAAGGTTTTCTAGCTTTTCTATATAAAGTTGAACATTTGGCAAATCCAAATAGGCCTCCGGTGACGTTGGATTATCCTTGTCTGTAGCTGGTGGGTATTCTGCTGGTTTTGGAGACATAATTTAGCGATTATTAGTTGAGTCTATTGTACTGATTTGGGGTGATTTTGGCAATGAATTTTATTTATTATTGACAAGCAGTCTGTAAAATAGTACAGTGTATTTAGAAGATAAGTCCTTAGGGTAAAGCTTTGTGGAGGGCGTTCTCGTCAAGAACATCCCGTAGAAACAGAGACACTCCCGAAAGGCACTTTTAGAGGATCCGCGTTAAAGCGGATTTTTGATTTGGATTAGTTTACGTCTTAGTGGTTTGAATATTGTGTTTTCATCCTTTTGATAAGCTTTATAGAAACTGTTGGACACAAAGTTTGCTAATTCAACTAAAGTATCTAGATAGGATGGCGTTGGCAAAAACGAACAAAAAATATCAGAGTAATTTGTTCTTAAAAAGTTTTCAATGTTTTGCTGAAAACGGTTTCTCCCTGGAATCCCCCCAGTATGTTTTCGAGAGTCAATAATAATGATTATTCGTGTATGTTTTTTGAAAGACAATTTTTTGAATAATATTTTTAATAACTCCGCATAAACTGTGTCAAATTTTAAGCCTGAATCATCAAAAAGTGTATAAGGAATTTCTTGAACAATTTGAAATATAGACAAAATTGTCGCATCAGAATCTTTTAGTAACAGGAGGCTTTTTGCTCTGAGTTCCTCGAAGTATGGATCTGTCGCATGAATCCTACGTTTGTAGTTCGTATATGGTTTTCGAAGTCGTTGCCAACGTTTTCTTAACTGATTAGCATCCAAAACAGCAAAACCATTTATACTAATAAACATTTTTCCTTTTTGCTTTTGCAAATTGTATGATTCATCAAGGTAAATATGCATGTTAAAGATTATATTATAAATACCTGCTAATTCGAAAAGTAGGAGAAAAAATAACTTGTCGGATAATTGCTGTTGACATAGCCTCTTTGTGATGTTAATCTTTGTTGTTGTGCGGATCGATGAACCCTTCCAGCGGAGGTGCGCCATGTCACAGTTGCCCCTGTACGTTGCCGTGGATTCTGAGGCTCTGCGAAATCGGTGGCTGTGCAACTTCAATGGCATCTGGGGCTGGGCTTCGGATAAAAGCCAGGCGCACAAGTTCATGTCCGCAGAAGAAGCTCTGCGCATCGGTCGGCAGGAGATGAGGTGGGCCGAAGAGCGCGTCGTGGCCGAGTCTTTCGATCCGCTGACCGAGGGTTGCGGTAACTAGTCGTTAACCCACAAGGAGGTTCCTCATGGACGAGCGAGAACTGGCCCTGGAGCAATTGCGTCTGCGACAAGAGAAGAACGCGGGTAAAGAACGCGTCGACAACGCCAAGCTCTATGCGGGGTCTGACATGTTCTACTACTGCGTGACCTGCGGCGAAGAGATGCGTCTCCCGGAAGCGCATACCTGCCCGGTTCCGCTGCATTGCGACGAGTGTCTGGTTCTCTTGGCCAATCACTGGATCCAGAAATAGACGCAGAAAGATCGAGGGCAGAAGCATGAAGCAGCTCATCCTGTTGCAAAGCTACGTCGGTCTTTCTGATTTCGAGTATGTTGTTACTTGTACCGGTCGGTTGCTGAGATTGGAAGAAGTTCTACGCTTAGAGCTCACCACGCCAGTGGTCCTGTCGGCGAATGCTCGTTCCAGCTATACTGCGACTTGGTACGAAATCGACACGGGTGACTTGATTCACGTCGAGTCCCGTAGCGACGATGGCGATGTCGACCTTCTGTTCGAAGTTCCTGTGGAGGGTATACCTAATCCTCCAGTAGCCTTTTCGGACATCCATGCCGGTAAGTGGTTGCATTTCTACCTTTTAAGGCATTGCATCGCTGACAAACGATAGCAATTCTATTCGTAAAATCCCACCGGGCTCAAGCCTTGTGGGACATTTTTTAAAAAGGGACGTTAAGTCTACTAGTTAGAAGTCGAGCGCAACACTTTGGCGGTAATTTCTTTGTATGCCTCTACATTATTTTGTAAAAATTGTAATTTGGTTCCGGCTTTTAGAACATCAATAAATGAATACATAAACAGAGTGGCTCTCCGAATTATCATCAAATCTAATAATTCTTCGTCATATAATTCACTCTCTTTGATTCTCTTTGAAAAAGTTTCGACCAAATCGGCTCTATCTTTAATGTCGATGTACAAAGAAGCCATATCGACCATGGCATTGTTAGGACGCGAGAGTTCAAAGTCAAAAAGTTTTAATTTTCTATTTACTGTTTTAACATTGCGACGATTAAAGTCTTGATGTGCAAAATCTTTTTTAGCATTCATGATCAAATCTTTTTTACTTTCAAAAAAAGCAATTACTTCTTTTGGGTCATCTATAATTCCGGCTGTATGAAGCTGTTTCGCTTTCTCAAAGATTTCTTTGTAATGGTCCCATAAAACTTCCGGTAAAAAAGAAGCATCAATTTGGGGCAAAACATTAAGGCCCAGATCCACAAGGGCTTCGATCGATTCTGGATCATCCCCCGTATCTTCTAAATCTGCCCAGTGTAAAATAATATATTTTTGTTCTATATTTAGCTCCACGGCGTCGATTAAAATTGCTGAAGGTAAATGTTTGTAGCAGGCAACTTCAGTTGTGATTCTTGCTAAATTTACTTCTGCTGGTCTGCCATTAGGATTAAATTTTTTGATAAAGCATTTTTGATCGCCTTTTGTGGCCGACAGGATGGTGTTAAGACTTTCTGCTATTTTCTTCTGAATATTTTGGTACCCTCGAGATTCAAAAAAAGCCATGACTGAGTCTTGATCGTTTGTTGCTTTGATGAGATTGAATAAGCTCATATTTGATTTTTAAATTTAGTCCCATTTTATCATAACGGGACGGGAATACATATTAAAGTTATCTATTATGTTGGATTTATACATTATAATTTCAACAAAATAGAAAAACCCCCAAGCCTGTGAGACTTGAGGGTTTTTTTGTGATCTCCTTTTAGTTATTTCCGATAGAGCATGCATCCTGTTGTGTGAACACAGCCGTCACGTAGCAAGCTTTCGTTCGTCAGCGATTTTTCTCCACTTGCTGGTGTTCTGCGACCGAGGCAAGAATGGCACTTATGTTCCTGGAAGTTTGCGCAACTGGCACAAGTACCAGAGTATCGACGTTCGCGGATAATCTGGCGCTCGCGAGATTCCCAGGCCTTTGACAGGGTCGTCGATCGGATATTGCCGAGATCAACATCCATCGCGCCGATGCAGGGTCGAATACGTCCAGACACATCAACGTACAGGTGATGATGGAAACGGTCACATACCGTCTCCACATACGTTGACGACAGCACTGTGTCGGCATCACCATATTCTTCGATGGCAATGCGACGGAGTGTCATCAACATCTGCAGGACATTACGATCTCCAGACGAGAGTCCGCACTCGAGGGCGCGACCTCTTTTGAGAATGGTGTCGATGTCCGCGATGATGTTGCGATCACGACAGAAGCGGTATATTTGAGCAACCTCTTCAATGTTGGACAGACCGCCTTCTTTTTCGTCAGTCATGATCGAGGTGACTAGCGCCATGCGACTTTGCCGACCGTGCTTCTGCGCAGCCGAGGGGTCATTGAACCCTGCAGCCATCAAGATTTCAATGGCTCGGTTTCTGGCCACACCGTAACCGTGGATTGCTCGATCGGGGTTGCTCACGAACCGATCTTGCACTTCTGGGTCGAGACTATTGCCTTTCAGCATAATCTCAACTGGCAGTTCGAAGAGTTCATCCGCCAGTTCGCGAGTGATGAATTCTCCGGTGGTGAACAACGTGACGTAAATGTCACGAGCTGCACATTCGTGCAGAATCCACATGGTGAGTTCAAAGTTCGCGTGGATGAACGGTTCGCCTGCGCCGGGAATTCCGATGCTGTCTACTCCCAACTGCTTCGCCTGATTAAGAATGTTGAGGTAATCTTCGCGGTTAAGAAGATTGTCGCGGTCACGTTTTTCGCCGCCACAGGCGTAGCAGTACGTGCAGGCCAAGTTGCAGAAGGGCGGGAGTTCGATCCACAGAGACTGGAGCTTGCCGGTGTTCTTGCGCCCAAGGCCGTGTTGGACTGCTTTCGCGGTAAAGAGGTTTTTGTGTTTCAGGTCCATGGTAGGTTTCCTTTTTAATGTTTTCAATGAACTTGTTAGCTTTACAGCTTAACAGTATATTCTATCAGAATTTATACATTTTGTCAACGCTCATGACATTTTTTAAAAATTGAGGAGTATCAACGGCTGCTTATATTAACATATTTTGGCTTAAATTGTTGACTAATTTAAATATAAAGGCTACACTAAAAGTGTTGTCATAATTGATGACATAATTATAAATTTATGGATTTTCGTGATTTAGAAAACGCCGGTCTAAATGAAACTGAGGCTAAAGTATATTTAGCAGCACTTGAGCTTGGAGAGACGACCGTGAGTCGTATTGCTCAAAAATCAAAAGTAAAACGAACAACTGTTTATTTGTATATTGATTTGCTCAAGCAAAAAGGAATGATCAGCACGGCAAAAAGAGGCAAGAAGATAACTTTTATTGCCGAAGATCCACGAAAGCTTGAGGAGGTTTTAGAAGAAAAGAAAAATAGGTTGAGTCGGATTATGCCGGAGCTACTCACTTTTGTTAAACTTTTTGATAAGAAACCAGAGATTCGATTTTATGAAGGGTTGGAAGGTATTCGTGAAGTTTATCGTGATACCTTACACTATCCAGATAAAGAAATTTGTATGTGGTGCTCAGAATCATATGCGACAGATTTTGATGAGGACTTCTTGCTTAACTTTTATGTTCCTGCGCGTAAAAATAAAAAGATTTCCGTCAGAGTAATGTGGCCTGATCTTCAGATCTTTCGTGATTTGGCAAAGAATGATATTAATCATTTGCGAAAATCAAAATTGTTCCCATCAAATTTATTTAAAATTGGGATTGAGATGTGCGTTTATGGAAAAAATAAAATTAATATTATTTCCTATAAGGAGCAGTTTGCTGTGATTTTAGAGAGCCAAGTTATTCACGATAGTTTTAAAAGTATTTTTGAAACAATGTGGATTTCAAATATTCCAGCGTAAGAATAATTTAAACAAAAAAGAACGAAGTGTTTTCGTCCTTTTTTGTTTGCATTTGAACTAAATATAATTGACTAACAAGGAATGATTATTGTGCAGGTTCGGCTTTTTTCGCCTTGCGTGGAATCATTGTGCCCAACATTGACTCCATGTCTTGGATTGTTTTAAGTCCAGGCGAAAGAACAATTACTCTTTCAATTCTATTTTCTGCTTTAACTCTAGTTGTGACTTCTTTTTCTTGTCCTTCATTCTCGACAATCTTAAATCCTGATGGAGCATACTTTTCTGCTAACGCTTTTGACGCTTGAGCTTGTTCTGCCGTCTCGCCCATGAGGTTGCTAGAGAAAGAATCCCATTTACCACGAAGAATTTGGTTGGCGGCCATTTCTTCAGAATGTTTTCCAATTTCTTTCAAGATGGCTTCGCTGTGTGCCTCGACAATTTTTTGTCTACTTTCATTAAATCTTTTTGTACCAGCTTCCTCGTCAGCCTTTTCTTCATCCGTTCTTCTGAAGTCTGTGACAAGAGTTGCTATCTCTTCCATCATTTTGCTGTATGCTTCGACAGCCGCTGGATCAACTTTAAAATCTGTTTCCAATTTATTAGCTAGATCAGTTGGAGTAAGTTCCCCGCCATCAATCTTCGCCTTAAGACCAGTTATTGTTTCCTGAATTTTGTCATTAACTGCAATCAAATCAATTTGTGGTTCTTGTCCTTCTGCTTCTGGTGTTTCTACTTCTGTGGTAGAAGTTTCAGTTGCTGCTTCTGACAAAACCTCTGGAGTTTGTTCTTGATTTGCCTCTTCCAAATTTTTAAGTGCTTGTTCCAACCGTGTCTGAGCGGCTATTAGTTCAGTCTTCTTTGTTTCTACACTTGCGGTAATTGCCTTGTGTTCAGCTGTTAGTTCAGCTTGAGTTTCAGAGTCTAGTTTGCTGATATCAGACATAAGTTCTTGTGCTTGGCTGAGAACAGCTTCATCTTCCGCAAGAGCTTCATTAGCTCTGAGTACGGTTTGTTCTGCTTCTTGTTTTTCAGCTAATAAGCGCGCAGTTTCACTGTCTTGGGGCGTTTCCGCTGATTTGGCACCTTCGGCTTTTTTACGTATGCCTTCAGCCTTCATAGCAGCCATTTTATTCAAACGAGCTTCAGATGCAGTTAAAGTTGATTCTTTCATACTATTCAATGATGATTTAAAGTGATATTATTAGATAGATGAATTAATATAAATTTATTCTGTATGGCAAAACAAAACACTCTCAAGCCTATTGTAGAGGAAATGGAACGAATAATCAACGATCTAAATCAACTTAAAAAACGCACAACTGATCTCAAAAATAATATAAAGAAAAGTAAGGAAACCAAGCAAATAGCGAATATAAGAGAGAAAATTAAGAGGTTGTAGTCTTTTTGTAAATATTTGTAATAATTGATAGGCAGCTGATAAGGCTGCTTGTTTTTTTGTCAAGGAAAAAAACGAATACTAACAAAAAAGAACGAGATTACTCGTTCACTTTTGGTGTGCCACGATAAATATTGTGGCTTGTCTTGTGGCTTGTATTATGGCTTGCCATAAAGTCACGCATAGCGTGTACTTTATGGTACCCCCAAGGGGAATCGGACCCCTGTTACCAGGATGAAAACCTGGTGTCCTAACCACTAGACGATGGGGGCCCAGTAGTAGAGGCTTCGCCACACTACTGGGCAAGCCCCAGAGTGAAGCAATTCTACTTATTGGGTCTCATATTGGTTCTGTTAATTACAAGAAAAAACTTTGATCCTTTGCCTAACAGAACGCTGAAACTATAACAAATATGAGTGAACCTGTCAATCTTCCTTAGATGGGCAAAATCAGATATAATCAAAGCATGAAAAAACAACTCACAATTTTAGCCATAGAAAGCTCCTGCGACGAAACCGCTGCCGCTGTTTTGTCTGGATCGAGATACATGTTACATGATACAGGCCATAGTTTTAAAATCCTAAGCAACTGTGTTTCCTCTCAAGTCCAAGTCCACGCTAAATACGGCGGAGTTGTCCCTGAAGTGGCTGCTCGTCTTCATATTGAAAAAATATTACCGATGATACAATTAGCTCTTAAACAAGCCAAAAAGAAAATAGCAGAAATTGATTATATTGCAGTTACCGCTGGTCCGGGTTTAATGAGTTCGCTGATGATCGGCACGGAAACAGCCAAGACTCTCGCACTCGCGTTGAACAAACAACTCATCAGGATCAATCACATCGAGGGGCATTTATTATCTATAACTGAGCAACTCGAATTCCCTGCAGTTGGTTTGGTTGTCTCTGGCGGGCACACGCAAATTATTTTAGTCAAAGATTATTTGAAATATAAATTAATTGGCGAGACGCGCGATGATGCGGCCGGAGAGGCATTCGACAAAGTCGCCAAAATTTTGGGTCTTGGCTACCCTGGTGGCCCAGCAATTAGCGTCGCGGCTGCCAAAGTTGAGTCGGTTAAATCAATCCCAGGTATTGAAATCAAACTCCCACGACCCATGCTCGACAAAGTTGGTTTTGAAATGAGTTTTTCTGGTTTAAAAACATCAGTGTTATATAAATGGAATGAACTCGTCAAAATATTGTCACCAGAAAATTTAGATAAGGCGCGCAATTTAATGGCCTATGAATTCCAAAAAGCAGTGGTTGAAGTTTTAGTTGCTAAGACTGCCGCCGCCGCATTAAAATTCAAAGCCAAAACAATAGTTCTCGGCGGCGGTGTCTCTGCTAATAAATGGCTTAGATCCGAAATGCTGCGCGTTATCAGCGAAAAACTTCCCGACGTCAACGTCCTCATGCCAGAAATGAAAATGGCTGGGGATAATGCTGCCATGATTGCTCAAGCTGCTTATTTCCATGTCTTGAAAAAAGATTTTATTGAGCCAACAAAGTTGAAGCCAGATCCAGGGTGGGAGCTAGTGAGTTAGGTGCTAGTGACTAGAGACTGGAGACTAGTAATTTGTAACATATGAAAGTGATAACAAAAAATGAACAACAAACAATAAAACTCGGCGAAAAATTTGGTCAGACATTAAAAGGTGGCGAAGTTGTTTTGCTTGTGGGTGATTTGGGTGCAGGGAAAACAACCTTTGTAAAAGGCGTAGCCAAAGCGCTTGGTGTTAAGAGGGTTGTAAATAGTCCGACTTTTGTTTTGATGAAAATATATGTAATAAAGAATAAAGAATTACGAATAACGAATTTAATACATATCGATACCTATCGAGGTTTAGACATCGGAGACCTTAAAAATATCGGAGCAGTGGAATACTTTAAAAGAAAGGATTGTGTCAGTTTCGTGGAATGGGGCGAGAGTTTAGAAGATTATCTAAAGAAAGAAAAAATTAATTTTAAAAAAATTGTTATCAAAAATATTAGTGAGACTAAACGTGAATTTAATTTCATTGAATAAAAATCGGGAGCACTTCGAGGAGTGCTCCCGTTGTCATGTTCGCGTTACTCGGTGAAGAACTAACGCCTCCACAAGAGTTGTTCGCGCGGGAGGTCAGTCGGATTCTGGCGATCTAATGTCTGCTGGCAGTGGACACAGCGCGGGGACTCGGGTCGGAGTTCGAGGCGTGTTTGCAGTATGGGCTCTTCGCAGTCGCTGCAGTAGCCGTAGGCATGTACATGGATACGCGCGAGGGCGGCCATGATGTTTGGAAGCACGACTCGAATCAGGTTCGTACGTTGTGCTTCGGGCATGTCTTCGGTTGCAAGGCGAGCGTGGATGGATTGTTCGCGTTCGAGAAGCTGTTGACGACGCGCTTCGATAAAGGTTGCAGTCAGGAAATCACTCAGGTCATAGTCCATTCGAACCTCCAGGTTATACTACCTCGGACACTACAATCTAGCATCTCTGGAGGATCCTGTCAAGCTCTTTTGTGGGGGCTGAGGACATTGAGCCCTGCAAAAGAGTTGTTTTTTCAGTTAAATTTAGCAGAAAAACAACTGGTGTCATTGACAAAAAAGTAAGACCTTGATATATTAGTTGGTCACCTGAAGGGAGGTTCTCATGAAGAAGCCCGTCAGTGCAGGTGCGTCGAGGCGGCGTCCGCCGAGACGGATTATCGTGGGTCTGCTCGAGCAGGCCGGAGTCGAGGTCATCAACAATAAGAAGGAGGAAGCAACTGAAGTACTCGAACTCGCAGTTCGTCGTGGCCCGGCGCAGATCGTGCCCCGACGCGGCAACCCGTGACAACAAGCGGCGACCATCATCATGAAGGTCGCCGCTAATTTTTTTTGGGAATGTTTTTTCCCGAGATTTATGCTGCTCTATCCAATAAATATTGTTTCATAATCGCCACTACATCATCAGGTGGATTTAATAACATTTCTTTGCTGACATGCAATTCGCCTTGTTCCATAGCAGAAATTAAGGCTTCTTGTAATTGTTCTCGTGCATTTTTAAGACCTTCTGCTGTTGGTAACACATCAAACCCAAATTGGCGTAAAGATCGTAAGGTTGTGTATTGCTTAACATCATTTTCTACTGAACGTCGATTTATTTTTTTCTTTTCTTTTGGTTTATTTTCTGTTGCGGGGATTAAATAAATAAGGTTAAAATCACCACCTGCATAATCAACTCCGGTTGCAAATTCATCAACGACTTTTTTTAAATGTACGCGGCCAGGATCAGCATAAGCTTCACGTAATGTTGGTGTTGAAATTTTAACAATCAATGTTCCTTGAGCCACACTGTGACGTGCACGTTCTAAAATTTTCTCATTGAATTCTTCAACGTATTCATTGGCGGTCAAAGTTTTTAATTGAATCAAGAATGATTGTACGCCGACATACATTTTAATGTCCGCTTTAGCATCACGCAGATCTTCTCGCGGGGTGCCGTGTTCCATTAGAAAGGGTTTGTCTGGTGAATATTTTTTGTGCGCTTCGCGTAGCACAGCAATAAGTTTTAATTCATCTTTTTGTCCATTATCAATGAAATCACTGTTGATTACACGTTTATACAGTCCATCAGCTTCTTCAATTAATTGCTGTTCTTCAGCTGGATCAGTTGTTTCAGATGCTTTACGATAAAGCATGTCGGCAAGCATGATATTGGCAGTGAATTGATCAACTTTGGTATGTTCACTTGGGCGCATGTCCCAAACAATTTCCGTCGATTGTCGGTAACTTAAAATGCTATGTTCTAGTCGAAAATTCATCATTTGTTTACGCGGATATTTATCATTAAGAACCTGTAATTCTTCATCTGAAAGTGTGTCCAATGATTTTCCTGGCGGGCAATTTGCAGCCGCATGCAGGGCTTGCTCGTTTTTCATTATTAAATAAAGTTCTTGGGAATAAAGTGCATGCAAAAAACCAATGACAGGATTATTTTCATTACCTTCTTTCTGGCTTTCAGCGATTAGTTCATCTTCTAGCCTTGTGAGAGTTTCCTCAAGTTCTTCATCTTTAGCGTCCAAATAAGGTAAAAGAAAACGCTCATTCAACTCATACTCTGGAGTTGGTGTTGCGCTTAAGGCTTTTTGAACTGCTGTGTCTGATCCTGATGAGCTGTTTGTGATTCGGTTTGGATTGTACATGGTTAAAATATTTAACAATAATCAAGAAAACAAGAAAGCAACAAAGCAAATAGTCGGCGTTAGTTTTTTGTTTTCTTGTTTTACTTGCCCAGCACTTAAAGGGAACACTTTATAGTACTGGGTTGCTTTTTTGATTATAGCTAGAGACTTGCTGTTAACTACTCGCTAACTCTAAACACCTCTTCAATAGAAGTTATGCCTTTAAGTGCCTTGACCATGCCATCTTGTGCCATGGTCAACATGCCATTTTTTATACCAACAGCTTGCATGTCATATTCAGAAACTTTCCCACTCAAAACCATCTTTTCAATTTCCGGTGTCATACCTAAAATTTCATAAATACCAATTCGTCCTTTGTAACCGATCTTGTGGCAAACATCGCAGCCAGTACCTTTGTAAAATTTCATGTTAGTCATGTCTGGTTTGTCTGGATGTCCCTCAGGTATAGAATTCAATAATTCTTTAGCGCGTTCAAGTTTGTCTGGTTCAGGAATATATTCTTGTTTACAACTTTCGCAAATTCTACGAACAAGACGTTGACCAATAATGGCATTTAAAGCTGGAGCTAATAAAAAGGGTTTAACATTCATAGCTAAAAATCTGGGGATCGCACCGGCCGCACTGTTGGTATGAATAGTTGAAATAACCAAGTGACCAGTGAGCGCTGCGTTAATGGCCACATCCGAAGTTTCAAGGTCGCGCATTTCACCGACCATGACAATATCTGGATCTTGACGAAGAATCGAACGTAACCCGTCGGCAAAAGAATATCCTTTGCTGTGATCAATCTGACTTTGATTAATGCCTTTCAATTTATATTCAACTGGATCTTCCAAAGTAATAACCTTAGTGCCTTCTTTGTTTAATTTATTTAAAATAGCGTAAAGAGTTGTTGTTTTACCAGAACCAGTTGGTCCGGTAGTGATAATCATACCGTTTGGTCTCTCTACTTCACGTTTTAGATTTTCATAAGCTTGACCAAGTATGCCCAAGTCTTCAAAATCAAGACTCGCCGTTGAAGATTTCAGTAAACGCATAACCACAGATTCACCCCAGGTTGTGGGTAAGGTTGAAACACGCACATCCACATGTTCCTTGGTCATTTTAATACTGATGCGACCATCTTGTGGTTTGTCGGTGATATTTAATTTAACTCCAGACAAAAGTTTGATACGAGAAATAACTTTAGGCCAACTAGATTTATCGATGGAAGCAGCATCATGCAAGACACCATCAACACGGAAACGGACTTTGATATCTGCTTCTTCAGCTTCGATATGAATGTCAGAGGCACCAGATTGTAGAGAAGCGGCAATTATCAAAGTTACCATGTCCGTAATATTTACCTTTTTGATTTCAGCATTTAAGGCCATGAAGTCCTTGGCGATTTCAGCAAATTGAGTTAGTTCAGCCTCAGAAACTTCCACGCCTTCAATTGGTTTGGCGTATTTAGGAACTTTAGCATATTGAGCCAAACGTTTTTTTAAATTTCTATTTGAAATTAAATAAAGTTTTGTTTTGGCATGATGTTGTTCTTCAAGCTGATTCCTAATTTCGTCATTTTTTTTGTTTTCTGGATCAGTTGTGGCTAAACGTATTTCTTCTCCCGTATTAACAAAGCAAATTAAATTATTTTCAATACAAATGTTTTCTGGAATTGATTGTAAAGATTCATTGCTAACTGGGAATTCCATCAAATCAATATAGGGCATACCATATTCCTCGGCTTTTTGTTGAGTTTTGATTTCCTCGTTTTCATCAGTAATAACCTGAAGTTTGTCGCCCAGTTTTTCTTGGACATTTCTTTCTTTGATCTTTGGTAGGTTCTTTTTCCCGTCAATTTGGGTGGTAGCGGCAGCGGCGGCTTTCCCCGTTAATTTTTGTTTTCCCGATGAACTAAGTAAATCTTCGATTGAAGTTGTTGTATTAGACATATTTTATGTTATTCAACTCTAATTTTACCTTTTTTTGCTCATTAAGTAAAATTTCGGCCTTTTAGTCAAGGTGTGAATATTTCCCTTTGATAAATATCCTTTACATGTTAAAATGACCTTAACAAAAAATAACTAATAAGGAGGTCATGCGTATGGTAGATGACAATATTATCGAAGAGCTTGAAAAGGGAGGGGAAAAAAAGGAAAAAAAGTCAGCGGCAAAGGCTAAAAAAGCCATTTTAAAAGCTGAACCTGAAGTTCGTGCTTCAAAGGCTGATAATAAAGAAGCTGGATTTTTATTTCCTTTAGTCGTAGTGGCTGTTGTAATTTTAGCTATTATCGGTGTGGTTTTTGGCTATACTAAGGATAAAATAACTAATATTACCAATGGCGGCACTAATGTGACTAAGGATTTAGAAAATCAGGTCAATTCATTAACTCAAAAGTTTAATGAAATGCAGAAAAAGGCTGAAAGTCTAGAAAAAACGAATGAAGCTAACAAAGAGGTCGTGATTGATCTTTTTGATAAAAGTCGTGTCATCCCGCTTAAGGTCAATGCTTTAGATTGGAATGTTTTGGACAATAAAGACTTGTCTTTCTTGGTCAGCTATCCAAAGGAATGGGAAGTTGTAAATCCGATTATCGAAGTTAAGGACAAAACACAACCAAAGTCTGAAGCCATTTCTCTTCAACCAATCGGCCAAGCAGACTATGTTAATGTTATCACAATTAGAAGTGATTATGCGGATTTCGCAAAATTAACAATGGCAGAAAAGGAAGATATTTTTAAAGAATTAGAAGTGATTGATCGCGCAGATTTTCCTTTTGGTAAAATGATTTATTTTATTAATTTCGATAAAGAAAACAATGAAGTCCCAACGATCTTAATTTTGACAGACAATAATATCTACCGAGCTACTTTCAATGTAACTAACAAGAAGATTGATAATTACTTTGAATATCGTAAAACTTTCGAAGACATTGTAGCCACCTTCGCTCTCCGAGCAGTAGCAGCAGAGAAAGCCGTAACTCCAGAGCCAAAACAATAATTTGTCCCATGCACAGCAGGTCATCGCATAAAGCTATGGCCTGTTGTTTTTTATCTAAAATTACGGTATCATGTCCTTGAATAAAGCTGTTTGAATAATGAATAAAGAATAAGGAATAATGCTGCACAAATTCATAATTCGTTATTCGTTCTTCCTTATTCATTATTCTAAAAAACTATATGTCATTTTCAATCGGAATTGTCGGCTTGCCAAATGTGGGGAAATCAACCTTATTTAAGGCACTAACCAAAAAACAAATTGATATTGCCAACTACCCTTTTTGTACCATTGAACCAAATAAGGGTATTGTTGCTGTGCCTGACGAGCGCTTGGAAAAACTTGCGGTCATGTCAAAATCAGCCAAGACCATTTACACCACCATCGAGTTTGTCGATATTGCTGGCTTGGTCAAAGGCGCACATAAGGGCGAGGGTTTGGGAAATAAATTTTTGCATAATATTCGCGAGGTTGATGCGATTTGTCATGTGCTGCGCGACTTCCGATCTGGAGAAATTATTCACGTCAATAATAAAGTTGATCCTGAAGGAGATGCGGAAACAATTGATATTGAACTTGCTTTTGCAGATTTGGAAGTGGCCAAACCGCATTTATCAAAATTAAAAGGCAAATTAAAAACTTCTGGTTCGCCAGACGAAAAAGAAACAATAAAATTGGTAGAACTTTTTGAAACTAAAATTATTCCAGCTTTAGAAAATGGCAAGGCTCTTAGAAAAATAGATTTAACTGATGACGAGAAGCAGCAAATTACTTATTTAAGTTTTTTGACTTTAAAACCAATGCTCTATCTTTTGAATGTTGATGAAAATCGAGTTAATGATAATCCGACTTTTGAAAAATTGCCTGGTGAAGTAATTATTCCTGTCTGCGCAAAAGTAGAAGCTGACTTGGCTGATTTACCAAAAGAAGAAGTAGCCGAATATATGGAAGCTTTGGGTTTAAAAATGTCTGGGCTCGATCGCATCATCGTCAAAGCCTATGAAACTTTGAATCTCATTAGTTTTTTAACGACTGGGCCAGATGAAACTCGAGCTTGGACAATTACTCGTGGTATGAAGGCTCCACAAGCGGCAGGTAAAATTCATGGCGACTTTGAACGCGGATTTATCTCGTCAGAGACTATCAATTGGCAAGATCTTTTAAATGTTGGTAGCGAAGTTGCGGCCAAAGAAAAAGGGTTGATACGGTTGGAAGGGAAGAATTATGTGATGCAAGATGGGGATGTGTGTTTGTTTAGGTTTAATGTTTAATTGTTCTAGTTGCTGTATCGCTGCGCTTGCTTGCCTAGCACTTAAAGGGAACACTTTATAGTACTAGGTTGAAGTTGTTCAATATGATCGCAAAATTAGTATTGGTAGATTAGTAGCTGATTCGTAATTAGTAGTATATAAAAAATAGCCGCTCGAACGTGATGACGTTCGAGCGGTTTCGTTTACTTCACGTACTTCGGCAGGTCGTAAAGCGCGGCGATAATGCCGAGTACGACTTGGCGTTCTGAGACATCGGCTTGCACTCGGACCCTGGTGTTGATCTCGCAGCCGCGTTGCAGGTAGTAGTTCACTTCGGCTACGTAGTTCTTGTCGGTGAGTTGGAAGCCCTTGGGTTTTGTGGTCCAAGGGATGACACCGACGCGCAGAACTATTAAGGTGCGGTCAGAGAATCTCTCTTTCAGCTTGCCGTAGTCGTTGCGCTTGATCTGGATGACGAAGAAGAACTTGTTTCCCTTGCGGGTAAAGGGAATGAGCAGTTCGGTCTTGTCCTGTAACCAGGACGGGGAGATTTCACTTTGGTCGAAGAGGACGACGTTACCTCGGCGCGAGGCGATCCAGACGTCTCTCAGTATCCGGGGAGTGGCAGGGAAAGCGCTTAGAACTTTGTGAATTGTTCCCAGGTCGGTCATTTGTTTCCTCAAGGTTGTTTCTTTTCCGCAACCCACAACAGCTAAGTTTAGGCTAGAATTGGGGAACTGTCAATGTAAAAAATGCCGCCCGTCCCCGTTTGCGGGGCGGGCGGAGCTAGTTACCGACGACGCGGGAACGGATTTAATCCGATCACGATCCGAAGCATTTCCCCAGCGACGTGAGTGAAAGCGATCTTGCCTTTCATCGTAATTTCCGAATCCGGCTTGTAGTTGATGGTGAACCAGAACTCGCTTCTGGTCCAGAAAGCAGAGTGGAAGAGAAGGATCTTCTTGTTGTAGTTGTCTCCACGTTGGCTAACGATGCCGATGCAAAGAGATTCTCTGGTGCTTGTCTTTGTCTTGGATACAGCGGTTTCTTTGTGGCTGTGTACCACAGTCAGATAGCAGTCTTCTCTGTTCTCGGTGTACGGGATCAGTATGATAGTGAGGGACTCACCGATGCTGTCACGTGTTGCTGCGGTGAAGCTACTCTCTTCGAAGACCTTCACGCCACGACGCGGGGTATTTCCACCTTTACGACCATAGACATAAGGGGCGAGCTTGGGCTGCTTTAGGATAAGCGCATCGATTCGATCGACTCGCTGTTGTCCTCGCAACTTAAGGAGACGGCTCATGGCTTTCCTCAATGTTGTTTCTCTCAAGCAGGACCCTTAATACTTATCCCTATTTTTTTTATCCATGATCTATGTTCCATGAAAACGACAAGCAGTTCATACGTTCTTTGGTTCGTAAGTTCTTTCGTTTCTGCATCCTTACGTTCATCCGTCCTTTTTGCTATAATCTCTATATATGGTCAAATCAAGAAAAAAATTTGTTATCGTCGACGGCAATGCCTTACTCCATCGCGCCTGGCACGCCCTGCCACCAATGACCACTAAGGATGGCCGCTTGGTTCATGCTGTTTACGGATTCCTAACAACTTTATTTAAAGCTTTAACTGAATTTAAACCAGAATATTTGGCTGTGACTTTTGATAGAAAAGAAAAAACTTTCCGTCATGAACTTTCGGTCGACTACAAAGCCACACGTGTTAAACAACCAGATGAATTGTACGATCAAATTCCAATTTTAAAACAAGTTTTAGAAGCCATGAATGTACCGATTTTTGAAAAAGCTGGTTTTGAAGCTGATGATGTGATTGGAACTTTGTGTCATGAAAAAAGTGTTGATAATGATGAGATTCTTTCTATTATTGTGACGGGAGATAAAGATGCGTTTCAGTTGGTCGACGAGAATACTCATGTTTATACTTTACGCAAAGGTATGAATGATACGGTTATTTATGATGTCAAAGGAGTTAAGGAAAAATATGAAGGAATTGGCCCCGAGCAACTCATCGACTATAAAGGTTTGCGTGGTGACCCGTCAGATAATATACCGGGAGTTCCTGGTGTGGGCGAAAAAACAGCGCTCGGACTAGTCAAAGAATTTGGCACCATGGAAGAAATGTATAAAAAAGTTAAAGTTGGAGTTTATAAAAACATAAAAGTCACGGAGCGGTTGTATCAATTGCTTATTGATAATAAAGATCAGGCATATCAAAGCCGCGTTCTCTCAACTATCGTGCACGATGTGCCGATTGATTTCACTTTAGAAAAATGCGCTTTGCAATCTTATAACAAAGAAGATGTTTATGAACTCTTTCAGGAGCTTGAATTTAAAAGTTTATTAAATCGTTTGCCGGTTCTTGGTGGCAAAACAGAAGTTGAAACTGAAGCACGAACCGAAAGACAATCAAATCACAATTACACTTTAATTCAAACAGCAGTTGAGTTTGAAAAGTTTTTGAAAAAATTAAACCAACAAGAGTTTTTTGTTTTTGATACTGAAACTGACGGGCTCGATGTTATTCTCGCAAAATTACTGGGTATTAGTTTTTGCTGGGAAGAGGGCGTGGCTTATTATGTTGAAGCGAAGCCTGAATTCCTCGAAAAATTAAAACCAATCTTTGCCGATCCAAACGTCAAGAAAGCCGGACAGAATATGAAGTTTGATATCAAGGCGTTGAAGTGCAATGGGCTTGAAGTCGAAGGTATTTGGTTCGATACCATGATCGCTTCATATCTGCTGAATCCTGGTACCCGAGCCCACAAGCTCGACGATATGGTTTTCCGCGAGCTGGGCTATCAGATGACTAAAATTACTGATTTAATCGGCAAAGGCAAGGGACAAACCACGCTCGCATTTGTCGACAAAAACAAAGTGTCAGATTATTCTTGCGAAGATGCTGATTATACTTTCCGGTTGATAAAACCTTTGCAAAACGAATTGAAAGAAAATGAACTGATAAAACTTTTTGATGAAATCGAAATGCCGCTTGTCGAAGTTTTGGTTGAGATGGAACTCACGGGAATCAAAATCGACGAAGAACAACTCAGTGTTTTATCAAAAGAATTAAGCAAACAATTAAAAGCCTTAACTAAAAAGATTTATAAATTAGCTGGTGAAGAATTTAATATTAGTTCGCCATTACAACTCAAAGAAATTTTATTTGAAAAGTTGAATATTAGTCGCGAGGGAATAGGTAAAACTAAGACTGGCATTTCAACCGCGGCTGTCGAACTTGAAAAATTGCATGATCAACATGAAATTGTGCCGTTCATCGAAGATTATCGTGAGCTTTCTAAATTACAATCAACTTATGTCGATGCTTTACCGAAATTGATCAATCCAAAAACCGGTCGAGTGCATACAGAGTTCAATCAAACCATTACTGCGACGGGAAGATTGTCATCATCCAATCCAAATTTGCAGAATATTCCAATTCGGACAGATTGGGGCAAAGCAATTCGCAAAGCGTTTGTGGCTGATCGTGGTCAACGTATGGTTTCGGCTGACTATTCTCAAGTTGAATTGCGCGTCATCGCTTGTCTCGCTAAAGATAAAAACATGATGGATGTTTTTAAACGTGGCGAAGATATTCATACCACAACAGCGGCTAAAATTTTTGAAGTCCCACTCGAAAAAGTCGATAAGGAAATGCGTTCTGCGGCTAAGGAAGTCAACTTTGGAGTTTTGTATGGTATGGGTGCCTATGGTTTGGCTTGGCGCAAAAAGATTTCGCGAGAACGTGCACGAGAATTTATCGAAAAATATTTTGAAACTTACAAAGACGTTAAAATTTATTTAGATAAAATAAAAGAAGAAGCGCGTGACAATGGTTATGTCCAAACATTATTTGGTCGCCGCAGATATTTGCCAGAAATAAATTCCGGTGTTGCTCAAGTGCGCTTGTCCGCCGAACGTATGGCTATTAACATGCCGATTCAAGGTACAGCAGCTGATTTAATGAAAATTGCGATGATCGAGGTCTATAAGATAATTAAGGGACTCAATAAACTAGTCACCAGTAACCAGTCACCAGTCACCAGTAATAAAATAAAAATGATGCTTCAGGTTCACGATGAATTAGTCTTTGAAGTGCCGATGGATATGGTGGATCAGGTAGCGAAAATTATTGATGAAAAAATGGAAAAAATTCATAAATTAGAAGTGCCGATTAAAGTTGAAACTGAGGCAGGGAAGAATTGGCAGGAGATGGAAAAGATTTATTAGGATTCAGCATGTATCATGGAATATAGATCAGAGAACATAGATCTACGACAAGTTTAGGCTGATAATCAAGAGAATCATGTTAATCATGGCAAAAAATACGGAGCCAAGCAGAATGTTGCTGGCTCCGTTTGCGTACTACGGACGATTGACGGCGGGCGGCTTGAAGCCGTCATCCTTGAAGAACGACAGGCTGACGCCGGCGAAGGTCTGGCTCGAGGTGCGGATGCCCTCGGGGCTCTTTTCGAACGTGATGGCGTGCACCTTGTCGGTGGGCATGCCCATGGCACCGGCGATGCCGGCCGCGTTGATGCGGTAGCCGTTGACGTAGAACTCGAAGCCCATGGCGCGGGCTTTCTTGACTTCTTCCACCAGTATGTGGGGGAAGTACCGACGATCGGACTCGGTGTCTTCGCCGTCGGTGAAGATGCCGAAGACGAACTGGATTTCCTTCTGCTGTTCGGGTGTCAGGTTGACGTAGACGCTCGTGAACGTGCGGATCATCCGCCAGAGGGGCATCCAGAGCAGCGTCATGTCGGCCGTGTCGAAGTGGCTGATGGGGCTGACGTTCTCGATGCTGGAGAAGGGCACGAGCAACGAGTACTGGGTCTGGACCTTGACCACCATGAGGGCGTGCTGGACGCCGGGTTCGGCGGCCTTGATCTTGGCGATGTACTCGTTCAGGCCGTCTCGCAGGGCCTCTCCGTAGCCGTTCAGGGACGAGCTGCCATCCATGAAGACGACGTTCACGACCTTGTTCCCACGTCGGCCGAGGAAGGCCCCCAGCGAGCCAAGGAAGCCCAGGGCGGCGTTGTCCTTGGCGAAAGCGAAAGCTCCGGTTTGGGGTCTCTGTCGGGGATCCATCACCTCTCTGCAGTTTTTCTGTCTTCCCGCTTTTGGCGGTGAAGAGTTAAAATTAGCAATTTCGTATGTGATTGTCAAGTCAGTGATTGTCAAGTCACAGTTTTCGTCCGATTTGCAAGGAGACCGAAACGCAGTGAAAGACGACGCGGCAATCTCTAATTCATTTCCTTGGGATATGATCAAGAGATTGCTTCCCCGTACTACAGATGACTGAGTGCAGGGTAAACGTCGCTTAAATTGTTTACTTTGGCTCCTCGCAACAAACCGGAGCCAAGCAATGATGCTGGCTCCGATGAGAATTATGAGGCTTGTCTCAAGGCCATGATGATCTTGAGCATGCTGGGACGGTCGCAGTTGGCGAGGCCAGCGGCGAGGAACTCGCGGCAGAGGAATTCGTTCAGGGGGTGTAAGTAACCATCCTCGTTGCCTTGGAGCAACCTTTGAACCTGACCCAGCATGACGCGCTGCTTGTTGTTCGGGAGGGGTCTGACCGCGCCTTGGGTGTAGTCCTGAAGCGCAGCCGCCAGCTCTTGGCGCAGTTCGGCCTCGACGTCATGTCCGTAGCCGTCGCGGAAGGGGTAGGACAGGTATTTCCACATGGTCTCTTGCGTGGCGACGATGAGGGCGTTGCCTTCATCGGGATGGTGGTTGGAGAGCCGGTTCGGCGCAATATCGAACGTCAGGAAATGCACGGCGCGGAGCAGGCCGATGAGGCTGTAGAAGACGCGTTCGCAGAGATTTCTCCTGCATTCATCGCCGTGGGGGTAGTCTTCATCGAGTCGCTTCAGGTAATCGCGCATGTGAGCAACGCGGTTGGCGTAGAAACCACCGGCGCTGAGGATGTACAGTTCCACGGCTAAGGCGAGGTCTTCGGCTTCGGCATCACGCAGGCTGTGCAGAATCTCGGCGAAGGAGCTATTGCCTTTGCCCCATTCGGTCTGGAGTTGACCGAGAACTCTTTCTCTTGATGCTCTACTCATGGGCATGGTGACTGCGGTCGGGAAGGGCATGGAAAGATACCATACACTTCTTTTCATGAAATGTCTGAAGATTTGTGGATTCGCGTCTGCAATGTGCATCTTGTCCTCGCTGGGCTGTTATCGTTTTGTCATATTTGGCACTTTAACTAGTTAAACATTGAAATCTTAGCATAATTTAGCGAAGAAAACACCTTTTCAAGCACCCAAAAGGTAACGGTATCCATGTCCGTCGCCTTGTTCTCGACGTAGAACGTCTTCTTCATGAGAAGCAGGGCGATCGGGCTCGAGAGCGCGAACAGGGCCAGAATGAGGTTCATGAACTCTGGGCTCTTGGAGTAGGCCAGCGTGCCCGCTTCGATGAGCGGCTTCACGCCTTCGGGGCAGTATTTGGCGAGAAGCAGGCCACCCACCGCACCACCCAGCAGCTTGGCCAGGGTGTAGGGGTAGCGAGTCACGCCCATGTAGGTGCCTTCCTTGCCCTCGGGGGCGATGGCGCCGACGTAGGCCTGGAGCTGCGGGCTCCACACAAACTCGCCCATGGCGAAGACCACGATCTGGATGCCCACCATGGTGAGGTAGATGCTGCCGATGTCCGAAGCACCGAAGACCGAACCGAGGAACTTCGGCGGGATCGCGAGAACCAGGCAGGACGCACCACCGATGAACATGCCGACGACCAGCACCCAATAGACGCTGAAGCGTTTTAGGATAGGAGCGAACAGCAGCAGACCGGCGATGATGATGATCGGGTTCATCGACGCGAGGAAGCCGAGATCCACGTCCGGGGCGATCACGCGCGTGTAGTACTTGGGAAAGATCACGAAAATGGCCACGAAGGGGATGTGCGCCGGGATCGTGAAGAACAGGAGCGCGAGCACCTTGCGGAAGCCCTTGTCCGCCCAGATTTCCTTCATCGTCTGGCCGAAGGGCTGCTTGGGCTTGGGTTCCTTGGCCTTCGCCAGATCTTCAGCGGTAGCGTTGAACTCGGGGAACTGGTCTTCCTTCTTGAGGAAGAAGAAGACGATGAGACCCGAGAGGATCAGCAGTGCGACCAGGTACCAAATGATGTTGACGTTGCCACCGGCATCGCGGAAGATCGCGAGCTGTTCGGTGGTGGCCTTGTCCTCGAGGGGCTTGCGCATGAAGTCGATCAGGAAGGTCAGCATCGCGCCGACGTTCATGGTCAGGTACCACATGTTGAAGCCTGCACCGCGCGTCTCGGAGTTGCTGTAGCGCTTCACGCCAGCCGTGAGAACCGGGAACATGAGGCCGTTGCCGACCATGGCGATAATGTAGAACAGCACCATGAGCGTACGCGCCTGATCCGTGGCGCCGAGCGTAACGGGGACGAGGCCGATGCCGAGCATGCCGACCGTGATGATGGCCGCAGCCAGCAGGGGCGTCTTGCGGAAGCCCAGGATGTCCATGACCGGACCGAGGACGATCTGGATGATGGCCGTGCCGAACATGAAGACACCGAACAGGAGTCCGGCGCCTTCGTCGCTGAAGCCCACGTCCTGGCTCAGGTGCAGGGTGCTCATCGTCACGAAGGTGAAGTAGAAGGCGCAGTAGACGAAGTTCAGCCCCTGGATCGTCCAGAACTCGCGCGGCAGTTGGAAGAGCTGACCGAAGTCCTTGAAGTAGTTCCGAACCGAGTTCAGCATCGCACACCTCCAGCCTTGGGGTTGTCCCTCAACGAACACTTTGCTACACACATAGCAAATCATATAAGCTTACCCTTGTTATTTTTTTTCGTCAAGTTGTCATTTACCCTATTTCTTTGTAAGATAAGTCATATGGCAGAAAAACAAAAACAATTATTCCTGTGGTTTGGCGCCAATGACTATGAAATTTTCGAACAAGTTAAGCTCTGGTCTGAGGTTTTTAGTAAAAAATATTCTGGTTTGAATATTGCTAAGTTTGATTATAAAGAAAAGGGGAATAAGGATGAACTGATTAAAGACATTAAAAATGCCTTGCAGGTTAATTCACTTTTTGGGAATAACAAATTGGTCATTTTAAAAAACTTTTTGGATATTAAAATCAATAAAGACCTTCAGGAATTGTTGTTGAGCTCAATTGATAAACTCTCCGACGGTTTTTTTGCGATTTTTATTGAAGATGACAAACCAGATGCCCGCGGAAAATTATTTAAAGCTATTAAAGACTTAGAGAAAAAGAAAATTGCAGAAGTTAAAGAATATTTGTTGCCACGGAATCAAGATTTAATTATATGGGTTAAAAAAGCCGTTGAAAAAGAAAATGCTTTGTTCAACCCCAAGGCTTTGGAACTTTTAATCGCCATGGTGGGTAATGATTTATGGCAACTTGATTGTGAAATAAAAAAACTTTCCAACTACAATCATGTTAATCTTGATAATCATGAAATCATGGTAGTGGATGTTGACCTGTTAGTCAAAGGCAAATTCAACGACGACATTTTTCAGCTCATGGATGCCATCGGAACTAAGAATAGAGCAAAAGCACTGAAATTATTTCAAGATCAAATAGATAGCGGTGCAAACGATGTTTATTTATTGACTATGTTGGAGCGTCAATTCCGAATCAATTTACAAATTAAAGAAGCTTTGAGCCAAGGAAATTTGTCTGCCAATGAACTAGCGAGCGAATTGCATATGCACCCATTCGTAGTCCAAAAAACCATGCAACAATGCGGCAAGTTTTCGTTACCAGAATTAAAAGATATTTATAATAAACTTTTAGACTTCGAAATAAAATTAAAAACAGCCAAAATTAATTTTGAGTTGATGTTTGATTTGATGATTGTTGGGTTGAAATAAAAAAATAGTAGGGAACAAAAATTTTTGTTCCCTACTATTTTTTTATTTGACCTGTGTCTTATTAAATTGCTTCATGATGCGAGATTTCTTGCGGCTAGCTGTATTCTTTTTAAGAATCTTCTTTTGTGCAGCCTTATCAATTTGCTTTAAAGCCTTTTGTAAGTCTTCGAGCTTCATTTCTTTAGCTACGATGGCTTGGCGGGTTTTTTTGATAGTAGTTTTTAAAGTCGCTTTAATGATGTGATTCTTTTCAGCACGTTTCTTACTTTGGCGCAGCGCCTTGTAAGCTTGTCTTTTTGTTGGCATATTCTTGTGAAAATATAAGAGTTAATTTTTTAAGCTTGCCATGAAGTCAGACGTAGGCTGTACTTCACGGGAATATAATATCCATTTTTAGCCATTAAGTCAAGGCCTATTCTATTTTCGGTCGTTCAATTTCTAAAGTCTCAATTTGTCCGCCTTGGCCAGAAACACTTAAAACATCCTTGTCGATCTTCTTGAATTCCTTATAAGCTGAGTTGTACATGTTAACTGTAGTCCCTAAATTATTGCCCATTTTTTTCATATAATCATCGTAGACAAGTAAATGTTGCTGTAGCTTTTGGACGTTCTTAATGATCTCTTTGGTTTGTTCCTCTATCTGCATTTTGCGTAAACCATGAATGACTGTTTGCAAATAAGCATAGAAAGAAGTTGGCGAAACAATAATCACTTTTTTATCGTTGAAAGCATATTCGATTAAATCACGCGTATTGACTTTGACAGCACCAACTTGGTTAATCAGTAGGTCGTAATAGATACCTTCGGACGGAATGAACATGAAGGCAAAGTCAGTTGTGCCTTCAGCGGGACGAATATACTTAGAAGTTTCATCAATTCTATTTTTTAAATCTTGTTTAAAGATTTTTTCTAATTGTTCATGACGGGTTGGATCTTTTTCAGCTAAGATTTTGTTGTAATTTTCTAATGAGAATTTAGAGTCGATTGGAATTATCGAATCTTTGACTTTGATAATCGCGTCCACGATTTCGCCATCAGCAAATTTGTATTGCATTTGATATTGGCTGGGCGCAAAAACATTTTTTAGAAGTGTTTCTAAAAAGTATTCGCCTAAAATTCCGCGTTGCTTTGGATTCTTCAATATGTTCTCCAGACTTTGAAGTTGCTCAGCAAAACCCATGACTTGTTTATTGGTTTCATCGAGCTTGGTCAATCTCTCAGTTACGTCGCGCACGATTTGTGTGCTTTGAGAAAATTGGGTTTGCAATGTTTTTTGCATGTCGCCCTGTTGGGTATTTAGCGTTAGACGTAGTTCCTTCATTTGTTCTTGGACTAGAAGCATTGATTCGGGATTCTGTTTTTCTTTTCTAAATAATAATAAGTAGAGAATAACGGCAAAGCCGGCGATTATTAAGATTGTTTGTAGGGTACTCATATAATATAATTAAGGAATTAATTTGGGGTAAGTATTATGGGGTAAGGGTTAAGGAAGATTTATGACCCTTAATACTTATCCCTTTTCCCTTAATCCAATTTTACATTAAGATCACAAAAAAAGGAATTCTAGGTACGTTGACGCTTTACTTCTACATAAATTGATGCTAATGTTTTTTTAGAGACTCACACGGGAGGGACTGATCATGAATGAGTGTTTGAGACCACTTCCCATCGTTTTTTCCGGTCTGAAGCATTCGCTCGCTCCTCACGGAAGGGCGAGAAGGGAACTGAACTGGTATTTGCAAGTCCAGGCTGGTTGCAGCGGTTCAAGCGAATACTGGTATGGCAGAGCGGGGCAGCAGACGAAGCTCGAACTTCACGACGAGACGGGCAACGTCAGTCATGTGGCTTTCGTCGCCTCAGCTCGGCGTCTTACGCGAGCACTGTTCATCGTTTCCGTCCAGGAGCGAGGGGAACAGCTCGCTGCTCGGCTTGAGACTGGAGGAAAGTTGCCGTTGAAGGTCGTGCGCAGGCACCGATTCCCGATTTATCAGTAATCTGTTTCTGAAAGAGACGTTTTTTTCCGCACATCTTGGCATCAAGGTGTGCGGCCTTTTTTTATCAAAATTGATTGTATAAAGGACACTAATATGATACACTGGGTTTGTTAAATTTAAATTTATTTTATGCCCAAAGCAAAATCATTTAATGAAGTCACTAAAGATTGGCGACTGCTCTTGGCCGCTGACATCGTTGTCTTTGGATTTATCGAAAATAAATTAAAAGTTCTCTTAGTCCGTCGCAAGTTTGAACCTGGCGTGGGGGCTTGGGCTATCCCAGGCGGTTTTGTGCGTGAAACAGAAAGTTTGGAACAAGCCGCCTTGCGAGAATTACATGAGGAAACTGGTTTAAGTCAAAGCGCATATTTGGAACAGCTTTACACTTTTGGTGATGTTAAGCGCGACCCTCGTGGCCGTGTTATTTCCGTGGCTTATATTCATTTAGTAAATAATCCAGAAAAAATAAAATTAAATGCAAGTGATGATGCGGCCGAAGCCAAGTGGTTTGACATCAACAGTTTACCGACTTTGGCGTTTGGGAAATCACATCGAGATATTTTAGAATATGCGTGGCAGAGATTAAAATGGAAATTTGAATATAGTAATGTAGCCCTTTCAATGCTTCCTGACAAATTTACTTTGAGTGATCTACAAAAAGTTTACGAAGCTGTTTATCATAAGAAAATTGATAAGCGCAATTTTCGCAAGAAAATTTTAGCGATTGATTTTGTGGAACCGGTTGATCAAGTCAAGCAGGAGATGGGGCGACCGGCACAATTGTATAAGGCAACGACTACGAAATTGAAGATTTATAATCATGTGATTTAGCTGGAGAATATAATATGAATGAAATTTTACAGAAATTAGATGTTCCAACAATTAGCGAGCAGAGAAAAAAAGAGATGATTGTTGAAATAGCCGCAGCTCGACCTCAGGCTGTTTTAACTCCTGGCAATCCGACTGAGGGTATCCCTGATATATTAACGATATCATTACCGTATGAATGTTATATTGATGGATTGGTTAATAAGCAAGAAAAGACAGCAAAAATAAATTTATTCCAAACAAATACTAGGATTGCAAATTTTAGTAAGGTTGGCATCGGGAGTAGATTAATGCGTGTATTTGTTGCTGAAGCCAAGGCTCTGGGTGCGGAGCGAATTGAGGGCGGGAGTCTTATTTCTTTGTCGGCCCTGAGAACTAGAGTAAAGGTTTTTGGAAAAGAAAATGTATTTTTTTTCTTGCATGATATGAACGGTGTTTATCCTATTGGTTTTGAAGAAGCAGAAAAAAAGATTAAATTTAATGAAGGGGCGAGAGTTTCCAGGGAACAGGTAGAAGCTAGGTGTGATTTATCGAGAGTCGATACTTCTGGTTGGGAGCGACCGGTTTATTAAAGAGAAGACTTATAATCATGTGATTTAAACTAAAATAGTTAAGATGTCTCTGTGAAGGGATGTCTTTTTTGTTTTGTTTAATCAGGGCAATCATTTAATCATGAAAATCATAGTAATTGTTTTTGTCTTAATTTAGCTATTAAATCATAGTAATCATGCGCTTAATTATGTAAATCACAGTAAGCTCTTGACATAGTGTACAAAGTACGCTATGATGTGGATGTATGATGAAAGTGTCAAAAGAACACTAACTAAATAACTAACCTTAATCTTATGTCTAACTTCAAAGTTACTGCCTCTCGAAACTTCGCCAATGGCTCTGTGTATGCACTTCGCACTGAAGATGATTACCCCATTGAAACTACTGATACCTTTTTGCCGATGATTACGCGCGATGCGGAGGCCAGAGGCACCAACGAATTAGTTCTAGCTAATTTCGGCTCACGTAAAGATCGTTGGATGATCGGTGTCTCTGTCATGAGTGGTTGCCCTGTACGATGTCCCTTTTGCGCGACCGGTGCTCTAAAAAAATGGCGCAATTTAACAGCCGAAGAAATATTAGCTCAAGTCGACTTCATTGTTGAAAAGAATCAAGACAGGTTTAAACCAACAGACGCTGAAGAATTCAGAATTCTGTTCACTAGAATGGGGGAGCCAGTCATGAATAAAGATGAAGTTTTAAAAGCGATCAAACTCATTAAAAATAAATATCCGCACGCAACCGTAGCACTTAGCACGGCTGGTCCGAAAGTTGGTACAAAAGAATTTTTTGAGGAGGTAAAGAAAATTGTTGAAGAATACCAAGATGATTTCATCCAATTTCAGTTCTCAGTTCATTCCACTGACGATAAACAACGCGATTTTCTCCAACCAGTAAAGAAATATCAGCTAGCCGAGCTTAAAGAATTTGCTGATGAGTGGAAGAAGGTTTCTGAGCGTAAAGTGACATTAAATTTTACACTCTGCGATGACAATGAGTTCGATGCCGAGAAGATTGAAAAATATTTTTTAGCCGATTCAATCTTTATCAAGCTAAGTCCGCTTAATGAAAATAATATTTCGACCAAGAATCATTTATCCGGTGTCATAACAGCCAAAAATTTAGCCTAATAAATAACATATAAAAGTATGAACCGCGAAAACAAGTTAATGGAGCAGGTTAAGACATTGAAGGCACATGGTTACAAGTTAGCCTTGGCCATTGCCACTGAAGCTGAGGTTAAAGCGGGTGCAGCTTGCGGACAGTTATCAATCATAACTGAAAACAAGTAGTTAAGTTCTTACGTTGTGGATTCAACTCAGTAGGAGCTTGAATCCATAATCGTGGGAGATTATCTCACAACTGTTCGTTACAAGAAGGAGGCGATCATGCACGCGGCAACAGCTAGGCAAGAGTTTCCTCCGTTCATGCGGTTCGTTACACCAGACATGGTCGACAACGTGATTCCGTTGTTTGGCCTATCAACTCACATGGAGGCTATCATGAAAACGAAGCGAGCTCTGATTCTGGTCGATTTGTGCGGCGCGTTCTTCAAAAACGGCGGCCTGCCGGTCCCCGGCGCCGAGGAAACCATCCCTGGCATCAACAAGCTCATCATGGAAGGCGACGAGAACGGCAAGTTCGATCTCGTGGTCGCATCTTACGAAGAGCACCGGCCCGGCAACCTCTACCTCGCCTCCACTCACGGCGTGGATCCCTTCACGGACGTGGTCATCGACGGCAACCCCAAGAAGGTCTGGCCGGATCACGGTATGACTGGAACTGACGAAGCCAAGTTCTACCCGGGGCTGCGCATCGACCTGGTCGACGCCATCTTCCGCAAGGGCTACGATTTGAACACGCACCCGTACTCGTCCTTCCCTGGCAAGTTGATGTGGAACGGTGTCGAGCTGCCCGTCGACCTCGTGCAGTTCCTGCGGGCCAACGGAATCACCGAGATCGTGGTGGTCGGTCTGGCCTTCGACTACTGCGCGGGCGAGACGGCTCTCGATGGCGTAGAGTTCGGCTTCAAGACCTCGATCCTCCGGCAGTACTCGCCAGCCATCGCGGAGGAGAGTGCCGGCTTCATGTTCAAGCGCTTGTTCGCGGCTCGGGTCGAGATCGTCAACTGAGTCTTTCGGCGAATTACGTCACACGTAATTCGCCGCTCCATAAAGCTTGTGAAGATTCGTAAGCTTTTAGAGAAGATAATTAAAGATACTAATATGACTAAATTAATTAAATTAGATTATGGCTCTGGCTATCAACCTAAACCAGGGTTCAAAACAGCGGACATTGCTGGTAGACCAGATTATTATGTCAAAGATTGCCAGGTGCTCGACCTGCCAGATAAAAGTTGCGAGTTGGTACGTCTGAAAAATGTTTTTCATCATGTACTCGATGCAGAAAAATTAGATCAAGAGATGAAACGTATTATTAATAAAAAGGGAAAGTTAATGATAGTGGAGCCGGCCGCAGAAAATTATGAATCAAATAAGTTTTGGGATCGGCTGTGGTATCGCGGAATTATCCCACGGCCCGAAATTGTTTGGAGTGAAGAGTATCGCAACCCCGAAAAATATTTTACCAGCTTTAAATTAATTAATAAGAAGAAAAACAACCCATATGAAATTCTTATCTTTGCGCCACGATATTAAAAAGATGTTAGGTTTAAGAATCGTGTTAACTTATCAATGCAATTATCGTTGTAAGTTTTGTTATCAAAAAAAGAAAACTGGAGCGATTATGCCGTTGTCTGAATTTCAGCAACACATGGTTGAGATCTCGGGCGAATATACGCCCACTTATATTACTTTAATGGGGGGCGAGATATTCACTATTCCGAATTTCAGTAATTACATTAAAGTGTTAAGACAAATCTGGCCAGATGTTTCAATTTCCGTAACAAGCAATGGTAGTGGATCGGTCGGATTCTATAAAAATTTATTTAATGTTGGTGTAAATAATATTACTTTTTCCTTGTCAACTTTAGATGAAGTCGAATACTGTGATATAGTAAATGTGCCAGTTTCTTGCGCTCAGTATCAGGCAAAGATTGTTGAAGTTTCCAAATTTGGTCAGGTTCGGGTGAATGCCTACATCTATCCTAAAAATATTGATCCAATTTACCAGTTTTGCAAAAAGAATAATTTAAAGTTAACTTTTTGTGAAGAACTTAAAGAAGATAATCAATGTGTTTTTGCAGATTTAGAAAAAGCGCATCAATTTACTGTGTCACACAAAAGCAAGTTTGAAATTATTTATACTGACACGGACGGGTTCGAGTTTTGGAATTATATCCATCAAGATCATTACGATTATAATAATGTAGTTATGTTGCCCGATGGAACTTTTAGTGATGATTTTGGTGATGTAGTTCAGCAAAAAGGTGATCGTTTGGTTGCAACTGTCAAAATAGAAGAGTTAGCGACATTAAAGAAATAATATGAATTCTATAAATCAACAATCTAAAATAGTGGTCTTTGGTGGCAGCTTTAATCCGCCGGGGATTCATCACCGTGAAATTGTTAAAGCTTTAGCTAAACAGTTTGATTTAGTTATTATTCTGCCTTGCGGTTTCCGTCCAGACAAAGCTAGCCATAAAAATATAACTGATGAGCAAAAGCGTCACATGATCGAAAAAACATTTGTCGATTTAAAGAAATGTGAAATCTCATTTATTGATTTGGAAAAAGGCGAGTACACGCGAACGTATGAATTAGATAAGCAATTGCAAAAAGTATATGGTGATAATTTGTGGTATGCAGTTGGTACAGATCTTATCCAGGGTGGTAGCCGAGGTCAGTCAGAAATTCAGTCGTCATGGTTTCGCGGTCCAGAACTTTGGCAGAATTTAAACTTTGCTGTTATTACTCGAGTTGATATGCCCGCCAGCCCCGCAGATTTACCACCGAAAAATATTTCAGTGCCATTTGACCATTGTGGTTCCAGTTCAGAAATTAGAAAACGGGTGACTCAAAGTAAATCATTTTCCGATTTGGTTTTGCCAGAAGTCGAGGCGTATATCATCAAAAATAATTTATATAAAAATTGATTATTAGTAGCCGTAATTAGTTATTAGCATTACCATGCTGGTTACTGGTTACCGGTTACTGGTGACAAATCATTATGTACAAATTAAAACAAGAGAAAATCGAAGAGTTGGTAAAACGTGCTACCAAGAGTCTTTACAATTATTGCAAAGAAAACAGTTTACATTTTCTTGTAACTGGATCATCTGGCGGACTAGATAGCGCCATTACGCTTGGATTAGCCGAAAGAGCCTGCAAATTAGCTGAAGCTGAAAATTATAAATTGGTTTCTGTTGGTTTGATTATGCCTTGTCACTCAAAAGATGATGCAGAACGATTGGGGCGAGCGGCCATAGAAAAATTCCATGCACACGAAATCAAAATAGATTTGTCGGACGTTTATGATTTCATTGAAAATAAATATTTAAGTCCGATCGAAACTTCAGTGTTAGCGATTCGTCGAGAAGCAGGTTTAGCACCAGACGATCAAACACTCGCTTGGGATGAAAAGATAGTTCATGGCAATATCAAAGCTCGTTCACGTATGATGCTCGGAACTTATAATGTTGCTCGATTGCTTGGTTCAGGTTTAGTTCTTTCAACGGACAATCAATCAGAATGTTGGATGGCGTTTTGGACTCATCACGGTGATGTGGGGGACTTTGGCATGATTCAGGAATTGTTAAAAGGTTTGGAATTGTTCGACGTTGCGCGATTCTTGGAAGTTCCGGCTGAAATAGTTGCGGCTAAACCAGATGATGGTTTGGCCATTGCCGGCGGCGACGAAGATCAACTCGGTGCCACATATCCAAACCTGGATACAATTATGATTTCATTAATCCAAAAAGGATTTGATGTTGATGGCAGTCGCGAGCAATTAAAACCTTTGCCAGTGATTGAAGGTTTCGATCAAAAGGTTGTCGAAAATTTAGCTCGACGTTGTTTAAATGGTGCACATAAACGTCGCGGGTGTCTAAATCTCAGCCGTAAGGAATTGGGCGTGGAGGATTTTAAGGAGATTGTTTTGTAATTAATGATACTGTGCTCCCTGTTTGCTTCTCCAAAAAGGAATACCGCTCGCGGTGTTCCTAATTTGTTTTATCTGAATTTGTTTTGCGTGAAATCACAGTGATCATTTTTTGTAATCATGTGTTAAAATCATGCTAATCATTAAATCATGTAAATCATAGTAAGCGAAGCGCACAATGATCGCAAAAAGAAAAAGGACACATTGTTCCGCCTGGTCTGGTCCAAGATTACTAAGAAGAGACTCCTCCTCCGTGCCAGGCATGGGGGAGTGTTTTTTTACAAAATGTTTTGGTGTAGTTATACACAAAACGATTTACATAATATTTGTATGAAGTATAATGTAATTGACGGGATTGACAGAATGCTACTGGCATGATATTGTGTAATCTCAGCTGAAATACATATCTGGTTGGATGATTTACTTCGCTAATACCACCCACTCTGTTCCCGCAAGGGGACACGGTGGGTTTTTATATTATATGGTCAATCAAATAGAAAAAGTAGCCATTTATATTGATGGCAGTAATCTTTATTACAAGCTAAAAGACTTAAAAGTAGAGAAGACTACAGAGTTTAGTTATAAGGGCTTATCTGAGTTTTTGTCCAGAGAAAGACAAGTAGTCTCGATCAGATATTATGTCGGTGTTGTGAAAGTAAAGAATGATTCTATTAAGGCTTCTTCTATGAGGCAGGAACAACAACGTCTTTTTAGTAATCTAGAGAAACAGGGGATTTGTATTAAAAGAGGTTACTTAATGGAAAGTAATGGTAAGTTCCATGAGAAAGGTGTTGATGTAAAAATTGCTACAGATATGATAATTGGTGCTTATGAAAATTATTATGATACGGCAATTTTAATTTCGTCTAATACGGATTTAATTCCCGCTATAAAACATATAAAATATTTAAACAAAAAAATTGAATATGTTGGATTTTCTCATGCGCCAAGTTTTGGATTACAAAAGAATGTTGATATTTCTAGGTTGTTAATTAGAGAGGACATAGAAAAGTTTATTCCATCTCTGGGTTTAATACCCCGTGGCTCTGCCACGGAACCATAAGTGTGTTAAAATGGAGTATATGAGTATATACATCCACAAAAGCCACAA
>LBYP01000004.1 GCA_000996245.1 Parcubacteria group bacterium GW2011_GWA2_40_23 | reverse complement strand
GAACTTTTTTTGACGAAAATCCGAATTCCGAATTTTAAAATCCAATCGCTCGGGCGGGCAAAAAGGAAGGGGGTTGGGGGGAAGGAATTTTTGCCCGCCTGCTTGGGCTTCGCCCCCAAAACTTTTCGGCGGAATGGCGGGACATCGAATTGAGAGAAATGAAAAGACCTTTTTAAATACACTTATATTTTAGCAAATATACTCAAAAAGGTCGAGGTTTTTTGTTGGAGAAACCTCATAAACTCGTTGTGTGCGTTTCAATTACGTGGGTTAGTCCTCGAATTCGAGAGCGACACGCTTGATGCGGCGGAACCGAACGAATCGGAATCCCTGTCCACGTGCGCCACGGAACTCGACCTTGGACGGATCATTTTCCTCGACAGCCTCCGACCACAGCATCCTGATGCCCTCATTGCAGAGCACCTGAATCACCGAGAGCGGAGCCACGATGACCATGTCATCGTAGTGTCCCTCACGGTACCGCTTGGCGATTTGCCGTGCGTCATCGAAGGGTCTGGACTCCTGTTCCACTACAGTGTCGCCACCGTAAGTGTTACGCAGAGTCTCAATCTGCCTCTGATGCGGTTCGTGCCGAGACATCCAGAGAATCTTCTTTCCCATTGGCTTTTCCTCCTTTCAAAAGAACTGTTTTCGTCTGGTTGACACCATACCAACCAGACATAAGAGTATAGCATTTAATGAGCCAAATGTCAACACCAAATGTCAATGTTTGTGGCAAAACAAAAACACGGCTTGAGACCGTGCTTTTAGCTTAAACTACTGTTTACATTCTGTTTTCTATTTTGTATTTGGTGACTGTCGAAACATTTCCATTTCCTTTCACAGCATCCAGTACTTCTTGTTCTCCGCTTAATTCGGAAATGCGATCAAGAATGTCAGGGGATGAGTTGGGATTGTTAGCTATAACCATTTTTACATAATCATTTGCACCCTCGGCCAAACGTCGAAGGGAGTTTGATGGGGTTTTAGGATTGCATGCTGACAATGTACGAACATTAAAATTTTCATCCATTGATAATAAATTTAAAACAAATGGGTCTTCGGAATCCACTGCTTCTTTTCTTTTGCGTTCATCCGGCCATTTCAAAACTTCATCTTTTCTTGTTTCCAAGCCGGTATCAATCTCAACACAGAAATCGTCTATTTCCGCTAATAAACGCTTACCACTGGTTGATTGTTCAACCTCGTTCAGTAAATTGTTTATTTGGCTAAATTGTGATTCAAAGTTTTTGCTCATAGTTTTTAAATTAATCAAATGTTTGATCTATCAACTCCTCGACCTTCCTAATAAATTTGGTTGACAATTGTTTTGAGTCTGGAACTTCCAACGCATTTTTTCCAAACTCTTTTTTAATAGATTCAGCTCCTCGAGCAAGTCCAACTCCCAAGATAACGGTTTCTTTCTTGAACTTGTTAACCAAATCATACAATGAGTCTGCGCTACAAGCCAATCCATCAGTTAAAAAGAAAATAAAATTATGAGCTCGTTTAAATTTATCAGCATAGCGTGTTTGGCTAGCGTAGGCGGCGCGCAAGAGGTCAGTGTCTTGTTGATTACCAATAGATGCTTGGAGTAGAACAGCTTTTTGTAAATCATCTCCATATGCTTCCTGCTCAAATGTTTTTAGGAACTGATATCCACCCTCTGTATAAATAACCATTTCAAAAGGTATGTCTAACCGTTTTGTAACTTCCATTAGAGCTGTGGCTAATTTCTTTTCATCCTCAATCATACCTCCAACCGATCCTGTGTTATCAAGAATAATAGTCCACACAAACTGGGGCATTTCTGGAGTACGCTTCCTTTCAAAAGATCTCGGACTGATAACGGGTCGTCCATCTTTTGTTCCTAAAATATTTTTTGTGTATCCTCGTTGAAGTCGCGCACCTCGTCTTTGATTTCTTTCGTATATATAATCTTTATCAAGATCAAATTTTTCAATAAAGAAATCTGTTAGATCGTCTGTCAAATCTTTCATTGACTCCATGTACTCAACATAAAGTCGCAACGCTTCACCCTCTAATCCAGACATCTCCTTATAAAGAGCTTCGGTTTTTGCTTGGTGCTGACGTTTCAATTCTTCCAAATTTGATAATTGTGCGGTTGATTTACGTTCAATTTCAGCCAATTGTTCCTTACTTATTTTTGATACTTCCTCGGTAGCAATCTCTTTCGATACGAAAGTTCCATTTTCATCCTGTTGGGTAAATTTACTTCCTATCAAAGTTTCGGCATTTCTTAATTGTGCCAAAAGACTTGGGTCTGGACGACTAAAAGTGACACCCTCTCCCTCGACTGTATTACCTGCTCCGCCCTGATGATTAGGATCATGAGGGTTTGACTGATCCTCCACTTTTGATTTTTCAAATCCCTGTTCGTCTAATTGACCACCAGAATGTTTTTCGGTTGACTGATCATGTTCACCAAAACTACGCTGTCCCTCTCCTTGTCCGGGTTCACCACCCATCATCTCTGACATTTGTTGCATTGCTTCCTGCATTTGTCCGGCCATATCTTGTGGACTTCCTCCAGACTCGAGACTTTGTTGCATCTGATCAAGCTTTTCAAGTAATTGATCAATCATTTCTTGACCAGATCCCGGCATTCCGCCTTGTTCTTTGGCCTGATTTAACATATCTTGCATCTGATCCATCAATTCTTTCATCTCTCCCGGGGAAGGCATCCCACCACTCATTTCAACAGATCCTTCTGCGCCTCCGGGTTGGCCAGGATCCTGACCCATTCCTTCTTGTCCGCCCCGCTTACCGCCACCTTGCCCCATACCCTTACCCGGCTGACCGCCTTGTGATCCGTCTTGACCACCTTCTCCTGCACCTTCACCTTGACCTTGGCCTTGCCCGGAGCCAGATTGACCAGATCCTTCGCCCTGTCCCTCACCTTCGCCGGACTCACCATCTTGCCCTTCAGATTCTTGACCCTCTCCCTGCTCGCCGGATTCACCCTCTTCTCCCTGTTCGCCTTTTTCGAGTTTTTCTGACATTTGCTCGAGCTGTTCCGTCATCTCTTTCAGCTCATCTACCGCGGCTTGGTCGCCTCGCTCTTCCGCGTCTTTGATCATTTGGTCAACCTGCTCTTTTAATTCATCAATTTGCTCTTTAAGCTCTTGTGCCGACGGTTTATTCTCTCCTTGTTCAGAAAATTGCTTTTCCTGACCAGATTGTTTCTGCTCGTTGGACTTTTGATCAGAGCCTTCGCTTTTTTTTCCGCTTTGTCCGGACTCCTTGGATGATTGATTGTCCGGTTGTTTTTCGCCGACACCTTTTTCGTCTTGTTGTTTTTGATTTTCAGCACCTTCGGATTTTTGTCCGGCTTGTTCATCCTTTTCATCGGACTTTCCGGCCTGCTTGTTCATCTCATCCAATTTTTCCTTCATCTCTTTCAGCTGTTCCTGCATTTCCTTAAGCGCTTCGTCCTCCTGTTTTTGCTTTTCTTGCGCCAGGTCTATAGTTTCCCAAAGATAATAATATTTTTTAGGGTCGTGCTGACCAAATTGATTCAAACGATTCAGATAAAGACCGGACATCTGCGCCCGATCGACTCCGCTATAAATTACGGGCATGCACATTCTATAAAAATGCCCCCATTCAATTTCACCATCTTTTACTGGTTGAGACTTGCTCCCATTGCCACCTTTATACCAAAATTTTGCCAAAGGTTTTGGCAACTGAAAATTAACCAAAAAATTATCACTAAAACTATCTATGCCAAGCTCTTCTCGCTGTGATAAAAATTCTTGAGCTGATTGTGATCCGTGTATTGAAAAATCTGGCACATCATATCCATGCTCCATCATTTTCTGTATCATTTTGTCCGTGAAGTTTGGATTTTTTTGTTGATAGCCAGTCATCAAAAGACGCATGACTGTGCGGTATGCTTTTGATGTACCTTGGGCAAACGTGCGAACCTTTTGCAAATTCTCTAATTGTTCGGGAGTCAGTTCCGCTTCGTTGATGCCGTATTCTTTAATGTTATAATTTATCGGTTCTTCTTCCGGTTTTGCCAATTCTTCTTCCAAAGCTCCACTTTCTGCAATTTGTTTGGCAACCTCCTCTAACTGCTCCAACTGTTCTTTTAACTTCTGCAATTGCTCTTCCGTGATTTCGTCCGCACCGGCCTCTTTGGCTTCCTGCATTGCTTTTTCTGCTTCGGCTTTCATCTGCTCGGCCTGTTTGCCGATTTCTTGCATGGAAGCTTTTTCTTGCGGTTTCGGAACCTCCGGTTGTTGACCAGATTTTTGTAATTTTTCTAATTTTTCCTTAGCCTGTTGAAGTTGTTCTTGGAGATTTTCTGCCAAAAGATTTTCTTCGTCTTTTCTTTCCTGTTTTTCCGCAGGACTGAGTTCTTGTTTTTGTGGTTGTTTTGATTCTTTTTTCTGTTTACTTGATTCTTGAGACGGCTTTTTACCAGCTTTGCTCTGAGGCTTTTGTTTCATTTTTTCCATCAACTTCTGCATCTTTTCCTGTATCTCTTTTGCTTGCTGGGCTCGAGCGGAAGCCTCGGGGCTCATCTCGACTTTCTTGTCACCGGTCTTAGCTGTTTCCGATTCCGTTTGTGATGGACCGGACAAGGCGACCAATTTTGAAAATTTTGGCCAAATAAAATCACGCACCAATTGCACTTGTTTCTTTGGTACCGCCATTTTGACACTTTGATCTAAAACAGATCGTGTTTGTTTATCAAAAATTTCTTGTACTGCTGGATGAGCACTTTTAAGAGCTTGCTCAAATTGCTCGGACTGAACGAGCCCTACCTGAGAAAGGGAGTAGAGGAGCGTAAGATCAACCGCTTGCTTATAAGGGGCGGATTGAGGAATACCATTCGCAATTTCTTGCGTATTTATTTCTTGCTCATATAAGGCACGGAAGTTTTCCTCTGGCTGATCACTGTGTGAATTCTGCATCTCCAAATAGTTGACCGATGCTTCGTGAGTTGCTTCTACCAACGATGTTAAAAGTTCCGGAGCGACTTTATTTTCATAACACCAGCCACGCAAAGCATTTAATTCACCATCAATTGGGTAGTTTAAGTTTCCAATTTCATGTCGAAGTTGTGCATTAACAACTCGTCTATCACCAGCAAGCGATTCGCGAGGATAAATAATGACGTTTGGGATATCTGTTGAATTATCCGGACTTTTTGCGACACCCCAAGAATCACCAGCCATAGCTTGTACTCGGACTTTGCCGGAGAATCCCTTCTGCTCAATTCTGCGAACTAAGCCGTGCGCTAAAATCGGGATAATCTCATTGAGATCCCGTTCAGCTTGGGACACTTCCGGTTTAGGCGGATGTTCCGGTGTAAATTGTGGGCCGTGTGATTCTATTGACATAATATTTACTGTTCATTTCTATCGGATGCCTTCGGCAAGAATTAACATCATTGCATCCTTATCGGTCTTGCCACGGCGGTAGGTGTCAGTGTGTGGCAGATAGGTCATAGCAATGGCGTATTGAGCTGGATTCCAGCCGGCTTTCCAATTTGGCATTTTGGAACGGTCAGCTTCCCAGAGATGATTTTCGGAATAAAAGCGAACCGCTTCAATCGATCCACGAAGGGAGATATCTCGTTCCATTCTCGTTTCGCCAGTTCTTATTTTATAAGCTTCAACGACTTGGCGAGTACGATCAGAAATAGCCACAATATTCTTGAGGTCTTTCATAATCTTCACAGTTGTCGCATCAAGAGAGATTTGTGCTCCCACACCATTAATCACATAGTCCCAAGCCTTGCGGAACTGTTCATCATCAAGATTTTTAAGAGGGCTAACATTCTCTTTAAGAATAAGGGCTTCATCATGAGTGAATTTTTCTCTATTGGTGGTTGAGTCAGTTTCTCGGAATGGAGGATATCCCATAGTCATGATGTTTGATCGGTCGTCAATCGTTTCCGGCAAATCCTCAACACCGTCGTATTCTGCTGGGTTCATAAGACCAACAAAGGTTACTCCCGGAGCCGCCTTAATAACCTGATCACTCAAGAAAACGGTACGGTCGCCGTCAAATAGGGAGTTAAAAAACTTTGCAACATTTGGTCGAAGCAAGTTCAACTCATCTAATTCCAGAACGGCGTTTGGCGTAGTCACAGCCGTCAAGATGCGAGTTGGAATTCTTACCACTTCACCGTCAGAAAGTTCCACATCATAAGTAAGATCACGCTCTTCTTTATCCGGAGAACAGGCATATCGGAAAAGAGGGCGGTTAGTCTCGCCACAATAGAAGTCAGTCAACTTATTTTTACCAGTACCACGAGGACCGACAATCACGGTCATACCTTTGGCGGTTAACTTTTCCCATTCCGGTGCCTTTTTATTTTCTACCAAATCCTCAAGGTAAGCATTATTACCGAGACCGAGCTGACGATTTACCAATGTGGCAAACCATGCGAATTTTTGTTCAAAGTAAGGGGTAAGCTTGAAATGCGTATCACGAGGTGGAATAAACTCGTTCAAACTTTCATCAATTGAACGCAAGAATTGCTGGGTACGGATTATATCCGATGCGCGTTCAGCAAAGTCATCAATATTTTCAATTCCAGAACCGTTGAGTTTAAGCACTTCTTTGAGTCCATCCGAGTCTGCAAATGCCTCAATTTGAGCACCCAACTGCTTTGCCTTTTCGTCATAGTCAGCATCGTCTGGATTTAATTCACCATATTGCCTTGATAACTCTCCGAGTCGAGTCAGTACTTCATTAAAGGCTTTCAACTCACCCCGTCCTTCAAGAACAGCATCAACAGATTCTAATCGTTCACCTCGATGCTTTTCCGAGAAATTCATCAGCTCACCTGGTTTAGCAACATGTGTTAAACCGTGTGCATCTTTAACAAATTTTACTTCAGAGAATTTCTTGCCACCCGATACAAAAACTTTACCGGGAACAGCATTCCACTCAGAACTTTCTTCCGGTGTTTGGCAAACAGGAATGTGAACTTTACCAATAGTTATATATTGGCCAGCTTGAGCAAATTGTCGTTCCGGTTCATCAACTTTTGTTGAAGCAGGTGTTTCTCGTCTTCGTACAACATGCAGTCCGGGATTTTCTGTTTTAGCGACAGGTTTTTCTTCTGCTACTGGCTCTGGTTCATTTTGGATACTTGTTTCTAAGGCATCAAGATCCTCCAATGATCCCTCCAATGCGGTAATCATTTCGTCTCGGCTTTTGCCAGCGGTACTTTTCCATTCAGAAGGTAAAAGACGAGCTTTTTCTAAAGATTGTAAAACCTTTCCTCTTTTTTGAGAAATTTGTTCGGGTGTAAGTTTTTCCGCCACTGGTTGAGGCGGAGGAGTTTGTTCTTGCTGTGCCGATTTAGATTCAAATGATTCCTTCATATAATTATTTGTTGGTTTCCACCGTCTCTTTTAATAAGGATACGAGTTCGTGAACGACCTTTGGTGATTCCTTGGGGTAGTACAGTGAGACCTTATCATCAGCCGGCACGACTCTGATATGGCCTTCGTAACCCGGAACCCCAAACAGCCAACGACCGATTGTATCAACAGCAATTTTTTTGCCGTCATTACTTTCGCCGTGGGCACCACACTTTACTGATTGATCGTAGAGTGGCAGTGTGCGAGCCTTCTCCTGTATAAAAACTTTCGCTGTCAATCCGAGTGACTTTGGCGTTTGAATGTCAACCAACATGTCAAGCGTCATGGCATCATTCGGAAACGTTATTGCTGTTTTTTTCATATATTTAAATTAATTTATTATATTATTTCTTCGTGACCAGCGGAGAAATAAGGAACGGAAATCTTGTAATTTCTTCTATCGTGAATCCTGCTTCAAGCACATGTGGTATGGCCTCATATTTACCGGCTTTTATTACTTGACGCAAAGGTTCTTCAAGACCAGTAAATTTATCCAATACACCACCATAATTCAAGTACCAACAGTTACCAGCCTTAATCATTTCCATTACAATATCTCGATGGTCTTTCTCGCTAATAATCCCCGAGAACTGTTCAAGATTGTTAGCAACTTGATTTCCGCCACCCCCCTTAATTGCACCAAACAGGATATCTCTTTTATTTTCTTGTTTTATGCCACTGAATTTGTCGAGATTAGAAATCACCTCATCGCCAGCACCCGATGCGTTCATAGCTTGTACTATCTGAAGATGATCCTCAGATTTAATACCCGTAAATTTACTTAAACTTTCAACAACATTTCGACCAGCACCACTATTAATTATTGCTAGAAGGATATTTAAATGTTGATCTTCAGTAATTCCGGAAAACTTTTCAAAATTCTGTATTACTTTACTTGGGTTTCCAGACTTAAGTATGTTTGCAATAAATTTCTCTGGATTTTGATCGTTCGGCGACTCACCGTTCACTTCAGCCAATGCTCGCATCATCACAGTTTGATCATCCACACCTGCACTTAATGTGCGATGAGCTCTTTTTATAATCCCGAACGGAGCATTATTAACCCAATCGATTAGACCAGAAAATACTGTATTCTGCCCAAATCCAAGAGGGACTTTTTTAAGCGCAGAGATCCTCTCGTTTTTTATCTTTGAGTTATCAATAGCCTCGGAGAGGTTGTCTCTAAGTAGCAAAAATTCTTTTAAACCATTCTGAGCATCGCTATCTAACTCGGAGACTTTTTTTGTATACCAAATATCCAACTTGTCTTGTAAACCTATTAATAACTCCGCATTATCTACATCAACACCAGATTGCTCAAAGTTATGCGCACGCGTTTTTTGTTGAGACTCTATCCTGTCCCTTCTATCTTGATATTCTGTGCGTAGATTTCCTAATAATTTATTTTTATAGTTCTGATAGACTACTGACAATTTGTCTTGTCCCTCTGCATTAGCTTCGTTGGAAAAAATGCATTCTTTAAATTCCGGATAGTCTCTTTCTAATAAAGTTGTCAAATCCTCAACATGACTCAAGCTAGATGTATATTCGGCTTCCAAATTTTTAATCCGTTCGTTTACTTCATGTTCTCGTTCTTGGTCTCTCTCTTCTTGAGACTTTTGATTTCCAATATGATTAAAACGGAAATGTAAATCTAAAGCTTTTTGAGCTAAGCTTTTTCGCTTTTCAAATCGCTTATTGACAATGACTTGTCTTTCTTTAAATGCCCCTAAAAGCTCGTCTGGTGTGCGATTTTCCAGTCGAGCAATTTCTCCCTGATATTCCTGCTGGAGATCGTCAATCTTTTTGTTATAGCGTTCTTGAACTGATGAATAGATGGAGTTTCTTTCTTCCTCGGATATATCGTATCCTGCGATTTTGGTTTTTGATTTTTCAAACCAATGATTTATTTTATCGCTCTCCCGGCCAAACCATAACTTAGCCCTTTGGACCGCCTCACTATTTTTCTGCCTAGTCATTATTTCAGCCGCTTCTCTGCCTTTTATTTGCCTATCTGTTCCATCCTCGCTTTTTGCTAGCAAAAAGGATGCATCGTAACTTGGATTATCCTGAGTGAAATCTTCCAATGACTTAACATCCTTATCAAGTTTCTTTTTTTCAAATCCATAACGATTATCACCTGATTTTCCTATGAATCTTTCAACATTACTAAAATTGGTCTCTTGAATTTTACTCCTCATCCCTCGCATTTGACGCATTACTCCATGCCCCAACTGCCCGACGGTTATTGATTCTTTAAATCCCGCATTATAAGGAGACGATCCTGTATTTAATGTTCCGTTATAATTATAAGCACCCTCAAGACGTCGGGCGGTTAATAACACTGCCTTGTGTTCCAGCTCTTTTTCGTCCAAATCTTTATTGCCAAATCGTTTCTTAATTTCTTGTTCACATTGTTTATAAAGTTGACTGACCTCTGGATACTGTCCCAAAGAGCCCTCAAAAATACCAGAATAATATCCGTGAAATTCAACCACGCTTTTAATGGGATTTTGTACAGATCTCGAAGTGTTTTTGGGGGATTGCTTTAATCTTTCTATTCCTCTATTAATCCTATTTGTAGCAACTTTCACAGCACCCATTTCTGGAGTGCCTTGCATCGCCGCAAAATAGATGTCTCTAATAACACCGAGCTTAATCGTTTCCGGACTCGCCTGTGAAGCATCAATTACTTCTTCCTTGACTACATCAACATACTCTCGTTTTTTCTCATCCCATTCCTGGGTGTTAACTTTTCTTGTTGCTTCTCCAGCAATATACTTTTGGTAAAATTCTAACCGGCGAGCAAGATAATTATATGCTCCGGGAGTTAATCCAAAATCGCGAACGGCTTCAGTTGCTTCCGCAACACTCATTGACTGTAAAGACTTTAATCGTTCCAGTCCATCTGTAAGAGTCCCAAATCTCTCGATTTTTGATCTGTCAGAAATTCTTAAGCCACCTTCTAAGTAAGAAAAAATTTTATCTAATTTTTGCAAATCAATTACCTCACGCTTTTTCTCACCGATCGGTTCGATTTTACCTTCTTCCTTATCAAGTGGTGTGTCCAAGTCAAGAGCTTTTCGCCATTCGCTTGGATGGGAAATTCCGGCATCTTCCAATTCAGATTGGATATGCTCTTTCGGGTTCATTGATTGTTCAAAATGTCTTTCGCTCATATTTTTTGTGTCTTATATTTTCATTTTAGCAGAGGGGGGGGTAATGGCAATACTAATTTATTAAATCTTCAACACGAACTCCCAATGCTTTAGCAATTTTTGATAATGTTTCAATTGTAGGATTCAGATTTGCACCCGACTCCACCGTTACAACAGTATTAAGCGATAAATCCGCCAGTTTAGATAATCGATCCTGCGAAATACCTTTTTCTTGGCGGAGAGGGAGAGATTCGAACTCTCGAGGGATTTTACTCCCTGCCACGTTAGCAGTGTGGTGCCTTCAGCCAACTCGGCCACCTCTCCATATTTTCATTCTTCATGGAACATTATTCATGGATCAAGATCCAAGATAAAGCTATTTTCAAAATCTAACAACCTAAAATCATTCTATTTTGGACGAAAACTACTTTGCAGTTTATCACCTTTTTTGCTTCTTTGCAATGCCAACAAAATCAATTGATCTAAAAGTTTTTTGTAAGATACTCCACTAACCTCCCACAATTTAGGATACATACTAATCGCAGTAAACCCCGGCAAAGTATTAATTTCATTGATTACAAATTTTTCATCTTTAGTCAAAAAACCATCAACTCGAGCTAGCCCCTCGCAACCAAGAACTTTATAAACCTGTATTGAGATAGCCCTAATTTTTTGTTTTAATTTCGACGATAATTTAGCTGGAATTTCAAACTGTGCTCCATCTTCATCAAGATACTTTGCTTTATATGAATAAAATTGATCTTTTGGGATAACAGCACCAGGTAAAGAAGCCAAAGGATCATCACTACCAATAACAGAGCATTCTATTTCTTTACCAATTATCGTTTTTTCGAAAATAATTTTATTATCATACTTAAAGGCGTCATTAACTTTCTGCGAGAACCTAAGTTCATCTACTATTTTGTAAACGCCCACGGAAGAACCAGCATTAGCTGGCTTTAAAAAAAATGGCAAACCTAGAGCTTTCTTTAAATTCGCGAATTTGATATTATTTTTATTTGAACTATCAAATGAAACAAAATCAGCAATTAACAAACCAGCATCACGAAGTAGTCTTTTGGCGACATCCTTATCCATGCCAACAGCTGAACCAAGCACACCACAACCAATAAAAGGGATATCTGCCATTTTAAATAAACCTTGTATAGTTCCATCTTCGCCATATGCACCATGCAAAACAGGAAAAGCAAGATCCACTTTTATCCTTCTGTTGCTATTTAATTCAATCAATTCTTTACTCTGCCCAAAAGCAAATGACACCAACACTCCCGATTTACCTAATGAAATTTTTTTAGGATCATCTACATTAACAATCCATTTATCAGTTAATTTATAAGCCAAGAAATTACCTTGTTTATCTATTCCAATTGGAATAATCTGATATTTTTTTCTGTCCAATGCTTTAATAATGTTAAATGCTGACAAGAGAGAAATCTCATGCTCAGTTGATCGCCCGCCAAAAAATATTCCTACACGAAGCTTTCCCATAATTATTTTTTTGTTGTAATAAATTTCTCATCCACAAATTCACGATGTTGCTCGTCTATTGAGCTAGGATGAGCTTCATCAAAACAACTGGTGTTCTTACATATATCCGGTCGATTTTCATAATCTTGACACTGCCCCGTTTGTTGGTCTAATTTTTTACAATCAAATGTGCGCAATCGAACCGTATCAATATGTTTTATAGGAATCATTATTTCTCCTCGATCAGTCCAAATTTTTTCTCCATTTACATCAACCGGAATTTTTTCATCAGGAAAACTACGATGAACTTTAACCGGAGAGCAACAACTAGAACATTTTTTATCTAGCATGGGCCAAATTCATTTTTCATATGCTAATAAAATCTTGAGTCATATTTTAAAGTATTTTATTCGTCACCCCAACTTCACGCGTAAAGGATGGCTTGCCATAAAGTCACGCGTAACTTGCAACGGATGGCTTGCCATAAAGTCACGCGTAACTTGCAACGGATGGCTTGCCATAAAGTCACGCGTAGCGTGTACTTTATGGCGGAGAGGGTGAGATTCGAACTCACGGTCCCATTGCTGAGACTCTAGTTTTCAAGACTAGCGCATTCGACCACTCTGCCACCTCTCCATGGTCATGAAACATTGATCATTATTCATGGATCAAAGAACAATAACAATCAATTAAAGTACCCAAATTTTAGCAGAATCTTATCCTTTTGTAAAGGCTAAACCTTCAAATACCTACCTAGGGCTACAGCGCTACTTAAGACCGATAAAAGGATAACCGCCCCAGCCTCAGCCGCAAACAACATAACAAAATTCTGATTATAATATTCAACCAAATTAAAACTATAATTATTTAATAAAACATTCAAATAAGGGCTAATGGCGCTAAAAGCAGCATAAAGAATCGCAAAAGTAATAATAACTGCAAAAACACCATATATCACACTTTCCAAAAGGAAGGGCAAGCGAATAAAGGAACTACTAGCTCCGACTAACCGCATGACCGCAACTTCCTCACGCCGCGTATAAACGGAAACTCGAATCGCATTAAATATAATTAAAATCGCAATGATCGCAAAAACCAATGATATGATCAAACTAACTTCCTCTGCCTTTTTGCTAATATCGTTGACACGCGCAATTATTTTTTCGTGATCAGTATAATTCTGATATTTGATAATATCTTGATTCTCTTCAAGATTAATAAAATTTAAAATTTGTTTATAATCCTCAATACTTTTAGCCTTAACAATTAAAGTATCAGCTAAAGGGTTTTTTTCAACTTCCTTTATAGCTTCTAAAATTCTTGGATCGTCCTTATGCTGTTCTTTGAAATCTGCCAAAGCAGCATCTTTCGAAACAAAAATTACTTCTTTAACTTCTGGACGCTTTTTTAGCTTGGCTTCAAAATTGGCAACCTGTGCTTGTTCCACGTCTGCTTTTATAAAAACGCTAATATCCACTTTTTCTTTTACCGCAGTAATAACACGATCAGATAATGCATTTAGAGAAATTAATATATTGACTGAAAGTAAGGCTAAGATTAAAACAGTTATAGTTACAAGTGATAACCAAAAATTACGCCCAAAATCTTTAAAGGCATAACGCAAAGCACGAAAAAAAGAATAATTCATATTTAAATGACGTAACGTCCTATTTTTTGATCACTGACAATTTCACCACGATCCAAAACAACCACACGACGCTTTAACATATTAACCACTTCTCGATCATGCGTAACCAAAAGTACCGTGGTACCAAGTTGATTTATTTTCTGGAGCAAATCAATAATATCGCGCGAATTAGCCAAATCAAGGTTTCCTGTTGGTTCATCAGCAACCAAAATTTTAGGACGATGGATGAGTGCGCGCGCTATACCCACACGTTGTTGTTCACCACCAGAAAGTTGACGAGGATATTTATCAGCTTTACCCAGAAGATTAACAACCTTCAAAATTTGCGGCACCATTATCTTTATTTTTTTATCAGATGATCCACAAACCTCTAGAGCAAAGGCGATATTTTCAAAAATGTTTTTATTAGGCAACAACTTATAATCCTGAAAAATAACTCCGATTTGACGACGTAATATTGGCACTTCGCCTTTACGGATGTTTGAAATATCCCAACCACCAACAATAATATTGCCGTTGGTGACATGCTCCTCGCCAATTAAGAGCCGAATTAAAGTTGTTTTGCCACTACCGCTTTGTCCAATAATAGAAACAAATTCCCCATCTTTGATATGCAAATTTATACCCTTAACAGCATACGTGTCTGGAGGGTAAAATTTGGTAACATTGCGGAACTTGATCATAATTATTTTTCTAAAGTAACTAAAATATTTTTTAGAACTCCACAACTCAAAGCACCCAGTTTTTTGAAAGCTATTTTATCTAAGTCAATCACACGATTCGGAAACAAACTACGATCTGGACCATAATCATTAACTGTCACGACTACTTCTTTTCCATTATCAATGTTCTTGACCTTCAATTTCGTGCCTTTGGGATAATCGGGTGACGCGGCACAATCGCAATTTTTGTATTTATACCAACTGGCCTGACCCAATTCCATAATTTGTTTTTCAAGAACTACTAAGCGTGCAGTCGGTTGAGTTAAAAATGCTCTGACATTCTGCGCATCACGGACAACTGTCGAAACTTCAACCCAGATATTTTTTTCAGTATCCCAAACAAAAATCCTTTTTTGATTCTTCTGTGCTTCAGCTAATTTAATATTTATAACTAATGCTTTGTCTTTGACTAATGCCGACGCATTAACAACTTCATACTCATAATAATCGCTAATTCGCTGCCAATCAGCTGGTAAGTTCGTATCGTCTGGATCTAATTGTTTAACAACAACACGAGATTCATTAGATAACACTCCGGGACGGATAATTAAATTAAAATTCGTATCCACGCTAGAGACTGCATAACCACGAACTAAGGTTGCTTGATCAATATTAACATCAGTAATAAATGTTACTGCAAAAACAGCATGAACACCGAAAGATAAAAATAACACTAAAGCCCCTAAAACCGATATCAAACTAATTCTCATAATACTTGAATAATATTTCGTTTCCCTTTATTATTGAATCACTTGCCACCTTGGCTCAATGGTAGAGCGACGGTATCGTAAACCGTAGGTTGTGGGTTCGATTCCCACAGGTGGCTATTTTTTTATTCTCCTAAAGCTACAAATTTCTTTATCTTAGCTGATTTTTCTATTTCAGTTAAAAGATCGGCAAAGGACTTGGTTTTAATCAAAATATGACTAGCCAAGACTTGTTCAACAGGGTCTTTAGCACCAGCAACTGCTTCAGTCTTCTTATCTTCGAGTTTAATAATATGATAGCCAAATTCTGTTCTAACTAAACCACTCACAGCGCCTTTTTCTAAAGCAAAAGTTGCATCTTCGAATTCCTTAACCATAGCCCCACGTGCGAACCAACCCAAATCACCACCTTGAGTAGCTGAACCTGGATCTTCGCTATAAACTTGAGCTAACTCTGCAAAAGTTTTTTCACCTTTTTGAACTTCCTTTAAAACATCATTAGCTTTTTTCTCTGCGTCTTTATTGAGATCAGCAGATTTTGGTATTTCTGTTTCTAATTTATTACGCAAGACATCTGAATAAATAACCCGTTTCATAAAAGTGTCCACATCCCAATTAAAATAATCACGCACATTCTTTTCTAAATCCTCGATTTTACCAACCTGTGTGATTAAAGAATCCTTAGCTGCTTGCATGTCTTCGTCTGTAACTTTAATATCATACTTTTTAGCAATCTTTTCCATTAACTGATCATAAATCATTTTTTGTAACACTTCCTTGCCCACAGCTTCGGCGGTATAATCACTACCTTTTTTTTGATTTAAAACGATTACACCAGTAGTTTCGTACTTCCAATCAGAGTACTTAATAATGTGTCCATTAACAATCGCAGCCGGATAAGGCAAAACAGTTAAAACTTTTTGAGCAAAGGCGCCATTCCAATTAAGTTTGTATGCACCTAAACCCACGACACCAAAAAAACAAATGACAACGATGAGCACACAAACTACTATACCGATTATTTTTTTTGTCTTTGTACACACACGTTTTTTGCTTGAATGATGAACCTCCTGATTTACTTCTTGATCCATACAATTAAGTTAATCTTTAATTATTTTTTAACGAGCCTGGAAAAAATAATTTCCCCATGCTCGTACATTATTTACATAGAAACGAGTGCTAGCACTTTGTGCTTCAGCTAAATCATTTTCACCTCCCAATCCGACAAGGCCACCGCTACCCCCCTGTGGAATGACCAAAACTTTCTCACCTGATTTTTGTAAATTGAACTTGAGCCGTGCTTCCTGCTCCACAAAAAATTCACTCTTATACGCTTCGATTGATGAAAGAAATTGATTCTTCTCCAAATTTAGATTCTTAATGTCTTCCTGCAAGGTCACCATTTCTTTATTCAACTCTTTTTGCCGTAAATATTCACGCACAGAGCCAATGGCAAGAACAATAATCAATAATAACAAAAAAATGAAAACAAATTTAAACAAAAGACTTTTTTCCGATTTTGTTTTTTGTCCTTTGCTCATACTTAATTATAGCACATAATTCATTAACTATAAACCCTTATTCTGAGTAGGAATTACAGGCTTTTCTGGCGGCTGCTCAACGTCAATTTGCTGCCCAATACGTTCAATTAAACGTTCCTTCTGAGCCACACTTAAAAGTCTTGTTTCAGCTAAAACCAGTGCCAAAGGATCATCTTTAACAAGTTCTTCTTTAATCGCTTCACCATCCTGATCCAGCAATGATAATAATTCCCGTTGGACATCTAACGGTTTAGCAATTTTATAAAGCTCTAAGGGCGCTACATCGTCCTTGATATTGATAACAATATTGCCATAATTAAAGATAGCCCCACCCACGCCCTTTTTCTTGGCCTCGACCGATTTTATCTTGCGTAGCGGTAATTCATTCTGAAATCTTTCAAAAAAACTTGGTTGTTCATAATCAATCAAGCGTTCAGTTGTTATAATAAAATTATTTCGACGATAGAGGAAAATTAAACGTAAAATATAGAAAATAATAATAAGAATCACAGCAAAAAACAAGGCCACACCCCACCAGCCCTGCAAAAACAACCAATACATCAGGAAAAAATCTAAGACTAAAATCAGAAACGAGATTATCAAGTGCGGAATTACAATCATGGGATGATGACGCAACTCGCGGACTACTTCTTCGTTTTCTTTAAGTTCTAATTTTTCCATAAAAGATTATTTTTATTGTTTTGACGATTAAAAACATATTTTATTAACTCAATAAGTCCAATTTTGAACACAACCAAGGCTGCCACCAAGGCCCATTCTGCCCAACCCAAAGCAGTTACAGATAAAGCTTTCTGCAAAAAGGGAACATAGAGAGGTAATACTTGAAGGACTATGCCAAAAATCACAGCATAAACCAAATAAATATTATCAAAAATTTTTATTTTAAACAGTGAACGTCCTAAACTCTTGCAACTAAAAACATAAAACAGGGAGTCCATCCCTAAAGACACGAAAACAATAGATCTGACATACGTCAAATCGTGCGGCCAAACCCTAATAAACAAAAAGAAAATCAGTAATAAAATCAAATCCGTTACCGCTGCCATAATAAAAATCAATACTTTCATCTGCCTATCTAGGATCGGTTCGGACTTTCGACGAGGCTTAACATGCATAACATCATCATCACTTTTTTCGGCTGTTAATGAAGCAGAAGTAAACCCATCGGTTACTAAATTAATCCATAAGACTTGAACAGCGGTTACGGCCAAAGGTAAACGTAAAATTAGACTGCCTAAAATTAAAACCACTTCACTGAAAGAATCTGTCAGCAAATAAACCATAACCTTACGGATATTCTGAAAAATAATTCGCCCCTGTCTAATCGCTTCTATAATAACCGAAAAATCACTTTTAAGCAGAATCAAATCCGCTGTTTCACGCGTGACATCAGTCGCGGAACCAACTGCTAACCCAATGTCAGCTGCTTTTAAGGCAGGAGCATCATTTACACCGTCGCCTGTCATCGCCACCACCTCACCCATCCGTTGCCATGCTTGCACAATACGAATTTTGTGTGTTGGAGTAACTCTAGCATAAACTGCAATATCTTTTATTCTTTTTTCTAATTCAAAATCAGACAGTGCATCCAGTTCCTCTCCCAATAAAACTCCATCACGACCAACCTTCAAACCAACCTCTTTAGCGATAGTCCGTGCCGTTAATCCGCCGTCGCCGGTTATCATAATCACGCGCAATCCCGCTTGATGTGCCAATCGCACAGTTTCCGGTACGGACTCTCGGATCGGATCCTGAATTACAAATCCGCCTAAAAAAATCCAACCATCACCGGCCCGATAACAAACGGCTATTAATCTTCGTCCCTGCAAACTATACTTTACAAAATTATTGTTAATTTCTGTACGTACGGTTTCTGTTAATGGGCGCACCCCTCCGGACTGTAAATAGGCTACACATTCAGTCATAATTCTTTCGGGCGCACCCTTACTAATCTCTATTTTACCCTGACCATGTTCATGAACCGTAGTCATCATTTTAGTGAAAGAATCAAAGGGTTTTTCGCTTACGCGCGGATATTTATGCTTTATTTCATGACCAACAATTTCGAACCGAAAGGCAGCTTCTAGTAATGCTTTTTCTGTTGGGGTGCCCACAAACTGCCAACTTTCACGATCAGCTCCGTGGTGATTAGCCACCGCGTTATTGCATAAATATGAAAATTCAATTAAACGTTCAAACTCTTTTGGTAATGGGACCTCTAAATATTTTGTCTTAATATCGAAAATATACTCCTCTTTAGCTGTAAAAATTTTCTCGACACGCATTATCCCCTCCGTCAAAGTACCTGTTTTATCAACACAAACAACAGAGGTGGAGCCCAAAGTTTCAGCCGCCACAAGTTTTTTAACTAAAGCGTCTTTCTTTAAAATGCGTTGCATCCCAATGACCAAAATAACAGTAATAGCTATTAACAATCCCTCGGGTATGGCGGAAACAGAAACAGCAACCGCAACTAAAAATATTTCTAAAAAGTCCTTGCCCTCCCAAATCCCCAGCCCAATGATAAGAAAAGCCAAAATCATTATGATAATGCCAATCTTTTGACTAAAGACAGTTAAACTCTTTTGCAACGGTGTTTTTTCATCTTCAGTTGTCTTCAGCAATGTAGCTATTTTACCTATTTCAGTTTTTACCCCAGTTTGAGTTACAACAGCACGCCCCTTACCTTCCACAATCAATGTCCCCTTGAAAATCATGTTTCTTTGGTCAGAAATGATCAGCGCCTTTTCTCTATTTTCACTAAGTCGACCAGTTTCCTTTAAAACATTAATTGATTCTCCAGTTAAGATTGCTTCTGCTGTCTCTAAATTATTAACTTCAATAAGACGTGCATCAGCCGGCACTTGATCGCCCGCTTGAATATCAATAATGTCGCCCGGAACCAACTCTCTGGCATCAATATCAAACAACTGCTCTTCTCTAATAACTCGAGCCCTTAACAAAACAACTCCACGTAACTTTTCTAAGGATTTTTCGGCTTTGTTTTCCTGGAAGAATCCAACAGCAATGTTTAATAATACAGAGGTAGCAATAACTAAGGCATCAAGATAGTGTTTAAAAAAAACAGAAATAAAAGAAGCAGCAATCAATATCAACATTAATATATTACTGAATTGACGTAAAAAAATCTTAAGCCTGGGCAACCTTTTTTCGTGCGGAAGCTCGTTTGGTCCAGATTGTTTTTGTCGTTCTGTTACTTGCTCTAATTTCAAACCTACAGGACTTGTCTTTAGTTCTGCTAGTATTTCAGCAATTGATAAGTTGTACCACAAAACTTCCTGATTTTTCATAAATTTTGTTCTATCAGCTGCCTCCATTATATCACAAGTTAATCTTAAGCCCTCCTTCGATTATCAACAACAAATACGGCCTTGGAGGCCGTATTGGGGTAATGGATTATGGGATAAGGGAAAAGGGTTTTGATAATTTGCTTATTTAATTACTTGTTTGATTAATTCCACAAACTTACCCGCAGCATCAGGAATCATGGAATCAGCAATATGTCGACTCAAATTGCCAAGACTGCTACTGGAGCTGAAAAGACCACGAACAGTTTCCACAAACTCTTCAGCAGTTAAACTATCTTGGCTCAAAAGAATAATAGCATTTTGTTTAGCAAAATATTCAGCATTAATTTCTTGTTGATTTTTTGGGATCGGGATAATTATGGTTGGCTTCTTTAAGGCTGCTAATTCTGACAAAGTAGAAAGACCGGCGCGGCAAACAACTAAATCGGCCACTGCATATAAATCTGGCATTTCTTGATCAACATATTCATAAGGATGATAGCGGTTAGCCAGTTCGCCAAATTTTTCTTTATCCATCCATTCAACCATATTACCTTTTCCCACAACGTGAATTATCTGACAGAACTCAATTAATTGCGGTATTGATTGAAACATTAGCTCATTAATTTTCTCGGCGCCCAAACTGCCACCCATAACAACTAAAGTCGACAAATCAGGAACAAGATTAAACTCAGCTAACCCTCGTGTTTTGTCTCCTGTGTATATACGTGAACGCACAGGGTTACCAACTAACCTGACCTTATCTGGATCAAAAGACTTTAAAAGTGATTCAAAAGAAACTGTAATTATTGTGGCGAATTTTGCCATGATTCTGTTGGCTAAACCAACTTGTAAATCTTGTTGATGAACTAAGCTTTTAATTCGACTTAATTTGCCTGCAATTATCAAGGGAACAGAAACGTATCCACCTGCTGAAAGTATCAAATTAGGCCTAAAATTGCGTATTATAGCCAGCGACTGGAAAATGCCGATAAGTAGTCTAAAAGGATCTAAAAAGTTCTGAAAACTGAGATATCGACGTAACTTACCAGACTTAATACTTACGAAAGACATCTCTTTAGAAATTAGTTCTTTCTCAACCCCAGCTTCAGTCCCAACCCAGAGAAATTCAGCTGACAAACCTTGTTCAATCATTTTTTCGCGCACAGCTAAAAGAGGCACCACTGACCCCATGGTCCCACCACCAGACAAAATAATTTTTAGACTTGATTCCATATATTTATCCGTGACACACGGCCACGGCAATTACTTTTTTTATGCCAACTTGTTTCAAGGCTTTTGCTGCCTCAGACAGTGTACTCCCGGTTGTCACAACATCATCAACTAGAATAACTTCCTCCAAATTCTGAGAGATTGAACCAGCAATAAACGCCTCTTTAATATTTTCTAAACGCTCAGTTCGCGTCAATTTTGCTTGTTGAGCTGTATAGCGGATACGTTTCAAAAGTTTATTCTCGACCTGACAATGGAATCTCTGCCCTAATTCCTCAGCTAATAATTCTGATTGATTGAACCCCCGTTCTAAAAAACGCTTTTTGTGCAAAGGAATAGGAATCAATAGTTTATTAGTGACGAGCGTCTTTAGTTTGTCACGCTCAATTCTTTTCTCTATGAGCCTAGAAAGAATTGGAGCCAAATCTTCGACATAATTATACTTCAATGATTCTACCATTTGCCCAGCAATATTTCCAGTATACGGTGTTGCCACAATAATGCTGTCTATCTTTGACTCATTTTGACAGGCAGGACAAATACCAAGCTCCTCAGTTTCCGTTTGGCACAAATAGCATTTATTTTGGGCTAATTCAATCTTATCAAAACAGGCGGAGCATACATACTCCCCCTCTTTTTGACAAACAAAACAATGTTTTGGGAAAAGACAATCAAGTAAAAATTCCCAGCACTCAAATAATCTACCTTTCGTTCTGCCAATATACTGCATCGACTAACCAAACATTATTTACATTAACTAAATCCAATAAAATATCTTGCAAAAAGGCGCGTGGTTTTTCAGTACCAATTGTTTCTTCACGCTGAGCTGTGACTTTAATTTTGGCCGTGGTATCAGTGCTTTCTAAAACTTGTACCACTGGAGCCTTGGCTGTAATACGATAAAAAAAACCATTAGGTGCATGCTCTGTTTCTAGCTTAGGAATATAAACGTCATTGGTCCAAGCCAACATAGATTCAGTCATAATAGAATTTAAACCCCTGATACTTGCAAAATTACTATCGCTAGTAAAAGTTCCAAAACGTTCCACAAAAGCAATGGCTACTGGTTTAATCGCCTTGGCTACATTATCTAATTGAGTCTCTTCTGGTTTAATAAGCTTCGGTTCATCTTTAGGAACATCTAGTTTAGCCACTGGAGCCTTTTCGTCGACTACTGGTGTTATTTTTTTAGTTTCATTTAGAATGAAGAAAACAATAATGCCTAAAATAATTAACACACCAATTGCTACTAATAAAATTAATTTTGTACCGCGTTGCATATCTTTTTAGTTGTAAGCTCATAAGCGAGATAAGCCGGTAAGCCAGCTGAAACTAACTTATAACTTATCTCGCTTATAACTTATCTCGCTTATTTATTTATTCTTCTTTTACCTCCTCACCAGTTGCCGCGGCTTGTGCGGCTGCTTCTTGCTGACGTTTCTTTTCCATTTCGAGCAATTGGCGTGGATCAGAAGTAATTAGTCGATCTTCGAGTGGTGAAGAAACTACGCGAATGGCGGCATGTCTATCACCCGCAAAGAAAATACCCTCGCCTACATTACCTTCAAGTAATAAATATTTTTCGCCTTCAGTCAATTGAAATACTTTTTGCAGCAGGTTGACTGATGATGGCGCTTGTTTCAGTAAAATTTTTAAAGCTGAGTTAGTTACAATCGCCTGCCCATACTGTGAAAGTAAAAAGTCATTCACATCTTGCGTAATTGTCGTAACACCCAAATAATATTTACGACAACGTTTTACTAGCGCGAAAATAAATTTAGCGGAATCTTCATGTTGCATTAACCACCAAGCTTCATCAATAACAAGCACACGTTTTTTCAACTCAGAACGCACAACGTTCCAGATATAGTTGACGATGGTGTAGATAGCCATGGGGCGCAATTCATCTTCAAGATCACGGACCGAGAAAACAACCAACTGATTATTCATTTCAACGTTTGTTGGTGAATTGAATAGGCCGGAGAAAGTTCCGGTTGTAAACTTTTTAAGACGCAAAGCTAATTCAGCACCACCTTCCATACCGTCTAAAACATCATATAAATCTTGCACGGTGGGTGGTTCGATTCTTTCCAAGTCAGAATCGCCGGTAATATCTTTTTTGGCATAAGATTCGATTAAAGCCAAATCCATAAGTGAATCTTCTTCGTGCGTCATTTCTCCTAACATGATGCGTAATAAACCCTTTAACGTAATAACTGCGCTACGAATAATATCTTCTGTCGACATGTCACCAACCTTACGTGGTAAATCGAATGGGTTAATTTTTTCAGTTGAATTCAGAGAAATGTTCACATAAGTACCGCCAACAGCATCACTTAAACTTTTATATTCTCGTTCGGGGTCGATAATAATCACATCAGTTCCAAGCATCATGGTACGCAAAACTTCGAGCTTAATTGTATAACTTTTACCAGCACCAGAAGTAGCAAACACACAAGCATTGGCATTTTGTAAAGAAAAACGATCAAAAATAATTAAACTATTATTGTGACGGTTAATACCAAAAAGGATTCCATTGTCCGAGGTAAGTTCAGAAGAAATAAAAGGAAAAGAAGCAGCTATGGGTGATGAATTTAAGTTCGCAGAAATCATAAGCTCATCATTACCCAAAGGTATAGTTGAGTTGAAACCCTGTTCTGCCTGATAAAGAACACGTTTAGACATAATTAACTTTGTACCCAAGACAGCTTCGACGTCTTCAGTTAAAACATCTAATTTCTTTTCATCTTTTTCATATAAAGTGATATAAAGGGCAAATTGGAAAAACTTTTCAATGCCTTGAGTCAAATCGTCGCGCAATTGTTCAATATCGCGCAAAGCAGTTTCGCGTAATGGATCGCGTGGCGCGCCTTTTTCAGCATCAGTCATAAGCTGAGCTTGCAAAACACCAACTTTATTACGTAATTGTTTTAAGACAACTTCTGATTTCATGGGATAAAAGAACATGCTAATATCAAGCGTGGCGTTATAATTGATAATTGGGGCAAACCAACCAACACCGATGTACCGTGGGTAGGCCATGACAAACAAAGTACGTGCATACATGTCTCCAATTTTGACTGAACTGGAGTTTACCTGAAAAGCTTCGGGCGCGATAATATCTAAAACCGAGCTAATACCTCTGCGGTAAACTTTTTCTTGTTCCAAAACAACTTTCTGTGACGAAGAATCAGTTTTTAATTCTTGCTCAATTTGCGCTTCGCCTTTTTGGATTTCTGGTGGTGGAGCTGAAGTTAAAGGTTGTTTTTCAACATCTCCTGGTTTAAACATATATGTAAATTTATTCGTCAACTCTTAGGTTTTGTAAATTCGCCAACTTCTGTGTTTGTGAAACAATAGGGTTATAAACATTATAATATAATTCAATCAGACTTTGAGTATCTAGGCGAACAGTTGTCAAGCCAAGGCTAGATATATTCATGCGCACATGTTCCACGCGCTGATTCAATTCGTGCAAAAACTTGTTTAATTTTTCGTCCTTGAGTTGAATAATCTTCGTTGGTGAAAGGACAGAAGCCAAACGACCCCAAAAACCAGAACTGCGCGCTTCCATGGGGCTGAAAGGAACTACAATAAAAAAATTCTTGGTCATAATATCACCGAGTTCAATCAGTTCTTTGATATAACCTTTATAATCGAGTATTTGTCTCTTTAATAAATCGTTGGTTAAATCGCGTTCTGCTTCTTCTAGACGTTTAAGATAATTGTCTATATCAAGTCGTCGCGATTGAATCATAATCTGAATTGGAAAATCCAAATAATTCAAAAAGGTAACATAACCGGAAACAATGGCTTCCTGTTCTTCTTCTGACTTCAAGGCGAAGTTAATGCTCGAAACCATCATAACGGCTCGCAAAGTTCCGTCTTTAAGAATTACAGTGTCGTTTTTTATTTCCGCTATATCTAAAAACATCTGCGTTGATTGTCGCGGTTTAATTCCAGCTAATTTTTGACTTTGCATATCTTTTTTATATAAATGAAACTAATCTTCTGATTCATAAACACCGCCGGTGTTGATAACTAAGGTTAAATCGCGTAAACGTGAACCAGAAACTGGTTCTTTTTTGGCATAACTCTCTGTTTTCAACCCAGCCCCAGAGGGAATATATTGGACATTGCGGATAAAAGACTCTCGATTCCAAACACGCAGCTTTGGTCTTTTACTTGTTTGTATAAAATTCAGAATAAAAAAATGGATGGGACGACCATTCACGCGAGCAAAAGCTAAAACCGAAAATAAACCAATATCTAAAACTGCACCAAGAATAAAATAAATGAATGCTAAAGTTTTATACAACAGGAAAGCAAGCAAAATAGAAATCAGCATCTGAATAAATTGCCGAGTAGTAATCGGTCCAATGATTTTATCTTCAACTTCAATAAATTGTGGCACTAAATACTGCTGCATGCTTAAAAACGCAATTTATTATTTAATTCACTTATAGTTTCAAACTCACTGAGCGTTAAACAATCTTCGTGCCGCGCTTGTTTTTCTTCTATCACGCGGACTATAGTTTTATTTTCTTGGATACCAACTAAGCTAAGCATTAAGTACATTTTATAAACCGGTGATTTACGCCAAGCTTTAACGCCTTGTATTTTTTTTACAAATGATTGTTCAGCCAAAAGCATGACACGCTCCAAAACTTCTTCACGGATCTCGGAATCATTGCGCCCGAGTTTTCTAAAATCGTCCAATGTCATATATTCTAATTCTTCCAAAGGTCCGGCGAGTTGTCGCTGCGCTGGTTTAACGTCGGTCATAACGGGTTTGGACATGGCCGGTGCGGGGATAGCTGTTGGTTTGACTATAGGCGGCTGAACCATAGTCCGCGCCGGCGGACTTGGTGGTTTCACAGCCATAATTGGTTTATAAATCATTGGTGGTGGTGGTTCCAATCGATGCTGCATGTCTGTACTTATCTGTAGATCATCGGCGACTTTAGTTGTAATTGCTTGTCGTGTTTTTCCCAGTTCTTCGTGATGTTGGCCTAAGAGTGAACAAATTAATTTTGCTTTGTCAGCTGGTAATTCCATACCACCACTGATACGTGGCAAAGCCAAAACATATTCGATTTCTTTTTGAGTACGAATTCCGCGGAAATAAGTAGTTAATATATTCAAAAAACGTCGTTCAATAACTTCATCTGAAAAAGAAATCTTAAGTTGGGCAATAATATTTTTGACTGTGGCTTCAATTGCTTTTTGGTCAGCAGAACGTTGAGCGTCGAGAGTATTATTTCGTGGGATCTCCGACTGCGTTTCTGACTCTGCTTTGGGAGTAACTATTCTTGGTGTTAATTCTTTTTTCTTTTCTGTAAAAGTTAAAACTGGTTTGAAATCAATTTTTTTAACAACAGAGTCTTGTTTTTCTGTACTTTGTTTAATTAAAGCATCCATTTCCTCGGTGCTAAAAAACTGACCATCTTTATAATATTTGAGTTGGCCATCTTTGTCCTTAACTAACATGTAACTTGAAAGATCAATGTCGGTCATAGTCCCTCCGTCCATTTAAATTTATGATCACTTAAATCTAAGTATGCAAGTTGGGCATAAGCTAATAAGCCCTTAGTTCTAAATATATTTGATAAACGCACGGTCCAGCGAGCACCGTCATTTTCAGAAAGGCCTAAACGTTCCAGAAAAACAAATTTAAGGAAATGTTGGACCTGGCGCGCCTGGTAAGGCTCTTTTTTAAAAGCCACTTCTTCGGCTTGGAGGTTATTACGTTTAAAATAGCCAAAAAGTAAAGAATTGAAACGTGCATCCTTTGAAATTAGGTTCGCTAAGGCACCCGTCTCAGCAAAAATTTCTAGACAAGCAATAATTTCGTAACGTTTGCGTCGTAACAGAAAATCTTCAAAAACGTCAGCGACTTTATCAAATTCATTTCTTGTTTTTTGAGAAATGACGTCTTTTTCCAACGCGACTTTCTTTTCTTCAACAACTTTTTCTTGTAATAATCCTTCAATTGATTTAGGTTCCGCTGGTTTTGCTTCAGATCCTTCTTCTCCTTCAGAGGCTGTATAAGACTCCAGCTCTGTCAAAAAATCCTGTTGTTCTTTGGCTGTGAAAGGGAAAATAGAAACCTCGTCTAAATCGTATTTAGTAACATTATCGTAAAAATTCTTGATATTAATGTATAAATCAAATAATTTTTCTAATTTTTCTTTGTCTTCTGGCGTTAAAGCTTTAATATTTTCTGATTGCGTAATATATTGCGCTTTCTTAATGGTACTAACAACCTCATCAATCCCAGTAAACGCCACATAATCTTTAAGCCAATTACCAACCGAAGGATCAACTATTTCAGTTTTTAGCTTAATAGGATTAGTCGTAATCTTTTCCGTATTTTGATACAAGACATCCAAAAGCTCTCTTTGAAATGTTCTTGAGTCGTCTCCGGTTAATAAAGTAATTAAACGTACATTCAAATCTATCTTTAACGCATAATCGTCAGCAATTAACACTGGAACCAAGTAATTAGAAAAGCCTTGTTTAGCTGATGCTTTTTCTTCTTCCGGGTCAGTGACAACAAGGGGAGCTTCATTCAATTTTTTATTGACATACTCTTCTGCTGATTCAGCTTTTTCTTCTTCCTGTCGGATTTTTTCCATTTCACTTGCAGTTCGTTTTTCTTCTTCATAAGAACGGCGATATTCGCTAAGGAAGGCCGCAAAATCATCTGGGTTTACTCCCATTTTCTTTAATTTCTGCGAGACAGCACCATCGAACCATTCTTTATCAGCGATAAGTAAGCGTTTAATACAAATTTCTTTAGCTAATGCTAAACTTTTACTTTTATCGAGAGCAAAAATAACAGCAATCTGGCTTTCCAAGTCATCAAGGCTAACTTTTTTATAATAGATATCGTGAACCAAATGTGTCATGGCAGACAACTGAAAAACCGTAAAAGAAAACTGACTTATTATAGCCATGCTTAACTCGCTAGCAAAATCAGAATTCCGTAAATCATTTATTTCTTGAGGAATTATGACTTGGCCAAAGGTGCTTAATTGTGTCTGTTTGGCTGACATTTCTTTGTTGTTATTATTGTTTAACAGCTTGCGAACTTCTAGATACTCGCAGTTACTGACGTAGCAACTATCACTCCTCGCTCATAACTAAGGAGTAGGTGGTAGTGGACCGCCACGTCTCAATGCATCAGCAATAGCTTGCGCCAACGCCGCGTCTCTAGCCGCAGCAGTCGTAGCAGCATTAGCAGCGGCAGTCGCGTCAGCGGCAGTCCTCGCAACAGCAGAAGCGGCGTCAGCCGCAGCCTGTCCTTGCTGAGTTGATTGAACCGGTGCTTGTCCAGCTGCGGCACGTCTACTATTTAATGCCGTTTGAGCAGCGTTAACAGCAGTTAAAATTGCTGTTTCCTTGTCCCCAAAAGCAGCGGATGTCTCATCCTTACTTACTGCTTTTAGTAATTCTTTAAGCGAAGCTGCTTTCTTTGTTTCATTATCAGCTATTTCCGCAGGACTCGATGTCGCAGGATCAAGTGAAGGACTATTAACAAATTCAGCCATGGCTTTAGTAAGCTCTTGAACCTGCTCATTAGAACCTTCAACATTAGACTTGGCCAAATTATTTAATGCATTAGCATTAACATTAGAAGCTACACCATGTTTTACAGCATCCGATGAACCCGAAAGATTTAACTTAGCTAATCCTTTTGCATCCAATCCCTTAACATAGCCAGCTAACCCTGCCTGGTTAATTCCCGCCTCTGGATGACCTGCTGGGTGGGGCACACCATTATCATCACGGTTAATGAACGCCATATCAAGATCACCAGACACTTTAGCAATTGCTTCAGGTAAAGCTTTCTTTGTGTTTGCGTGATCCGCATCTGCTTTTGTCTTCACTGCAATCACCTTGTTTAGTTCCTCTTGTTTTTTAGTGTGCGCTGGTGATCCGGCGGTCAAAGCTGCAAGCTCCGTTGTTTTGTTTGTGACCTCCGTAGCAGCAGCAGTTCTCTGATTATTTAATGCAGTTAACGCTGTTGGTGCAAAAGCCGGATCCTTCACTGTATTCTTAACAGCTTCTTTGTGTTCATCACTTCTATCACCAACCTTCTTCATTTGATCACCAAAAGCTTTTGCCCCCAGTGATCCAACGGCAGCACTCATAAACTTCTGATCTTTATATGCATCCACACCTTGTTTAGTTAAATCAATATCCCCAGATTTAACATCTTTATCAAACCGTGCTCTTTCGCCAGCATCATCAAAATTATAAGCCAAATGAACTTGTTTTTTCTTCATGCTCGCCTCAAAGACATCAGCACTGGCCGCATCATCACCCATCATTTCCTTGCCTTGCTTTGCCTGGTCAGCCGTTAAATTACCGCGCTCAGCCTTCATAAGCATGGCGGTCTTTTTCTCTGCCTCACTAGCCTTTATCTTACCGGAAATTATATCATCTAAATCTGCATCTGATTTAATACCACGATCTCCTAGTGATTTTTTTCCTTTTTCCATGGCCTCTTTGTGAACATTAGAATCAACCGCATTGGCCATACGCATATTGAGCTTGCCACCTTGATCCTTCATAAAACGTGCCTTGCCTTCTTTAGCAGCAGCTTTTTTAGCAGCAGACAAACTTTTTAAAACACCGCCCCCCTCTGTTCTTGTTTTAGAATAAGTTTCCGCACCTTTCTTAATACCAGCTCCAGCCGCTTTTACAGCCGAAACAGGATGTATTAAGTTCGCCTGTATTTTGTTTTGCGCTGAAGCAACTTTAGCACCTTTCTCTTTCCAGGGTGCCAGCTTCGCTGCTTGCTTGGCGTCTTTTTGTTCTTTATATCCAGCATACGCAGCCTTACCTCTATCAGCCACAGCTTGCGCACCAGAAAACTTCATAGCTGTCTTTTGCACCGCCGCAGTGGCAACAGATTGCCCCTTGGCAGCTAGCTTACCAATAGCGCCACCGCCTTCTTGGGCAGCAATTAAACTGGCCATAAGCAAAACCAAACCCATGGCTGCCTGAGCAAGATTGTCTAAAGCACCAACCGCTGGTTTATCGCCACTCTTGGCTTCGATACCAGCATTCATTTCATTCATATTCGCTATCATCTGGTCTGGATTAGACATTACCAAGAGGGAAATCCACAAAAAAAACGCCATGAATGGCCCCACAGCTACTGTTGAACCAAAATTTTTCCACCAATCGTTATACTTACCTTCACCCATGCCAGGAAACATGCTAAACGCCCAAGCTGCCGGAGCTAAAATAACTAATAACCACAGAGTAACTATTCTCATTACCAATATTAAAGCAATAAAAAACATGACACAAATCATGGCAATAAGTATTAAAATCCCCAAACATAAAGCTAAAAATATTTGGGCACCAGTTGGTCCACTTCCTTTTGCTGCTCCGTTTTCAGAGTTTTCTGCGCTTAGTTTCATTAACTTAGCCAGCCCCAACCCATTAACTAGATTCGCACCAGCCGTAGCCTGAAATCCATTTACAAAGGTCATCATCACAACCTGACTAACATCAATCATTAAACCACAGAGTAGTTTACTAAAATTTATTAAGACCGCAGTTATTAGAACCTTCGGTAATAATGTTTTAATACTATATTTTTGAACATTTAAAATTTGAGCAAAAGCGATTATCAGTAAGATTACCACAAAACCCATATTACAAACATCTCGGATCAAGACCCAGGCTTTAACTACTGCTAGTGAAGTTACGAAAGTATTGTATTGACACACCATGATCACTAAGGCAAAAATCTTCATGGCAACCCAACCAAGCATACTGGCAAACATGAACAAAACAGAATTTAGCAGGTGCATTATATCCTCCCAGCTAGGGCCAAGCCAACCGCCATAAGCCACTCGACCACAAATAAAGACACTAAATCCGATAATAACAAAAGTTCCAATGACAAAATATTTCTGCCTTGGAACAAAAACAAATTTAATAAACTCAAAGCAAGATTGAAGTTTACTTCCTAAATAATGTAAAATTTTCGATAATCGATATCGCATCGAATATATCTTATTTGAGTTAATTATAACACAAATTGGTACTTCCAACAAAGTTTATACACAAGCGATATAAAAAATATACGGGCATCGGTCGGTCGTAGGGAACAAAAAATTTTGTTCCCTACGACCGACACAAATGCATTAACCGTATATTTTTTCTTAGCTGAAGCGTTAACCCTGAAGGCTAGTTTTCAAACGATACCAATAACCCCGAATTTTACGCTTGGGTAAATATTTTTTTAGAGCTAAGAACAAATTAATTGCGCCCAGAACACCAGCACCTACACCCAAACCTACGAGTACATTCTTTTGTGTTGAACCAGGAGGGATTGTTTCTTGTGTTTCAATGCTTGCGCCCGCTCCACCATCTTCAGTCAATGAAAGATTAACAATATCCTGATCATTACGTGGTTGAATCATGAATTCTCCATTATTTTGAACGAGAACACCCGTGATTTTGAGTTTGTCATTAACATTGAATAAGGTACTTGGGATTTGAGAACCTTTTTTCAAATACACTTTCACTCCGCCAACAGAATCAGTCATAAACCAAGTACTCCCATCTTTTTTAAACAAAGTTGCTTCCAGCTCAACCAAAGATCCGACTAGTGTGGGACTCAACATCTCTGTATTTATTTTGAATGGCAGAACTGCACGAGTCGTTTCTTTGACAAATACATCAGTCGCATTCTTAATCAAAATTCTTTTTTCACCCAAACTTTGCGAAATTGTACCAGCAATTACAACTTCTTGTCCGAGTGAAAGTTGTGGCCAAGTGGCTGCATCAAAATAAACTTGTATACCACCAGTTTCATCCTGAACATAAATTAAATTTTTACTGAAAGTTCCCGGGAGAACTGTCACGGCGGCCTCGACCATTACCTGAGTTCTTAAGTCCAAGGCCGCGGCCTCACTAATTCCAAGACCTTGAAATGCCGGATCTGCAGTCAAGGTTTCTGTTTCTTCGATGGACGAGCTTATCACTAATGGATCAACCTCCGCTAAAGCATTCACCAATTCCGGCGTTAAAAGCTCTGTTTCGACCCAATTAGTATCAATCTTTGACCAACTAACATTCGAATGCGTTGCTGCGTAAGAAACTGAATCAATAACTTTTTGGTCTGGATCTATTAGCCGAACTTCATCTGACGAATTATTAAGTTGAACCTTCGTTTTTAATTGAGGCAGAACTAAATAACCTTGAGCCCTGATAATCAAAGATTCTGAAATAATATACGGAGTACTGCCACCTTCGGCGTCATCAATGGACCAACCGCGAAGGTCGACATCCGTTGAACCGGAATTGTAGAGTTCTATCCATTCTTCGCTACCGGTGGCCGGCGCCGGAAGGAGCTCATTGATCCTGACAACGTCCGAGTACTGGTAGGCGATAGTTGATGCTGAAGGTTCAGTCGTCGCGGCGCCGGCGGTCTCCACTACTTCTGGCACAACCACTTCGACCGGTTGGGGACTAACCTCAACTTCTGTTTGCACTGTTGTCTCAGTTTGAGTTTCAACAACTGTTTCTAATCTGTCATAAATATTAATTTCTCCTTGCGTTGTTTGAGGGTTAACCACGTATTCCCCTTCATATAATGATAAGGCTTCGCCTTTGTCACTAGCTGGCCAGTTATCAGACTTATCCCCATCGTCCCAATCGCCGTAAACGACTTGATCAATTACCTTGCCCGTAGCGTCTTTGAGAAGAACCAAATCGCCGCTGTTGTTTAGGTTCTTAGTTTCGAACACAAGATAACCTTTTGCTTCAATTTGACCAGTCAGAATCGTTTTTGTGCCAGAACCTTCTTCGATTATCCAATTTTGAAGATCAATCGTTTCTGTTGTTGGATTATACAATTCAACCCATTCTTTTTCTCCTGTTTCAGCGGCAGAGACAACTTCGTTTATACGTACAGATTGGAAAGAATATGTTGTTAATGGTGCGACAATATCAGACGTTTCGACTTGATCAGTTACTTCGGTCACGGAAGAGTCTTCAACTTGGTTTGTGTCGTCGACAACTTCTATAACTATTTCTGGGACATCCACAGTTTCAGCATCGACAACTCCTGAGTCCGAGCTTCCAATAACCGGAAGCTCTGCTGGTTCCTCGACTGGAACAACAGTCGCGTCCTCACTGATTTCTTTAAACAAAACCTGACAATCCGTCTTATCGCAATCAAAGAAATAATATTGTTTAACGTTACTGCCGGAAATATTATTATCCACTACGGCCGCTATGGTTTCTTGTGCATTCATACATGACATTATTAACATAAGACAAACTACTAAAACTCCGAATCTTCTTTGCATAGCTCCTTGAAAGGGGTTGATAGGTTGCTACCAACCCCATTATGAATTAACTATCGACAAAAGCTAGGACGTGGTGTAAGCGACTTGTGAGACTAGATTAAGACTAAATTCTTTCAGTTCCTCTTGACTTAACTCTGCTAAATCTTCGGCCAAATACAGATAAGGATATTTCTTGGAATCTTTAACTAATTGCCAACGATCGTTTGAAGGAGCCTTTTTAATGGCCGCTAATTTCTCTTGCAATAACTCTGGGGTGTCGACTAAACGCAATTCAGTTTTAGGAGTCCAAACGCGATAGCGCTTATTTTCATACTTCTTCGCTTCTTCTGCAAAAGTTGCCAAAATTCTTTGTGGAGAAGATCTGGCGACACGTTCATTGCCACTCATAATTGGATCCACTTGGAAATTAGCATCTTTGATTTCCATGTTTAAATTTTGGATAATTTCTCGTGCCACATCACGCTTTAATTCACCAAAAACACTTACTGGGTCATCTTGCGTTTCGCTCAACTTAAAAATCCAATAGAAAAAATTAGGCATCACAACATAAGCCAAATTTTTAATGTCTTTCTTTAATTCTGAATACTTAAACGCATTCACCAGTAGATTGATGTACTCTGACGTTACAAACACATTTTTACGATTGGTAATTGAACCAGCGTAAAAATAAATTCCACCTTTTTGACGCAAGGGGCGTGTGAACGGAGTTCGAACTTTTTTACTTTCCCCGCACTGATTGGTGCTGAGGACTTCTTCTTTTTTTTCCATACATTTTTTAATTAATTAGTAGACCTAGCTATGTCTACTAACATTGTTTCATTATTTTTCTGTAACCGAGAGGTGTTTTTGACTGACTGATTCGACAAGGCAGACTATCGAGAATTTGGAAAATAAAAAAAGATGTCGACCTAGATCGACATCCTCTATTTAGCTGTGGATAACTTTTTAGTAAATATCAGCGCCTTCCTTATAATCTGTAAAGAAAGAATCAGGAATAGTTCTTATCTTATCTGCCCAATCAACGCCGAAATAAGCGCGCGCCACAAATTCATTTGTGACCCAACGGATAACACCTTCGCTTTCAACCTTATAAACTTTTGTAACTGTTGGCAATTTCATTAAAGTACCAATTTTGAAAGTCACATTTTTACCTAGGGTGTAATTAGCCATTTCAGTCGCTGTAACTTTTTCAACCTTAGAAAAATCAGTACCGAAATAACTTTCCCAAACTGATTGTGTTGGATACGCATGTCTTACATTATTAGCATCAAGAAAATATACTGCTGGGTGACCATCTATTCTTATCCAACGACCCTCGGTATAGTCGCTAGAATCATCTGCTTTCTTTTCTACAAAAGAAAGAGTGAAGTTTTGGCCTATTTGTTCATCATCCATTGTTATTTTATAAGTACCGACTGAAGGATCATAGGCGCGTAAAGCAAAAACAACTTTACCCAAAGCGCCAGAACCAGATGTTTTAACAATTACATCTCCACTATCACGAACTTCTTTTAAATAAACTGTTTTGTCTTTTAATGGATAATCATCTCCATTTCGAAGTATGACATTAACATTAATAGTGTCACTTCCATTGGCAACTGCAGTGTTTTTATCGAGAGAAACTGATGAATATTGCTGAGCTAATTCGCCGCCCTTGTTAACAACCACTGTAATAGCTGTGGTTGAAGACAAATACCCCATGAAATCCTGCGACTGTGTTTGAATCTTGTAAGTACCATCTTCTATGCCAGTCCAGACGTATCTCCAAGATGAATAATTATCAGTCAAGGAATCAGTTAAAACCAACTCTCCAGCCGTTCCTCCAACTTTTGAAATCTTTATCTTCACAAACTCAGTAGAGGATTTTCCCTGATCGCGTGCCTGCCCTTGAATCACATAAGAACTTGAAGTTAAAACCTGATTATTACTAATATTATTCAAAATTACTTTTGGCCCTTCAACATCGCTATTAGCATAACTGATAATTTGACTTGGCCCGTTCATAACTGAATCAGTCAACGGACCATTGTTCTTTGATTCCATGAAAACACCCTGGTCATCCGCATCGTAAAAACCATTATTATTAACATCTAATAACTCTGGAATTTTTAATTGTACTGTATAGTTAACTGATGTTAATGGCACCGTAGTCCACATTTCAGTGCTGACAAAAAATCTTTTTCCCTCTGCTCCGATACTCACATCTAAATTATTCCAAACCCAGGAATTTTGTAAACCGGAAGAACTCCCAGGACCAAAATCAGTGTCAACTCCCCAGCCCTGAAAACCAGGGGAACCTGCATCAGCCCATAAACGTAAATTTTGTAAACCATGAGCATAGTAGGCATTTCCCGCATTTACAACGGTTAGTGCATTCAAACTATCTACTCCGCCATTTCCAGAAGGTATCGTTACCTCTAATGCTAATTTATCGAACTGCCCGACATACCACGTTGCAGTGGGCACATCATTCTTTTCAAACAAAGAATCATCCATGGCCAAAGCAGGTACTGCTAAAACAAAAAATAATAATAAAGGAATCATTAATCTTTTCATATTCTAGTAAATTTTATTCTTTTCTATATTATAGCAGATTTTAAAGAAAAAAAAGAGACCCCCGTTAAAACGGGGGAACTCTTTTTTACGATATACGAACTTGATTATTTACCAAGTGTATTACCATAGATATCACCGCGCCATGAGATGTCTGCAGTTTCCATAACTTGAGCACCACCAGCAGAGCTGTCGATACCCCAAGAGAAGTTAGCTGCAGCAGCATCATCCAACCAAACCTGTAATGAATTACCAGCTGTTGTAAAGTCTGTGGTATTAGCATAGACCTTGACCAACTCGTAATCACCAACAGGAACAGTTAATGTGCCATCTGTAAAGTCTAGGTTAAGATTAGTAACAGCAATGCCACCACCAAGGTTAATAGCTGTTTGTGAATCTGACAATAAATTGCCATTCTTATCCTTAAAGACTACAGCGCAACCACCAGCACAAGAAACTCCAGTAGCAGAACCTGACAAGTTGAATACCATGTCATCGTCATTAGCAGCTGACATCACGATATCCTGAGTACCACTTGCATTGTCAATCTTAAAAACTGCAACCAAAGTGCTAGCACCAGTACCGATAGTGCCACTTGGAGAACTGCTATCCTTAGTTACAACTGGACGAGCCTCATACAATTGATGAGTAGCAGCGTCATAGTTTGTAGCAGTACCAACTACTGCAGCACCAGAAGAAAGACCTGTTGTCAAAACATCTGTGCTTCCATCAGCAACAGTGACTTCAAGAGTAGCACCATTGTCGATAGTTGTACCATCAATGTAATTGATGTCAGCCTTAACAGTAATTAATACATAGCTACCTGCAGGAACAGAAACTGTTCCATCAGTTATAACTGCAGTAACTGCAGCTTGACCTGGAGTGCTTGCAATAGGTTCAGTAACAGCGACGCCATCAGCGCGTCTGCTACTGTAGATATAATATGTAGCAACACCAGTATCAGAACCATCATCAGTCAAAGTTAATTCATCAAGATCCAATGCTTCAACAGAGTTAGCAGCCAATTTAAAGACTGCAACCGTTTGCTTAGCTTCGCTTGAAACGAAGATAGCAGCTTTTGGAGAAGTTGCATCAACAGAAACTGTTAATGTGCCGTTAGCAGCTACAGTCATTGTTTGACCAGCTCCTGTAGGAGTAACAGTTGCTGTTGCGCCAGTGTCAGCACCAGTAGCTGTGACATCACCGGAATCAGTATCTAAACTGATTGTGTGTTTTTCACCAGCGCCAGCACCAGAACCTAGGTCAGCAACAACCGCGCACTTAACAAATGAATTCTTAGTCACTGTTACAGTTTCAACAAAGTTAACTGATAATAGATCATCTCCATTACCAGTTCCTTCCCAAGACTCTGTATCAGAAACCTTCTTTTCGTAGATATCACCACGTTCGCTAGATGCGCTCGATTGATCGCACCAAACTTCAACGTTATCAATATCTTCTGCATTACCAGCAACAGTAACAGTATCTTCTAACACTACGTTAGTAACATTAACATTTTCGCCGGAATTAGCAGCATCTAATGTAAATGTAGACCAAATCATGTTAGCTGTACCAGCAGCAACACTTTGCGCTGCAGGTGTACCAAGAGTAGTTGCAGTTAACGCAACCGTAGCAACTGTCATAACATTGGCAGTAGCTGTTCCAGATGCAGTAATTGAATCGTTAGTTGAAACACCCTTAGCTGTAATACCAGTAGCAGCTGTTGCTACCATTTGGTAAGTTGCACCACCAGTGAAGTCATTTGAATCGCTATCAAAGACACGACACTTCAATGAATATTTGTTGATTCCAACCGGAACAACAAAAGTATCAGTGAAGTTAACATAGTCTAAAGCATCTGTTCCATCAGCTGGGCCAGCTACCAAAAGACCATCTTTATCTGTCAATTTACATGAAATTAAGTCAGCACCATCACCTGTGCCACCTAATGTAAATGTAACTTTGAACGCTGAAACTCTTACATCTTCACCCTTAGCTTCAACATCAAATACTGCTAATAATTGATCAGCAGCTTCTGCAATCTTGCCTGTAGCAGGAGTTGTAGTTGACTTTGAAATGCTCAAGGCACCAGTGTTGATGGTTTGGTCAGAAGCCCCTTTACCACCCCAGGTATTTGGATCAGTAGCAGTTATATAGAAACCATAAGCATTTCCTTTAACTGACATTAAAACTTCTGTTCCATCTACGAGGTCAGTATTGGTTGTTAAACCAGCACCGCTTACAATGTCCTCGCGAACAGAAAAGCGATGGATTTCACCTTTACCAACAACAATGTTCAAGTTTGTAAAGCTAACCTTACCATTAGAATCATAGGCAGCGACTTCACCCAAAGATTTATTTTGAGTAACGCTCCATAATTCTAGATTTTTAACATCAGATAAGCCAGCAGTACCAGCTTCCATTAAAGTAATAGATTCAATGGTAATAGCTTCTGTAGTACCAGCTTCGACTCTGAATTTGTTGATAATAACGTTATTATCGCCAGAATCTGGAGTTGTGTCAGTTACAGTACCATCAGTATAAACCTTAGCAGTACCAATAGTGACAGCAACAACGCTCATAGCATTTCCCAAAACAGGGAAATTACCAGCTACTGTTGCAGCTGATGAAGTAACATCAGAAGAAGCGGCAATAGCAAATGAGACTGTTACACCAGAACTAACACCTGCAACGATACCTGACTTAACATAGAAATATCTTGTTTCACCAGCGGCCAATGAAAGAGCTGGAGAAAATGTTAAGTTAGCTGTTCCGTTTGTGTTCAAGCTTGTTGAATTTGTCAAACCAACACCGCTTAAATCTGTAATCTTGATATTTTCAACATCACCTGTTCCTGAATACCCACCTTTAGTGATGAGAATCTTTGAAACAGTCATGGCAGCGCCGTTAGCTGTTAAACCAAATTTAACAAAATTTGCAGTACCTGAAACAGCAACTGGAGATGCAGCTGGAGTGTCACCAGCCAAAGCAACTGTCAAAGTGCCAGCACCCGTTGGGACAACAACTGAACCAGCGCCCCCGCCCTGTGAGACATCAACAAGAGTAGCGACTGCAGCTGTAATAGCTGTGCCATCTACCATTATAATTGATGCAGGAGCAGTAACTACATCACCAGCTTTCCACATATTAGCAGCAAGAACAGCATCTGAAGACACTAAAGCCTTCTTACCGCCTGTTACATAATATACGTTTGTTGAGCCAGCCCATTTAACAAGCTGTCCTTCTGGATATGTAGTACCACTTAAAGATAAACCTGAGTCTGTATAGTTTGTCCAAAATCCATCTGGAATTGTGACAATCTTTTTTGCCCAATCAGCACCATAAAGAGTGTTTGCAACAGCTTCAGAAGCTACCCAAACTAATTTACCCTTAGGTTCGACTGCAAAAACTTTTGGAACTGTGTCGATCTTGATCAACTTTGTACCTGGTCTAACAACTACATTACCAGCTAAAGAAATAGCTGCCATTTCGCTGTCAGTGATTGTTTTCACTGTTGAAAAATCAGCATACCAGGTCATGTATGTTGACAATGTTGGAAAAGTATAACGTTTTCCATCAGCAGCGTAAAAATACACAGCTGAACCACTACCCTTAATCAAGTCGCCAGCTGTTAAAGTAGCAGCTGAAACGGCAGGAATAAATGTAGCTAGTCCCATTGTCCATACAAGTGTGGCTAACACCACGCTCATGACTAGAACTTTTTTCATACTTAATTTAATCTTTCTTATCGGCAGTACGAATTATTTCCTCTATAGCTAGAAATAATCACATACCACCTTTTAATTTTAGTTATGTAGCAACCGAGGTTTTGACACCCCTCGACCTGCTGGCCACCACAACCCAAAGAGAGTTCTTTAGGATTTTATAATAATTACTTAATTAGTAGGTTTAATAATCACATCCGTATTCACTTTAACATCCACAGCCGCTGGCTCTGGAACGACCACAGTACTATTAACAACCGGAGCAGGGGAAACAATAGTCGCTTCAACATGACTAACAGTATCTTTAACTTCGTTAGTGATTCCAACTGTTGTTTTTATTCTTTCAATTGCGCCTGTTAAATCGCCTTGGTTTAAAAATTCCTGAGCTTCAGAAAGTGTTGATGTTGCGGTTGTTGGTCTATCTTTCATTTCGAGAATCACATCAACCTGATTTTCAACTGCGCCAGCCTGTTCAATAGACTTTTTCATTTCTTCAACTGTCACCGCTGTGTTTTCTATTTTCTTTTGAATAACGTTCATGATTTCCTTGGTCGGCATTTCTAGTTTTGAATTTTCAACGCCGTTAATAACTACCTCTACAGCCTTCACGCCAGTTTGATTGGTTGATGCTTGTGCGGCTCCAAAAGCTGTTTCGAGTTCTTTATCTTCTTTATATTCTTCTTTTTGAATGGCAATTTTCTGACTTAGTTCTTCTGCTTTCTTATCAACGCCAAGAGCAACTTCTACAATAACTTTATTTTCAGTCTGTCCCAATTCATTCGCATCTTTAACTTTATCTAATTGATTTTGTGCGCCTTCCATTTGATCCATTAATCCAGAAACAGCTTGCTTAATCTTATCTTTCTTGTCTTGAGTTTCTAATGGTTGAGCTGAAACAGCCTCCATTTCTTTGACTCGTTCTTCTGCATATTCAAGATGTTTTTCGGCTTTTTTACTGTCATTTATAATTAAAGAAAGCGAAACTTTTTCTGAGGTTAATTTTACTGGATAAAGTAAATCGCCCGGCAAACTTGTTTTTGAAGCATTTACACCCAAAATTCCTGTTCCAGCAATAAAGAGAAGAATAACACTCAAAACTCCAATTGGCTGCGCGACAAAACGTAGCACCCCGCTTGGCATTGCTGATTTAAAAAAGAACCAAACATTGGCACCAACTAATGTTTTGGAATTTTCAGCTTGCGCGCTAATTTGAGATAACAAAAGTTCGCGTGAAGAATTTACCCATTCTGCGCGCGGTTTAATCTCTTTCAAAGTCTTAAGTTGTTCGACAATGTTGTCCATTGTTTTAACCTTCGCTTATTTCTTTTAGAGCTTGAATGCCTCGGTGCAAGAGCACACGCACATTCGCTTTTGATTTCCCGGTAATGTCGGCTATTTCACTGATACTATATTCTTCAATGTATTTTAGCAGTATAACGTCGCGATAGACTTCTTTTAAATGACTCAACAGTTTTTCTATATTTCCGCGATCTATTACGACATCCATTTTTGCAACTATATTTTCTTTATCCTGGATTTGAATCATGTTATCTTCATCATCAGTACTAACATTGATTCTTTTGTTACGATAATAATCAATGACTGAATTTCTAGCTACCCGGTAAATAAGCGCATTAAAGTTTTCTATTTTCCTGGTCGTAGTATTTATGTACTCCCAGGCCTTCAAAAACACTTCTGAGGTGATGTCCTCTGCGTCCTCGCGCACACTCACTTTAAAGTAGACAAACCGGTAAATTCGATCGATATAGCAATCATAAAGTTTTCCGTATGCTTCTGCATCTTTGTTTTGCCGTACCTTGTATATCAGGAATTTTTCTTGCAAAGAATTTGCACTCATCTAATATGACGTTAAAGGGTTAATTTTGTTACAAAATTTGTTCAGGCTGATGTAGCACACTATACAGGATAACTATCAAAAAGTAAATGGGGAAAACCTCTAAAATTGAACTTTATTTTGCTTCCCCACTTGACGAAATACAACCAGGAGAGTATGCTAAAAATGCCTAAATTGTATACACTAGTGTAGACAAATACGCCTATTTATGGAACAAGAGAAACATCCAATTAGAGTCTCTGTATCAGAGGCTGCCCGCCTTTTTGGAGTGGATCCACACACTGTCCGCCGAGCCCTTAGTCGCGAAGAACTAAGATATATTGTGGTTCAAGGACGTTACAAAATAAACTTCGAAAGCCTCTTAAGCTGGTCACAAAACAGAACTTCGGTCAAGAACAAATTCAACCAAAAGGGTCTGGGACAGTACGTAGAACAATGGAAGATCAAGAACAAAAAATATAGTCCAGACCCTAAAATTATTACACCGATAAAATAAAAAATGTACCGTATTGTTCGGTAGGGAACAAAAATTTTTGTTCCCTACCGATGCGGTACATGTTTATATTTTATCTGATATGAATTGCTTTCCCCGAAAAACTATTTACAACATTAAAACTCAAAAGTTCCTGATACACATGTTCAACTGAATTAACAATATCAACCCAACTGTAGTTTTCAAGAACATATTTTTTGGCATCAAGCCCAACCTCATTAACTAATTTCGGAGAATTAATTAAATGCTCTAATTTCTTTTTCAAATCATTAACATTTTTATTCTTAAAACTAAATCCATGACCACCGGCAATGGCTTCCATGTTCTCACGGATATTTGAAGCCAGCACCGGCAAACCGAAACTCATGGCTTCTAAAACAACAATCGGCAAGCCTTCACTTTCAGATGGATGCACAAAGAGGTAAGCATTTGAATATAATTCTTTCCATTCACGACTACCACCCTCCACATTACCAGTAAAAATTATATTAGGATTGTATTGTGCTTGTTTTTTTAAAAATTTAACATAATCATCTGTAAAAGCAGAACCACCGGCAATCACCAATTTCTTATCTGTATGAAGTTGATTATAGGCTTCAATAAGGTAGTGAGCGCCTTTATGCTTAACTAATCGAGATAAGAAAAGAATATAACTTCCCTTTGTTAAACCATATTTCTTTTTAATAATTTCGGCTGAAGTATCTTTAACAATATCAACCCCATTAGGAATATAAATGGTATCGGCACTATAAGTATCAGCGCAATAATTTTGTAATGTTTTTGAAACTGTAATGGTGTCATCTGCAAAATGAACAGCCGCCCATTCACCCAAATAAAGCGCTAGGCGAGCGAGCAAACCCCATTTTTGATGGTAGCGATCAATACAGTGAAAGGTAATGACAACCTTACAGCTAGGCTTAAATAATTTCGGAATCCAAGCCATTAATGCTGGACCAACTCCATGATAATGTACGACATCAAAATTACGACGCAAAACATCAATGCTAGCCTTAAAAGAATGACTAATAGCATCTAAATGTTTGGTCTTAAAAGAACCCAAAGAAATCAAATGCACGCCTTTATAAATTTTTAATTTTTTAGGTGTATACCAAGGACGGGTATAAGCATAGACATCATGCCCACGTTCAGCTAAACCAACAGCGAGACTTTCGACGTGTTTTTCAACACCACCGAATTTCATAGGGATACCTTTTTGACCAATGAAAGCAATTTTCATACCCTTTTATTATAGCACAATACAATCCAAAAGTCAAACCAAGCCATTGAATTATCCCCAATTTGGCAATAAATTTAGCTAAAATAGTGTATATTTATGTCCATAAATGCTATAATAAGTTTATAATATAGTCCTAAAACTCTACAAAAATATGGAACAAAGCCTTATTCTAAATTTTCAAAAGAAAGAACTGACTGGGTACAAACTATATCTAAAACTTGCACGTCAAGCAAAAACTGCTGAACGTCGAGATGCACTAGAAAAGATAGCCACTGATGAACAAAAACATCATGATTTTTGGGCGAGTCTCTCAAAAACAAAGGTTGTGGCAAATAACTGGGAAACATTTTGGGTTCTTTTTCTTTCTCACATCCTAGGCTTATCATTCGCCATAAAATCCATGGAAAATGAAGAACGCAGATCACAACATTTATATAAAGAATACGCCAAGGACAATACTGAGATCGAAAAAATAATAAAAGAAGAACAAGAACATGAAAAAAAGTTAATGCACCTTCTAAAAGAAACAAAAATACATTTTATTGGTGCCATTGTTTTAAGTCTTAATGATTCACTTGTTGAACTTACTGGCGCCTTAGCTGGTTTTACTCTTGCTTTTCAGCAAACAAATTTAATTGCCTTGGCCGGATTAGTGACTGGATTTTCAGCAACATTTTCTCTGGCTGCTTCGGAATATCTTTCACAAAAAGCAGAACAAAAATCAAGAACTGCATTAAGATCTGGAATTTATACGGGCATAACTTACATAATAACTGCAGTTATATTAACTCTTCCATTTTTCATATTTACAAACCCATATCTCGCGCTTGGTGCTACAATTCTACTTGCCATTCTGATAATCTTTCTGTTCAACTATTATATTTCAGTTGTGAAAGAAGTCCCCTTTAAAAGAAAATTTTGGGAAATGGTAATCTTAAGTTTAAGCGTTGCCTTAATATCATTTATCATCGGTTATATTATTCGCGAAGTTCTTGGTGTCTCTGTATAAACAACCATCAAAAAAACGTAGGGACAAAAAAGGTAGGGAACAAAAATTTTTGTCCCTACCTTTTTACATTTTTTGACAATTCGCGCATTGTCCGTAAAAAATTAAATTATACTTTTGCACCATTACTTTATGACGACGGGAAACTTGATTGTTTAAGTCAGTTAAATCATCAATAACAACATTTTTAACCTTATCGCAATTAGAACAAACAAAATGAGAATGATTCATCGACCCGACCTGATAACGAACGTGTTCCTTAGAATAAATTACAGTTGAAATCAAACCCTGTTTCTCGAGAATGTCTAAGTTACGATAAACCGTCCCAAAACTGATCCGCGGAAGTTCTTGGCGCATATTCTGAAAAATTTGTTCAGCCGTGGGGTGGGTGAGTGTGTGTTCTAAATATTCAAAAATCAGTTGACGCTGATTGGTATTACGAATTGGAACAAGTTTTTCTGCAGCCATTTTACATAAATACAATTAAGAATAATTCCTATTTAAATTATATTCCTGATAGGAGAGTAATGCAAAAGTTATCCACAGCCCCATAATAATTAAGCAAGTGATTAGGGATAAGGATTATGGGATAAGGGTTAAGCAAAACCCCTTAATACTTACCCCTTTCCCCCCTTTTTTACTCCCCTGCCCTTAAACAAAAAATGGGAATCAATCCCATTTATGTTTTATAAATATTTCTTTGCTTCTTCTAAAATCGTCAATTCCCTATCTGTTACAAAACGCCCCAAATAATCATTAGTAGCCACCGAACGGATACACTCTTCTGCTTGAACCAAACTCATCCATCGAACCTCAAACCCATCTGCCAGTTCCCCCTCATCGAAATTTGGTTTTCCAATAGTACCCACAACACGTGCCAAATAACAATATGATTTTTGCAAAACACGAAAATGCGTTCGGTATTCTATAATTTCACCCAATTCTTCAATAATCTCAATTTCGCACCCAGCCTCTTCTAATACTTCACGCCTTAATGCTGTAATTTTATCTTAACCCGTTTCAATCCCACCGCCTGGGATTTTATAAAAATCCTTTTTTGAAACATACAATATGGCTAATTCATTCTTATCATTAATAACAATAGCACGAGAGGCTTCTCTTAATTGAAGCTTCTCACTTTTTTCTTCGAGTCCGAAATCATTATCCCTGATTGTTTTTAGTAGTTTCATAATTAAAAAGTAAATGTTTGAATTTTATTTATGGCTGATTCAATTAATGGTTGAAAATCAATCTTTGACTCCGCTCGTTCAATGTCTTGGATTCGTGCACTGGTTTCAGGGTGTAGAGCGACCAACAAGTTGCAGCAATCTCCATACGGACGGACTGAAATGTCATAGGTGCCAATCTTTTGAGCCAGATTTATTATTTCTATTTTATTAGTTCCTGAAAGTGGCGCCAACTTTAGCATTGAAGTCGCTGACGCAATAACACTCATATTCTCGAGAGTTTGCGAAGCAACCTGACCTAAACTATCGCCAGTAACTAAAGCTAAAGCTTTGTTTTGTTTCGCAACTCTCTCTGCAATTTTATACATTAAACGACGGTAAACGATCATCCTCACTTTGGAATCAACACTTTTAATAACCTCTTTTTGTAAATCAGCGAAAGGGACAATAAGTAATTTCGATTCGCCCTGAACAAGAGAAAGTATTTTTACTAAATCTTTTATTTTATCTTCAACTCCACTTTTATTAATTGTTTGATTTTGAAAATGAATAAAATTAACATGTGCTCCGCGCTTCATCATTAAATAAGCAGCGACTGGACTATCAAAGCCTCCTGACAACAAACAAAGAACTTCTCCAGTGGTACCGACTGGTAAACCACCAATTCCCTGTTCTTGTTGCCCTAAGATGGCTGTGCTCTCTTTGTCGACTTCAACGCGGACATCTATATCTGCAGTTTTTAAATTCACCTTGAGATCCGGAAAAGCATCCAGTACAACTGATCCCAATTCTCGGCTAAGCTCTAATGAATCCATTTCAAAGCTTTTGTCCGCTCGTCGCGCGGTAAACCTAAACGATTGTGGCTTATAAAATTCAATTACTTTTTTGGAATTTATTTTAATATCTTCTAGCTTTGATGCACAGATTGTGGCTGGCGCAAAAAAAGCAATTCCTGGTATAATATTTAAGAGACTAGCAATCTGATCCCACGATTTGTTTTTTGGCCAGGACACGACCAATTTCTTGGCTCCGATTTTAACATCAGTTTTAAGCTTCTGGCTGACATTTTCCACCAATCTACGCACAAAAAATTTTTGGTTCTTGCCTTTAAGACCAATTTCATCAAAATGCACAATAATGGCATTAAAAATAGTATTCATATTTAGCTCTATTATAGCGAGAAATTAAAAAATATCAAAATTTCTACTAAATTTAGCCAAAAGGTTGACAAAAGCTAGGAAGTATGCTATAATTAATTTGTATTAAATAATTTATCATAAAAAATTAAATTAACTTAAAAACTATGGTATTTGGTAATTTCGACAAGTGGTTTGGCGGTTCTGCCGCAAAAAAGTCAGAAGCTCCAGAAGCAGCTCCAGAAGCTTAAATTCTTGAAACTAGACGTGATGAACCTACAAAACCTGAACTAAAAGTAGCTAAAGAAGGAAAAAAAGCTGAAGTTAAACCAGTTTCTGCTGGATTAAAATGGGCAGAATTAGCAACTGCAGCTGAGAAAAAAGCTAGCTCTTTATTTGATCGTTCTAATAAATATTTTAGACAACAAAAAGAATCAAAAGGTAGCGGCACATGGGCCGAAAGTGCACAAAAGAAAGCTTGGGAAGCAGGTTGCAGCCAGATTCCAAGATGCGAATTGTTAGTGGCACATTCTAGAGCTTATGATTCAGCCGTCGCTGCATTGGACGAAGTTTTATCTGTACCACCTCCAATGCCATTACCTGCAGGTGCTGAAAAAGTACTTGCAAGCTCCGGCGAATCATTCGCTAAACGAGAAGCTAATCTTGAAGCAAATGCTAGCTATGAAAAAGCACTTAAAGAATATCAGACTGGCATTGCTAAGGCTCGAGAATTAGTCGCTTTTGAAAAAGCTTGCGTAGATAGTCTTGAACAAGCCTACAACGAAACAAACCTTGATATTGCTGCTCTTGAAGCAGAAATGGACGGTCGCATGGGCGGTAAAGAACAGAATCTTTATAACATTGCTACCAAGGCCTATGATCGTTTAGTCCAAGCAGAAGATAAAATTAAGGAACTTAAAGGTGGTTTCTTAAAAAAGCTTGGTGGTTTCTTCATGCGTGGCGCTAATGTTTCTGTAAACGCCGCTGAAAAAGAATTAGCTGAAGCAGAAGCAGCCGTTAAAGAAATTGATGCCCGAATGCAGAAATCTGGATTAGCAGGATCTTCTGCAACAAACAGCAAATCCTTTACTCGCAGATTACCTGGTACAATGGAAGCTCTTTCACCAAAAATGCAATAATATGTATAAAAAATAACCTCGCAAAATGCGGGGTTATTTTTTTAACTTGAACAGCCCCTTTTGTCACTAAAATTAGAGAATGTTCTTGATGTAAATAGTTTCTCTATGGTATACTTATAGCGTATTAAATAATTATAATTAACTTAAACACTATAGGATGGTTTACAAACAAAGATGCTGCACCACAGGAAGCAACTCCCGAAGCAGCACCAAAAGAAGTACTAGAAACCAGACGTTCTGAACCGGAAACCCCAGAACTGTCTGTCATCAAAGGAGAAAAAGAAGTTACTGATGCTGAAGCTGAATTGACAATGCGTGACTCAAAATTCTGGTTAGTGAAATCTGATGAAGCAGCCAAAGACGCAGTGAAAAGATTTGAAGCTACCAATAAGTACTTCCGCACATTAACAGCAGAAGGAAAAATGGATTCTGCAAAATGGGATAAAGAAAGTGCTCGTTACTTGGCCTGGATGGAAGCAACAGCTCAGGTTTCAATAGCTGAACGTCTTAAAACAGAATATTCTAGATTAAATGAGCTTACTTCTAAATTAGACATTGTGCCAAACGTCCCTGGTTCAACAACAGCTGATCTTTTAAAAGCGATCAATAAAAAATATGACATCGCTGGCAGTATCATAATTCAAAAAAACATTATTGAAACTTTACAAATAAGCTTTGCAGAACATCAACTTAACATGGAGGAATTCGATGCTAAAGTGGCAGTTGAAGACGCTGACATTGCCAAACAAAAAGAAAGAGAAGCTGGCTTCGCCGAAGCCCGAGCTGCTTATAAAGAGTTAGATGAAGCAGAATTGGCGCTTGAAGCACAACGAGCTGGTTTCTTAAAGGGTGCGCGTTATTTGTTCGGCTTCAAGACTAAGGAGCAAAAAGAGGCTGCAGCCAGGGTAAAAACAGCCAAAAAGGCGGCTGAACCCATGTACGATAAACATTATATGGGTACTGGCAAAGGTGCTAGCTCAGCTTTAGCTAGTTATCGCGAAAGACAAGCGCAATTTCAAGAGGATATGCGTCATGCTGGAGGATTATACTTCTAAATAAATCAATAAAAAAATTCCCCTTACGGGGAATTTTTTTTATCGGAAGAGATTATTTGTCTTCGCGAGGACGTGCTTCATTAACTACGATTGCTCTACCGTCTAATTCTTTGCCATTAAGTTGAGCAACAGCAGCTGTAGCTTCATCGTCATTTGACATTTCAACGAAGCCAAAGCCTTTTGAACGACCAGTCATTCTATCTTTGATGATAGTAGCTGTTTCAACTGTTCCAACTTGCTCGAAAAAAGCGCGCAAGCTTTCATCAGTTGTATTGAAGGAAATACTTCCTACAAATAGTTTCTTTGCCATAGTACATTTCTTAGTCTTTTTAATAAAATGTTGAAGGTCGACACTTTACCTCAAATAACTTTCCGCACAAAAGACTAAATGATCTTTGGACTTGGAAACTCTTTGAGCACCTTACAAACATATACATTATAGCAAAGATCCTGCGAAATGTCAATATAAGGTGTAAATTTAGGTGAAACTCAGACTTCTATGAAAGACCCAAAATGCTCTAAAATTATTGTTTTTGTTCTAGTTTTACAGGTGAAATTAGAGCTAATTCTGCAGACTGAATTTGGATACTTTCCGCATTCACACTTCCATCAGTATTCGTTTTTCCAACAACCATTACAGTATCCCCTACCTTAAGATCATCGATGATGCCTGCCGTTGATTTTAATATCTTGGTTGAAGTTGAAAATAAAACGTTTTTTGAGCCGCCATCTCGCATTTTTATAGTAACACTTTGTGCATCTTTAGATATGACTTCACCGTTTGCGAGGCCACCCCCAAGATTACGCATACCACCTTTTTGACCGTCAGGAGCGCCACCCTGCCAGTTTCCCGTCTTGAAAAACGCAGCTTGATTTTTATTATTCCCCTTTTGCATTAGTTTCGCACCAAACAAACCTCCTGCAAATGAAATTCCAACGATTATAATTACACCAACAACATGCTTAATAATAGTTTTTTTGTCCATAAATTTTATTTATTAATTTAATTATTCGTGACGCAAAGCTTCAATTGGATTTAACTTTGATGCTCGTAGTGCTGGATAATATCCAAAAACAATTCCAATAGCAGCTGAAACACCAAAAGCTAATAATACGGATGAAGTTGTAATCTCTGTTGTTATGCCGCCGAACTTCTGAACCAAGAGTGCCACTAACCAGCCCAGGATAACTCCAAATATCCCACCCAAAAATGTTAGCATGGCTGCTTCAATTAAAAATTGTGAACTAATTTCTGCTCGAGTGGCCCCGATCGCTTTGCGTAAACCAATCTCTTTTGTTCGTTCCGTCACATTCGTAAGCATCATATTCATAATGCCAATACCACCAACTAAAAGTGAAATCGCAGCTACTGAACCCAAAAGCATAGTAAATGTTTGTGTCACAGAAGAAGCAGCACTCACAATATCAGCTTGATTCAAGACCTGGAAATCAGCTGCTTGTGGATCAGAAATATTATGACTTTTTAATAAAATGTCTGTGATCTCTGTTTGTAACTCAGACATTCCATTGGCATCAATCGCTTGAATACTGAGCGTACTCAAACGATCACTCCCAGCCAAATATTGTTGTGCCGTGGTCAGTGGAATAAAAATCATATCATCCTGGCTTCCAAACCCAGAACCACCCTTAGCCAATGTTACTCCCACAATTTGAAAACTAATGCTTTTTATCCGAATAGTTTGCCCTACTGGATCAACACCGTCACCAAACAAATCAGTTACAACAGTTGGACCGACGACAGCTACCTTGGCTCTATTAGAATTATTTTTATCGGAAATAAAAACACCAGAAGCAACCTGAATATTTTTGACTTCAGGATAATCTGAGGTAACACCAACAATAGAGGTGTTTGTATTCGTCCCTTTAGCAGTTACTTGATATCGACTAGATAATTCTGGTGCTATTGCGGCATATTGCTGACTTTCCGCTTTAATAGCTGAAATATCTTTCATGACCAAAGTAGTTGCACTGCCACGCCCCTGGCTTACTTGAGTTCCAACTCCACGAGGAGCCCCAGGCGTCACCATAATCAAATTTGAACCGAGTGACTGAATATTTGATTGAATCGACGATTGAGACCCTTGACCGATAGCAATCATGGCAATTACGGAACCAATTCCAATAACAATTCCCAAGACAGTCAAAAAAGAACGCACTTTATTTGCAATTAGAGCCAGGTATGTTTCTTCAACAAGATCCCTTTTTAGCATATAAACTTATTTTGTACTGTCCGAGACAATAACACCATCTTTAATAGAAATGATTCGATCAGCCGCTTGAGCGACATCATGGTCATGGGTAATTAAAACAATAGTTCTATTCTTTTCTCGATTTAACTTTTTAAATATCTCTAGGACTAGTGCGCCTGTTTTTGTGTCTAAATTACCAGTCGGTTCATCAGCTAAAATTAAAACTGGATCATTAATTAAAGCTCTAGCAATAGCCACTCGTTGCATTTGGCCGCCGGAGAGTTGATTAGAAAGATGTAAGAATAGATCTGACTCAAGCCCGACATTAGTTAAAACTGTGTGCGCTTTCTGTTCCCGCTGTGCACGAGGCACATTGGCATAAACTAGTGGCAACATTACATTGCGCAATACCGTTGACCTCGATAACAAATTAAATGATTGGAAAACAAAACCAATTCTAGTTTGGCGTATTGTGGCCAATTCATCATCATCAAGTTTTGACACGTCTTCGCCATCGATTATGTATTTCCCGGCGGTAGGTGTATCAAGCGCTCCAAGTATATGCATCAAGGTTGATTTCCCAGAGCCCGATGGCCCAATAATAGCCACAAACTCACCGTCTTGAATTTTGAAAGATAAACCCTTCAAGACTTCAACTTCTTGATCACCTGTTTTATAAACCTTTGTTATGTTTTGACATTCAATCATATTTTAATCTGGGCGCATGCCGACTCCAAGACCGCTTCGACTGCCTGTTGCAGCCTGCAATATACTCTTGGTTTGCGTTGTTGTACTTGTTGCGTTGATTGTTTTAATAAGAACTTGATCACCCTCTTTTAATCCAGAAACAATTTCTGTATCCGAGTCATTAGAAATCCCAACCTCGACATTCTGTTGATTCAATGTATCTGACAAAATGATGCCAGTGGAAGAAAAAGCATTCTCATCTGTTAGTTTTTGTGCTGGCGTTTCGACATAATTAGTATCACCAGAAGATTTGATGGCTGCGTTTGGTACAAGCAAGATATCTTGTTTCAAATCGGTCGTAATAGTTACAGAAACACTCATGCCGGGTTTAATACGTTCATCTTGAACATCAAATAATATTTTAACTTCATACGAGACAACACCCTGCGAAGTCGTCCCTAAAGAATCAAGCTCCGCAACTTGTCCTGTAATATTTAAGTCGGGTAAAGCATCAAAAGTAATATTTGATTTTTGCCCCACAGCGACTTGAGCCACATCAACTTCATTTAAGGAAATTACTGCAGTTTGTTGTTTTGTCATAAGAGTAACGGCCGCAGTTCCAGAAGAAGCCATATCCCCTTTCACCAAATCGCAGACCGCGACCACACCATCAAAAGGTGCTCGAACAGTATAATCTGCATAAGTTTCTTGCGCATCATATAAAGAGTTCCGTCGTTGCCCTAAAGATATTTCCTGAGATAGAAGATCACTTTCCGTTGCTCCTGCCTTTAACTCATTGTAAGCGATTTGTTTTTCTTTCAAAGACGCTTCCGCCGCAGCTAAATCCAAGGGATTATTTTTTATTGACGTTTCAATATCTCGTTGCTTTTGTGCCAATAAAGAAATATTTGTATCTAAAGTACTTTTTACAGCTAATAGACTAGATAAGTCGCTGTTGATTGTACTTAAGTAGCCACTTAAGTCACTTTGATATGATGTCACTTTCGAAAAAATCTGTTGATCCTCCTGAGTTCTCAAATCAACCCAAGAATCAATAAAATTGCTTTCACTCTTAGCTGTTTCAAATAATTTTCTTGTTAATTCAATCGTTCTATCCAAGAATGTTTTTAATGTTGTTTGATCAGAATAACGTGTAATGCTTCGATAATCAATAAAGGCTGAGTCAAAATAAGGTCGTGTTTGATCATAGTTATTTTCAGCCAGAATTTGGGAACTAACAATACCGCCCTTATCTGTGTCCTTTGTGATCGTATTAATAAGAGCATCTGTATTTAAAGTCCCAGCGTCAATTGAACCCTCGGAACTGGCAATCCCCTTACTGTATAAAACTTCATTCAAGCCAGAAATCACGTCTGGGAAATCTAAAAATGCATCAGTGATGGAATTAAACATGTCTTCATATGACTTTGTTACACTGTCCCTGAGCTTTTGCTCAGCTTCAAGAGCATCTTGATAACCGTTTTGTTGAGAAAGTTTTAATTTCTCGACTGTTGTTTTTGCGGCTGTCAACGAATTTTCTGATTGTGTTAATTCTGCTTCGGTCGCACCATTTTTAACTTCATCATACGCCAATTGAGCACTCTTAAGACTAAGCTGAGCATCACGCACGGTTCGCCAGGCATCCCCTGCGTCTAATTGGACCAAGATAGCACCAGCCTTAACTTCCTGACCTTTTTTTACTGCGACTCGAATGACTTCACCAGATGCTTTTGGTTTTATGTCTACTTGATTTGTGGCCACAACCTGACCGCTACCGGAAATGGTTTTAATGATAGTTCCTTTTTCAACTGTAGCAAATTGATATCTCGTCTCGACTGAAGCAGTCGAAAAATGTTTATACAGATAATAACCAGAGACAAGGACAATCAAAACAATCACAATTGAAATTATCTTGTGCCACTTAATTAAAATTTTTGACTTTTCTATCATATTAATTCTAAATCTTTCTCAATTTATTATTTTATCTGTGCTGGTGGCAATACTGGTTGTCCACCAAACGCTGGCATAACGCGAATTAATTTGGCCTCAATTTTCCCTTCGGCGTTTGGTTCACCGATTACAACGATATTGTCTGTAACCTTTAAGTCTGCTTGAGTAACTGTCTCTCGTCCGCGATTGATAATTGTCTTTGCACCAACAACAATCAGCTTCTCAATATCTTTATCTCCCTTGACAACGAGATCATTGCCTTCTATTTTAATAATTTGCCCAAAAACCCCATTAGCATTTATAATTTCTTGATCCTTCATCATTTCTTGCATAAAGCCACCACGTGGTCCAGCAAAGTTTTTATGATAATTATCGCTCCAATCATTGGCAAAACCTCGTTCGTGTTTCCCGACGCTTAATCCGACTGACAAGCCTAAAAGAAACACTAATAAAACACAAAGAGAAGCAATAGCAACTTGAAAAACTTTATTTTTCAATAATTCATTCATATTATTATAGATTATTTAATAAATTAATTTTTCGTAAATTATTTAAAGTCCATCTAATTGTTAACAGAAAAATGATCAAAACACCAGTCGTTATAGCTATCTTAAATGCTGGTAAAGTCTGAATCAAAACATACATAAAACTTCCGCTTGATTCGAAAACCGCGGAAGCATCAGAAAACAATAATGAAAAATATTGAACAAAACCACTCTCCACAAAGGCAACTCGAGTTGAGGCTGTGGCAAGAAATAAGAGGACACCTGAAAACAAAGCCGTGAAAACAAATAAAGATGACTTAATAAAAATCATCCTACGTTGTCTGTGATTAATTTCTTTCGCGATTTTATCAGCTAAGCCATCAGGGATATGAATTTCACTTAGTTGAGAAAATAATTTTTTGAAATTGTCTGGCATATTAGTATATACGTAAGTAAGTTAAAAATAGATTCATTTTGTATCAATCCATTGTTCTCGTAACAGACGAATTCCTCTCAATTTACGTGTTTTAACGGTGTTTGGGGGCAGCTTCAACATCTCCGCCACCTCAGATAAGGAAAAGCCCTCCAGATAATGCAAAATTAAAATTTCTCGGTACTTCAAAGGCAGTTCTTTGATCGATTTTTCAACAACCTCAGTTGTTTCCTGCTTTTCATAAACTTCTGAGGGAATCAATTCATCGTCGACAAGAGAGTCCTCAAAATCGTTCTGTTCTAAATTATCATCACTCACTAAATCAGAAAAAACTATTTCTTTTTTCTTACGTAAAAAATCAATTGCGGTGTTGCGTGCAATCGTTAAAAGCCAAGTATTAAAATTTTTCTTGGCATCAAAATGTTTTATTTTTTTCCACACCTTTACGAATGTATCTTGTGCTAATTCCTGGGCATCTTCTTCATTGTAAACATAACGGAACAAATAACAATAGACATAAGGTAATGTCTCTGCAATCAAAATATCAAAGGCTTCATTATCGCCTTTTAAATAATCAGAAATAAGTTGCGTCGGTGTCTTATTGCTCATAATGAAATTAATAATACCTCGATGTACTCACAATGTAAACTATTAACTCATTAATATCTTTCCTGAGATTAGACGCAAAAATTCAGAAATCTTTTCAGCTTCTTTTGTTTCATTGGCAGTAAAAAGCTCTTCAGAAAATTCTTCTATACGCGAAATTGCTTCTGACAATCTTGTCTTTCCTCCTTCAGCAATCATAACAGCACGAACTCTTGCATCGGCTTCCACTGGGCCACTAGTGATTAAATGCACCTTTTCCATCGGTAATAAAATGCGTGTGATCCCAGAGGCAGTTAAGCCTACTTTCCCCGCTAATTCGATTCGGCTTAATGATTGGTCCTTGGATTGATCTAGTTGAAAAAGAATCAGAAATTCGTTCCAACCAAGACCGCCTAAACCACGATCAAGACGATGTGATAAAATTGTCTCTGTTTTACTTAAATTAAGAAAAAATTGAACTCCAACACTTACTTTGTGCATAAATTTATTGTTATTAGTATACTTGACATGTCAAGTATAGCACAAGCGAAATATCTACACAAACTCTAGCTTACCCCTAAACTTGCACTTATTTTCTCATCCATTTAAACTTTAATTATGGAAAATGAAATTTTTTTAAAACAATTTTATAAACGAAAAGAAAAGGTTTTGAAATTATACCAAGCACAATCACCTGTCTATAATCCTTTCTTAGAAAGTAAAATTATTTTAAACTCAGATGGTTTTCATCATCTTCAATTTTCGGCGAGGAGACCCCGGAACAAACGAGAACAGTTATTAAAATTCAACCTCCTACCACTAGCCCTTGATGTGATTCGTAAGGCAGGAACCCTTCAAGAATACAGAAAATGTTTGATGGAGTTTGGAGAAAAAAAACGATGGTTTAAGTCACACAAAAACTGTTGAGTATTTTGGATTTGTAGCCATTGTTGGAATAAAACAAATTAAAATTAAAGCCATCCTAAAAAAAATTGGAGATGGGAATACACTCGTCTGGAGTGTTATGCCATACTCAAAAATAAAAACTAATACAGTGCAAAAATTATATACAGATGATATAGAAAATGAGTAAAAAAAATGCCGCTTTGTAAAGCGGTATTTTTATATGTGCTTGTCTTCAGCTTCGGAAATCCTTTAGCTGAAACGGGGCTTTCGCCCACAAGCACAATTACAATATGACGTAGAAAATCTAAAATGTCAAATGAAGGCTAAAATCAGGGAATCTTCTTCCTTTTGCCTGTCCACCAAACCACATAACCGGCAATCAACAAAATCACATTAGGATAAAAGATAATCGGATGGCCCCAACTGATGCCATTAAGCATAAAGCTTGAAAGTGGTTCTAAGAAAGGTGTTGGGAAAAAATCGAATGAATGCGTAGGGATGTCAACTAAAATGTGTAAGCCCCAAGCCAACATCGGTAAATATGGCTTTCTGCGAATAACCCAGACGATACCAAACAAAAGTATAAAAGTAATAAGACTATGAGTCAGGTTATAAAGAGTATGAACGAATGCGGGAATAGCATCTGGGCTAGGAATCCCTTGTCCCCAATTTGGACCTTTTACTAAACCCAAGACAGCGGCAATGGACAGAATCCCAAAAGAAAACATATCTGGCATAATGCCAAAAAGGAAGGATGCAAAGTAATTTAATTTGTTTTTTCGGCCGAAGGCTAACCCGCCCCAAAGGCCATGCGAGATAATATCCATATATATTAAAGCTTCATAACAAAAATAATTCGAGGGCCAATGATTTCCTTAACATCTTTTTGTGACATTTTTAATCTTGCGGGAGAAACCAAGTCCGATAAAACTTCTAAAAAACCATAAAATTGTATTTTAAAACCCAAATCCTTAAAGAATGTCTGGGCCGCATCAATGCTGGAAAACTTATTTGCCTCTATATTGATGCCTGTTAATTTAGAGACTCTTTCATTATTAGCTACAAAAGCAGGACTCAAATTACGTTTATAAATAATATCTGGAGTAATCCAGACACCACCGAAAGTTTTGAGTAATGCTTTTACATTATTGGCCACAATTGTTTTCTCTGGGAAATCAAGGTAGCGTAACAGTCCTTCGGTGATTATAATAATTGGCTTATCTTTATCAAAAAGCTTGGCTGCTTTTTTCAAATCTTTTATACTTAAAGCATTACCAATTTCTAAATGTAAATTTTTTCTGCTTGTTATTTTTTCTTTTTTCAAAATAGCTCGTACTATTGAACGCTTTTGCTTTATTATTTCAGGTAAATCGACTTCCACATACTCAATATCTTCATTCCGAGTCATTTCTAATCCGCGCAGAGTGAGCCCTGCAGCAATATCGAGTATTTGAGAATAACCCTGCTCTAAAACTAACTTATTAATTAATTTGTGTCGTGCCTCAAACAAAGGAGCCATATCTAAAAATTTATATTCATCGGGTAAATCTGGTGCATTACTTTTTATTCTGTTTTTCTCCAGTTCATCATAAATTTCTTTAGAATATGGAATATCTGAAAAAGTACGACAATAAGCAACCGTCCAAGCAGTTGGACTAATTGCATCATAAGTGCCTTTCTTGTTTTTCGAAAGATACTTATTAAATTCATCAACAGAAAGCTTTTTCATCATATGTTAAAAAGTATATCACATTTCATGAAGCTAAAACCAGAATAAAATAAAATGCGTGGCTCGGGGACCTGGAATCGAACCAAGATTAGCAGGGCCAGAACCTGCTGTCCTACCATTAGACGATCCCCGAGCTACGCATTCTATGCAAATATATAAAATTAACTAGCCAACAACTTGACCACCAAACTCACTAGCCACATCGCTCACCGCTTCTTCAGGTGTTTTTGGAAGAGCGGCGACTTGATTATCAAAGTTTGTACTTTTAGGCAAATCGGCTAAGGTTAATTTTGAATCAATTATTGTTTCGACAACAATTTTTCTCCCCAAATGTTTTAATAAAGCTTCTTTAATTATATTCATTGATTTCAAATCGTCAACCCGAGTCCTCTGTAACTCAAATAAAAATCCCAACACCAACTTATCATCAACAAAACTAAGTGGCTTGCTCATATGCAATGACATAAACAAAGAATAGTTTTGTTCCTTTATTTCCTTCAGCACTACGTGCCAAAAATTTAAAAAACCAATTAAATCGCCTACCTCTCGAATCACAATTTCTTCAACAACTTGCTTTTCAGCAATAGGAACTTCATTAATTTCATGAACAGGCGCAAAAACGATCGCTTCATCTTTCTGAGTACTAACAGAAACAGGATTAATTGGAGGTTTAATAGAAGGGAGCGCTGTAACAGGCTTTACTGAGGTCAAAACAGCTATTTTAAGACTACAGAGTTCAATTAAGGTAATTTCTAAAGGCAATTGGACCAAGTAATTTTGTTTAAAAAGATCTTTGTTGGCCAATAATTTGCTAATAATGTTAATAATTTGGGTTTCTTCTGCTTTTGCAAGTACCGCTATACAACGTGTTACTAAATTATCATCAAAATCACGCGCTAAATCATGAGGATTATTAGTCACCTTATAAATCAACAACTGACGCAAGAACTCAATGAAATTATCTGTAAATTGATTTAAATCAATCCCATCTTCCAATAACTTATTCACAAAACCAAGGGCTTCAGCTTTCTGTTTATTTAATATCAAAGAGAATAATTCATAAAACAAGTTATGATCCGAACGTGGTAATATCAAGGTCGCTTGTTCGGCTGTTATTTTTTGTCCACCAAGAGAAAGCACTTGTTCTAAAAGACTTTCAGCATCACGCACACAACCACCAGCGTGTTTTGCGATTTGTTCAAGAACGCTTTCTTCGACTTCCATTCCCTCTTGACTCACTATCCAACGCAAACGGGTAACCAAATCTTTCGCAAATATTTTTTTAAAATCAAATCGTTGGCAACGGGAAATAATAGTCGCTGGAATCTTATGTGCCTCAGTCGTAGCAAGAATAAAGATGACATGTTTTGGTGGTTCCTCGAGAACTTTGAGTAAGGCGTTAAAAGCCGAAATCGAAAGCATGTGCACTTCATCGATAATAAAAACTTTATATTTACTCTTGGCTGGAGTAAAACGAGCATTGTTGATAATGTTTTCTCGGACATTATCAACACCAGTATGTGAGGCTGCATCAATTTCAATAATATCAAGTGAACGATGCTCTAGGATTTCCTTACAACTATCACATTCATTGCAAGGTTCATAATTATTTTTCAAATCTAAACAGTTAACAGCCTTGGCTAGCAAACGTGCCAAAGTGGTTTTACCTGTTCCTCGAGGTCCGCAGAACAAATAGGCATGTCCCAAATGATTACTTTCAATTTCATGTTGCAAAGTAATCTTAATATGGTTCTGATTGGTAACATCAGAAAAGTTTTTAGGACGATATTTTCGGTATAGCGCGACAGACATATTTTTTTATCTTGTGTCCTTATTCTAACAGATTCATGAGCTAAAATCAATGGTTGCCAAAATGATCTTTTTTGCCAAAATTAGACACAAAACCCAGTACTACAAACTCCGTTTGAGTGCTGGTTTATCCAGAAGTCAAATAGAATTTGTACTTCTGGAGCAAGCAAAAAAGAGCAGTTCAAAAACCGCTCTCTTTATTTTAACGCTTGATAATATTTTCGACTGCCGCTGAGCGACTGCCACCTTCAGCTGGGATTAAGAAAACTACTTCATCCCCAACATCTCCCTTGAAATAAGTGACGCTAGCTGTTAATAATTTCCATTTTTTCCCTTCTGATTCAACAGAATACTGTAAACTATGTTCATCTTGCTCCAAAGTTCCGACTAAACGTGCTCGCTCTATTGGTTTTATTTGTTTATAAACAAAAGCACCCATATTATTGATAGTCAGCTTCAAAATATCACCCTCAACTAATTTTGATTTTGACGCATAATTGGCCGGGACATCATAACGTCCACCATCAGCACCAATCATCCCCTCACCATCAAAAACACCTTCGATAACTTTTTCTGATTCATTTCGTTGAGTATCTTCGTCCGTTCTTTGCTGAATTGAAAGCAAAGCCTCTTCTAAAACTTTGTTCGGTTCAGCCGCGGCATCCATTTTACCATTTGTAATAACAGATTTTAAACGATCCAACTCACGCTGCATACGCGTGATGGTTTGGATAATTTCGCGTTGAGTTAAGGGAATGTCAGTTGGAGTTGTTCTTGTTTCAGCTGTTTGAACGGTTTCTTTTTTACGACGAAAAAAACTAATCATATTTTGATTTACGAATAACACATCCTTTCTGAAGTTGCGAATTACTGTTTAGGCAATAATTCGTAACATCATTTTTAAGTAGCTATTCGTAACTTTTTGTTTTTGTTTTTTAAATTGCTGGCGGTAAATTCGGGGCAAGCGGTGGCGCTGTTTTGCACAAGATCTTTTGTTGCCGTTCTTTGACTTCCATCTCAATTATATCTGGATCTTTACCATATTTCAAGCGTGAGAGTTCTCGGATAGCCTCAGCCAAGTCTTTATTAGCGGGTGGGACACCAGGTATTTTGTCAAAAGGGATAGAAGCCATATTAAATCCGGGTGGATTTGCATTATCTATAAGTAGCTTGACATAGCAATTGTATTTTGGAACATTCAAGAAATCATATTCATTAAAAATAGGTGCAAATTCCTTTGTTAGCGCCTCAGCATCATCTACGCCAATACGGAAAACAACTTTTGTACCGACGTTACCAAAAATAGCATCTTTGAATTTTGTGTCCCCGCCCTTGACCAGCTGCCCAACGTATTGGTGTCCAATTGTTAAACATAAACGATATTTTCGGGCTTCAGACAAGATAATTTCCATACTGTCAGTCAAAAAGTTTTGAAACTCATCCACATATAGATAAAAATCTTTACGATCTTCTTCTGCCATGTCAGATCGTCCTAAGGCAGCCATGAGCAATTTACCAATAATCAACATACCGAGGAGGTTGGCATTAATCCCACCAATTTTACCCTTAGATAATTGGACTAACAGAATCTTTTTGGTATTCATGATTTCCTTAAAGTCGATAGTGCTATTTTGCTGCGAAATAATCGGACGCACAAAATCATTCGAAATAAAGGGCGACATTTTACTGGTAATGTAAGGCACCATGTTGGCCAAAGAGGCTTCCCCACCGGCTTTTTGAGCTTCCTTTTCCCAAAAATCTTTAACCAATTGATCCTTACACATTGAAAGTTTGTATTTTCTAAAATCATCATCAGCTAACACGCGTGAAATTTCTAAAAGTGTTGAACCAGACTCAGGATCAGCCATAATCAAAGCCGCTGCATTTTTGAAGTATTGTTCAAACATAGGACCGCCTGTTGCCTTCAAATCATACAACTTATCAAAAATGGCCATGATTTCATTAATCGCAAAAGTTTTTTCTTCTTGTGTTTTATATTCCAATAAATTCAAACCCATGGGACGTCTAACATCGCTTGGATCTAAAATGACCACATCCTCAGCGCGTTCTTGTGGAATATGTTCCAAAATATGTTGAATGGCATCACCATGCGGATCGATAAAACAACAACCCTCACCATTAACAATATCTTGCATGATCAAACCTTCTTGATACCACGATTTACCAGTACCCGTCATACCAATAATATATTGATGGCGTCGTCTATCTTCACGTTTGATGCGGATTAAAGTTTCGCGACCACGATATAAATTTTTACCCAAAATAATACCTTCCTTCGGTACATTAAGCGGTGCTTGTGCTTTCTTGGCATCTAACCAACGGATACTTGGAGTTTCATTGATAAGTGGAATTGGAAAATGATACAAACTAGCTAGCTCTTCAGTGTTGAAAAGCATCTTGCGTTTAGAATCAAAATTTCTATAAATAAAATCAGGGATCATTTTTTTCAAAGAAGGTTCTTCTGGTTGTAAACCATTCCCGAATTGATAAATGCTGTATTGTGCAAACGCATTAACTAAACTTGTTAATTGCATTTCTGTTTTTTCCGGCCGTTCACAAGAAACAACTATTCTAATATTAGCGTCAACTCCAGCCTTGCTAGCTTTTTCTTCCAGACCCTTAACAACCTCTTCTTCCATGGGTGATAACTTATATTGTTCCTGCTGTTGTGGTTCGGCCGATTTTGGTTTGGCTGCTTTAGCTATCCCACTAATAAAGCCCCAGATGCCACCTTTTACTTCACGCATGGCATCCTTTAGACTTTTACCCTGCTGCATTTTAGAAGCTAATTTAACGCCGAAATCGTGCCAACTGCCTCTGGCTGATTTAATGACAATCTGGATGGCCGCACCGTCCCCTATGTCCATTTTACTCAAGGCATTCGTAATTCCATTTAATGGATCAGAATCAAACTTCTTAAATGTTTTTATGGGAAAAATGTACTCCCGTTTAAAAGTAAACATGCGACCACCAATAACTGCGGTCGGTGAAAAAATATTATAATCTGGGACTTCTTCCAAAAAAGCTTGAGGAAACTGCGCTTGCAGCTGTTCTTCTACATATTGCTGCCAATGTGCAGGAATAGCCATAAAAAAATTAATCTTCCCCTCCTTATCGGCCACAATTTCTAAAGAAAAAACATCACGATGGCCAAAAAACCAAGTCTTAATACCCTTTTCAGCCTTAAGTCCCGCAATAGTTGAAAAAAATGTTTCCATCACCGCGATTTTCTCTTGTACCTGCTGCCAGGCGGGTGGTTCTGTACCTCCGCCCTCCTTGGGAGCAGCTTTCGGCATAGTGATTAGCATAATTTTCTTTTGGAAAGATACTGCTACTCGTCCGCGATGAAGAGAAAAATATCTAATAATATAGAGTATAATAATAAACAAAAAGATTAGAAACAAAATTCCTAATCCTGGTAAAAACATAGGGTTGTCTGTAATTGAACTCCCAATCGATAAATCCAACTCCAATTCTGGCATACTTATTTTTTCTTTTTGTTTTTAGCGTCTTTGCCCGCCCCAGTCATAAAACCGAAAGCTTTTTTTGTTACAAAACCAAGCGCTTTACTTTTTATTAAATCAACAATATCAGTTAAATGCGCGACACGCTCCCGCATGGATGAAATTACTTCATTCGTTTGTCTAAGGGTTTGAGCTAAATAATACAAACCCCAGCACAAAAAAACTGTTAACCAAAAGATACAAAACGACAAAACAATGTAAAAGATGTCTTTTGAGTTTTCGATCATACATATTTAGCTTCTAGCAATTTAGCTTCTAGCTTTTAGGCGCTTATGACTTAAAATCACAGCACCTAGAAGCTAATTCCTATAAGCTATAAGCTTTTTATTTTATTGACGTACCTCTGCACCGACCGCCTTACTCAACTGCTCTACTATTTTTTTCTGTAATATTAAAACTGTTTCCATTTCAAGCGTTCTTTCTTCTGATTGATAAACAATACGGAAGGTTACACTCTTCTTCCCTGTTTCAATTTTATCATTTTTAAAGACATCTAACAAATGTACCTCCTTAATAATTTTTGGTTCAACAGCCAAAACCAACTTTTGGATGTCTTGCCAAGCTGTTTTTTCAGCCACAAGAATTGAAAGATCCAATTCGATGCCCGGATATTTAGCCAAGGTTTTATACTTGAGTTTATCTTCAAAGTATTTAAGAACTAAATTTAAATTAATTTCCCAAACAGCCACGGGCTTATTCAATTCTATGTTTTGAGCGACCTCTGGATGTACTACAGAAAAATAACCAAGGCTATCCTTACCAACCAATACTTCCATAAATTGATTTGGATGACACCATGGGTTCACGGCATTCTGAGTATTATATGAAGCTTTAATTTGTGCTTTATTTAACAATGCCTCCACCATCCCCTTCGCCTTCAAAAAAGCTTCTTCTGGGGTAGCCCCAGAAACAAGACCACCAGCAAACAAATCTTGAGTTGGCAAACTAGCTTCTACTCCTGGTCGAGCAATTGGCCCCTTCTGATTTTCTATAAAAGTCTTGCCGATTTCAAAAATATTTATTTCATCAAAGAAACGAAAATTGTTGATGGCATTTTCTAATAAATTTGGAACTAAACTGCGACGCATCAAATTTACATTTTCGGACCAAGGATTTTGCAATTCTATGTGTTCAGAGGTAAAACCAATTTTAGCTAGCCAGGTACGATCTACAAAAGAATAATTATAAACCTCATTCGCGCCAAACTGCAAAGCTAAAATATTTTTAATTTGACGTTCTAGGTTACGTAATTCGTTTGGCTCTTTATATTCAATTTTTACTGGAGGCATTTCTGGTGTTAAATTGTCATAACCATAAATGCGGGTAATTTCTTCAATTAGATCTTCTTTAATATTAACATCTTTCGTGGCGCGCCAAGATGGTATAACAACTTTTAAACTTTTCTTAGTTACTTTGACGCCAAAACCCAAATTAGTTAAAATTTTAATTATTTTTTCTTGTCCCAAATCAGCACCAATACGACGATTGATAAAATCAAAGTCAATTTCAATCGGTTTTAATTCATTTTTATAGTTGTTTATGTCAATCAACGAACTGACAACTTTAACCTCAGGCATCATGTCTTGAATTAAATTGACTGCCTTTAAAATAGCCAACTCAGCGATATTAGGATCTAAACTTTTTTCAAAACGGATTGATGCTTCTGTACGTAAACCAAGTCGACTTGAAGTCCGACGGATTGTCACAGGATCAAATGTCGCTGATTCTAAAATGATCGTCTCCGAATTATCATTAATTTGAGAATTTTCATTCCCCATAATACCTGCCAAGGCCACTGCTTTATCTTTAGTGGCAATAACTAGATCTTCTGAACGTAATTCCCTTTCGATTCCATCCAGTGTGGTTATTTTCTCACCATCATGCGCCGAACGAACTATAATTTCGTGATTTACAATTTTATCAGCCGAAAAAGCGTGCATGGGTTGTCCTAAATCGTACATAACATAGTTAGTAACGTCGACAACATTATTGATTGGCTTTTGGCCAATGGCTAACAATCTTTGTTGCAACCATTCAGGGGACGGACCAATCTTAATTCCACTTAGTGCGACGGCCATGTATCGTGGGCAAGCCGATTTATTCTCCACCTTAATTCTTAATTCTATGCCTTTGCCTTCTTCTATTTTTTCAACTGGGTACTTTTTTAATTTCAAATCATAAATTGCTGCTACTTCCCTAGCCATGCCATATTGCCCCCAAAGATCTGGACGGTTAGTGACAGATTTATTATCAATTTCGTAAATTACATCATCAAGTCCAAGCGCTTCAGCTAAATTTGTTCCAACCTTACATTTAAGGTTGGATAAATCAACTATTTCAGCATCTTCTTTGGTTGGAAACATAGAAGCCAAACCAATTTCGGCGCTGGTACAAATCATGCCTTCACTTTCTTCGCCTCTAACTTTCGCAATTTCAAGAACAATTGGCTCCCCTTCTCCATGCCAACGAACCCTAGCGCCAGGCATAGCTTGAGCCACTAGCATACCTTCGGTTAAATTAATTCCACCGCAAACAACTTTGACTTTTCTGGAACCAACATCAACTTCTGTTAAACGCAAACGATCTGCATTTGGATGTGTAGAAATTTTCGTTATTTTACCAACAACAACATTTTCCAAACTGGCCGCTAAATCAGTTACCTCTTCCACTTCCACTGTCGCCATGGTTAATTTTAAACCTAATTCTTCGGGCTTAACTGTTTTTGGTAAGTCGATGTATTGTTTTAACCAATTCAATGAAATATTCATACTTATATGATTCCTTATGTCATCCTGAACTTGATTCAGGATCCGGAAAATTTATCGCAAACAATCTTTGCAGATGCTGAAACAAGTTCAGCATGACAATTATTATTATTTTAAATGTTACATGGAATCTCCACAAATTCAACTGGAACTTTAAACTTTTTCTGAATTAATTTGCCAAGATTCATTATGCCAAATCGTTCTGAATTATAATGACCGGCATTGATTACATTCATTTTGGCTTCCTCGGCTGGACGAACCACACTTTCTCTCAAATCACCAGTAATAAATGTATCACAACCTAACTTCTGAGCGGTAACCCAGGTTGGAGAAGCCCCACCAGACACAATCCCTACCCTTTTAACTTGACTAGCACCGAACGACAGAACAACTGACTTGGTTTCTAGCTTTTTATTCACTAATTCAACAAATTTATCTCTATCGACTGCCTTTTTATACGCTCCGACATAACCGATACTCTGCCCGTCTTCGACGAGCCCACAAACTTTCTGAAGACCTAATGCGTTTATAATACTAATATTATTTCCGATTAAAGGATGTGCGTCTAAAGGTAGATGAAAACCGCAAAGATTAATATCATTATTCAATAAAAGCTTCAATCTTTCGCACCAAACACCTTCAATCACGGGAAACTCTCCGAAATGTTTCATAAACAGTCCATGATGAACAATAATCATATCGGCTTTTTTTTGAATGGCTGATTCGATCAATCTTTTCGAGAGCGTAACGCCTATGACTATCTTCCCTACTTTATCAGTACCACAAATCTGCAGACCATTATGACAATAATCCTGAAAATTCTCAGCTTTCAAGTAATCGGAGCAGAATGAAACTATTTTGTCGCGAGAAACAGTCATATTTATTCATCTTTTTTAATAGTATTATCGCTTTCGATCATGGTTGTTTCAGGAGGGACAGTACCATCTTCAATAAAATAATATTCTTTTTTATTCTGATCATAAGTAACTTCTAAAAACTGGCTATTATCTGGCAAAGTGACTTGTTGATATCCAAAAATTTCTCTCTCCCAAAGCTGATCGCCAGTTTTCGCATCAAATGCAAAAATTTTATCTGATCCAGTAATATAAGTACGACGTGGACGTGAGCAATCGGCTTCCGCTTCAGCCTCGCTCATACCTTCTCCACATCCCCAACCAGGTTCTATTGATCTTTTAGTAGCAAGAACCAAAACATTATCTTGTAAAAAAAGTTTGACGAATTGACCATTGATACTTGTAATTGGCCAGATAAGTTCACCTGTTTGCAAGTCAAAGTTATAAATAGATCCGATCAAACCATCAGCATCAGAATACATTTGTTCGTAACGAGCCAAATAAACTCTGTCCCCTGTAATTAGTGCCAAGGCTGGCTCACCGCCCGGCCAATTCTTTTCCCAAATAATTTCGTTTGTCCCTGCTTTTGTTAAAACTATTTTATTATGTTTAACTTCATAAAGTGTGTAGCCATCGATACCCTGATCCCTACTGAATGATTGAGTAACAGCCTGAGCTTCAACTGCTTTTGGGTCAAAAATCCTGATAACATTACTTGTCTGACTCGGTACTCGAACAAAAACATTCATCATACCATCACACAAAATTGTGAGAACGGTTATAAGCACTAAAACAGAGCAAACTGCAAACAAGATGACAAAACCCCATTTGGTTTTATGCTTTTCCCCAACTGGGTTTGATGGAGTGGACTTCACGGGAGATTTTGACGTTTTAGTTTTTGTTTTTGTAGACATACTATTTGAGTTACGAATAATACATTTATATTGATGTTACGAATTACTTGATACACTGGAAGATTTAAAACTGCTTCAGGAATCGTAAATCACCGGAATTCAACAAACGTATATCATCAATACCATATTTCATCATAACTAATCGAGTTAAACCCAAACCAAAAGCAAAACCAGAATATTTTTCTGGATCAATGTTGCCAGCACGTAGAACGCTTGGATGCATCATACCGCAAGGTAAAAGCTCTACCCAACCAGATTGTTTACAAACAGAGCAACCAGTTCCGCCGCAAATTAAACAATTAATATCAAGTTCAAACCCAGGTTCGACGAATGGAAAAAATCCTGGACGCAAACGAACCTTAACGTCGCGTTTTAAAATTCCACGGAGTAAGGTTTTCATGACCGCGATTAGATTGGTAATGGAAATATTTTCATCGATCATAATACCTTCTAATTGATAAAAAGTATGATCATGCGAAACATCCGAAGCTTCATAACGAAAAACACGCCCTGGAGCCACGGCTCGCAGCGGCGCACCATATTTTTGCATAGCACGAACTTGAACCGGAGAAGTGTGTGTGCGCAAAACACGTTTTTCATTTTTGGCTAAACCTTTAATATAAAAAGTGTCTTGCATGTCGCGCGCCGGATGATGTTCTGGAATATTTAAAGCTTCAAAATTATAATAATCTGATTCTAATTCAGGGCCATCTAGAACCATAAAACCCAAAGACTTAAAAATATCTTCTAATTCATTTTGGACTAGTGTAGTGGGATTTAAACTTCCCTTCTTAGGAGCAATTGCTGGTAAAGTAACATCAATTCTATCTTGTTCCAAGGTTGAAGCAATGTCTTCTTTCTCTAAAATAGTTTTCTGTTTTGCCAAAGATTCTTCTAATTCTACTTTTACTTGATTAGCGAGTTGTCCAACCTCTTTTTTGGCTTCAGGAGAAAGATCTTTTAAGCTTTTTAATAAAACATTTAGCACGCCATCCTTGCGACCAAAGTATTTGATTTGAATATTTTCTAATTCAGTTAAATTTTTTGTCGCTGAAATCTCTTGGCGGGCTGTTTCTCGAAGTTGAAGCAAATTGTTTTTCATATAGCAAGAATTATGAATAAAGAATAGCGAATAACGAATAAATCAAAAGTCGAATGTATGAGTCTTTTCAACTTCTTTATTCCTTATTCTTTATTCTTTTACCTTTCCCCAATTATATCAAAAAAATGCCTATTTAACTATAGGCATTTCTACGATCGTGGTATTATCCTCAAGAAGTACATCAACTGTCTGTTTCAAAACATGCCAACCGATAACTTCACCAGCCCCATGTGCAGTCTTTACTTTTTCTCCAATCATCGGTAAATTATCTGCCAATTCATTGTAAAGTTTTTCTTCGAAGGTTAAACAGCACTTCAAGCGTCCGCAGACACCTGAGAGACGTTCTGAACCACGATGAGCCACTTGTTGCAATGCAGCAAGTTCAGAAGTTACATTGCCCAATTCTTTATAAAATCCCTGGCAACATAAATTCATGCCGCAACAACCAATATCACCATTGATTTTTATTTCATCACGAATACCAATTTGTTGTAAACGAATACTCTTTTTAAATTCTTTATTCAAATCTTTCAATAATTCGCGGAAGTCGACACGACCATCAGCAATGAAAGCAAAGGTCAAACGAGTATCATCAAGAGAACAATGAACATCAACTAGTTTAATCGGCAATTCATTCTTTTTGATTAAACCCACGCATTTTTTAAAAACACGATCCTTTTGACGGTTTTGTTCTAAAACGCAATCTAAATCTTCTTTACTCGCTTTATGTGAAATCGGTTTAATAGGGTCAGCTCCGGGTGCCAAGGTATCATTCATTTCATCAAAGGCAATCACCTTAGCCAATTCGATGCCCAACTTTGTTTCTACCACAACATAATCTCCAACTTTAATATCTTCATTCTCATAGCTAAAGTTATAAGACTTGTCCCAAGGCGCAAATTGTACTTTAACAATTTTCATTGATGTTAAATTAAATTTGGAAACGAACGAAACGAGTAATTTGGACTTTTTCACCAGTTTTGGCAATAAATTGATTGATCAATCCTTCGATGGTGATTGAGTCGTCTTTGATATATTGTTGCTTAACCAAGCAAACATCCGCGTAAAATTTCTCTAATTTACCAGTCATTATTTTTTCAATAATATTGGCCGGCTTCCCCTCACCCTTCAATTGCTCCATGTAAACATTCTTTTCTCTTTCAATGATATCAGCTGGAACATCTTCTGGATTCAAATAATCTGGCATCATAGCCACTACTTGCAAAGAAATTTCGTGCGCTAAATTTTTGAAATCTTCCGTGCGCGCCACAAAATCTGTTTCACATGCCAAAGCAATCATGGCTCCAGTTTTATTATTGGAATGGATATAAGAATAAACAATGCCTTCTTTGGCTACACGTTCTTCGATTTTCTTAGCCGCTTTGAGTTCACCCTTTTGGCGTAAAACATCAATCGCTTTTTCATAATCACCGTTGGCTTCATCTAAAGCCTTTTTGCAATCCTGCATACCAGCACCAGTTTGATTGCGTAATTTAACAACAGCTTGTGTGTCTGCCATATTTTTGTTTCTTTATAATTAGTAACCAGTCACCAGTGACCAGTAACCAGTAATTCTTAATTTTTAATGACGCGAAACGAATAACGAGTAATTATTTAGATCTTTAAACCTTCTCCTTAACTTCTTTAATTGTTTCTGCAACTAAAGTAGCCATTAATTGCAATGCTTTAACAGCATCGTCATTAGATGGAATTGGATATTTAACCAATTCTGGATTTGAGTTTGTATCGCACAAAGCCACAACTGGCACATGACGACGTGTTGCTTCTTTCACAGCTGTTTTGTCGGTTTTAATATCAACCATGAAAAGTATATCTGGAATGCGTTCTAATTTTTCAATACCACCAACAATGGTTTCTAAGCGTTCAATTTCACGAGCTATTTCTAATTGTTCTTTCTTAGTATATTTTTCTAATTTACCAGAAGCTTTTTCTTCCTTTAATTTTCGGAACTTTTTAACTAAGCCTAAAACGGTTGGAGCATTAGTTAAAGTACCACCGAGCCAACGATTAGTCACATACGGCATGTTGCAAGAAAGTGCAGCGTCTTTAACAATGTCACGTGCTTGCTTTTTAGTGCCGACAAAAAGAACTGTTCCGCCACCGGCAACAGTCTCAGTAATGAAATTCAAAGCTTTTTCTAAAGCCTTTTGAGTTTCTTCTAAATTAATAATGTGGATCCCGTTCTTCTCGATGAAGATATAAGGTTTCATTTTTGGGTACCATTTTGATTTTTGATGACCAAAATGCACGCCAGCCTTCATCAAGTCTTGTAAACTTGGTACGTTTGCCATAGTAAATTTCCTTTCTTTATCCCGCCGAGGCAGGATCCTCTACTTTTCAAGACATCAGGGCTGAGTTTATCAGCAGGTCTAATGCTTTTAGCTAAAATAAGCTAAGAAAAGTATGTGTTTTGTTAAATAATTGTTACAAGTGCTATGATATCACGATTTTTGTGTTTCAGCAAGGCATTCTCCGCAAAGAAACAATAGCTCCTGCTGTAACCAAAAGCTCTGGCAATGTTGCAGTATTCCCAAATATGATTGCAGCACTTGGTTAAAACCAATCTTATCAATCAAATCAGCATCCAGCTTTTCCGAGGCTGCAATAACCTTCCTAAACATCCTTTGTTTTGTTTTCGTTCGAAGAACACCATAATATGGCAATGTTACATATCCTAAAAAATCAATCCCTTGAGTCATTTTTTTAAGTTGAACTTTACCCGGATGCAGCTTTAATTTTAACTCTGATGAGAGAAACTCACTTATAATTGGTATCAAATCAAATAAATGACTTTGACTTTCGCTCAAAATAATAAAATCATCGCAATAACGAAGATAAAATTTTTCATGTAATTCATGTTTGATAAATATATCCAACTCGTTCAAATAGATGTTGGCGAATAACTGGCTAGTAACATTTCCCAGCGGCAAACCCTTTTCTGGAGCTACAGAAAAACTATCAACGATAATATCTATCAGGTGCAACAGACGCGTGTCCTCGATGTTTCTTTTAATGAGTTTTTTCAAAATAACATGATCAATGGAATAGAAAAACTTTTTGACATCGCATTTTAAAGCAAATGCTTGCTGATGGTAATTATTACTTACTTTGGCACAAAATCGACGCAATCGAGCGACGGCAAAATGTATTCCCTTCTTATAACGACATGAACAGGAGTCGTGAATAAACTGCTTATCAAAAACAGGGTAAAGTACCCGAAAGACAGCTTGAAAAACGACTCTATCTCGCACTGAAGCTTTGTGAATCGGCCGTAATTTAGGATCACGCACATAGAAAAAATCATACTTTTCAACTAAATAATTGCCTAATTTCAATTCTTCAGCTAAATTGAACAAATTATCCTCCAAGTTAAATTCAAAACAAAGAACATCTTTTTTGCTGGTCTTGCCTCGTTTAAATTCTCGCCAAGCGCCATATAAATTTTCAATAGAAATAATTTTATCAAAAACACTATGACCAACAAATTCATTGCCTCCGATGTCATTCACGCTTCGATTGTTCATAAAATTTCCGACTTATTTAAAATGCTCTATCAAAACACCAAGGGTCTGCCAAAAGTCGATAAATACGGAATAAGATCAAAAACAGAATCCGTAATTCTAGCTTGTCTACGCCTGGCAATTAAAGCAGCGTTAATGCAAAAACTCGAAAAGCTCCCTGTAGTTAAAGAGTTAAAGATTGAAATTGAAACTCTTAAACAATTCATTAGACTTGAATTAGAACTATCAACACTCAAAGAAAAAAACTATGGCGTTTTTCAAGAGAAATTACAAGAAATCTCAAAAATGACTTCTGGTTGGATTGAATATTTACAACAAAAGGAGCTTAATCAATAAACCCCTTTTGACTTGAAACTTCGGAGCGAGCGCGCACATTTTCGTTGGAATTGTTCGGATTGTAGTTGTTGACGTGGAAGTTACCATTGTTCCATTTGACGTTCGGAACGTTGCCATTGTTATCGCGCGAGCCCGCATATTGGTCATTTCCATCCATAATCACCGCGGATCTTTTTCAAGACGCCCTGTGTTGTCCAGCGAACGCTGGCACTGGCACCCCGTATGTACGAAGTGCCAGATGTTGGTTGTTTACCCTGTCCCTAACGCAAGGGTTAAAGGGACAAGGGAAAAGGGTTAAACTGCGGAGCGCGCGCGCACATCCTCGCCGGAACCGCTCGGATCGTAGTCGCTGACGCGGAAGCAACCAATGCTCCATAAGACGCGCGGAACGTAGCCAAGGTAACCGCGCGAGCCCGCACAGAGATTCCAGTAACGCAAGTTCAGATGCCCGCCACCTGTGCGCCAGAAGTAGAAGAGCTCTAGGATCAAGGCTTCACGGAGAGTGTTGCCTGCGATACCTTCATCGCGCAGAACGTTGGCGGACTTTTCTTTGAGTTCTTCATCCGCCTCTACGCGATTCCGGAACCGACGCACGTAGTTGCCCAGTTGACGCGGGTCGCGATCTTCGGTCGGAATCTTGCGATCCAGGTCGTCGCCGTAATCCGAGCGACTCGGGAACAGGTCACGGGACTTGGCGAAGAGCTGGTTAAGAGAAAGCTCTTTCAGCACATACACCACCCAGCCAAGACCGGGTTTGTACGACGACACAGCCACGCCCGAGAGGTCTACCGTCAGCCCAAAGACCTCGAGGTAGAATCGCTCCCAGATCTTGGCCCAGCCTTCGCGAGGCTCTTCGGTGTCCATGGTGGAGTCGCGTGGGGCCTTGAGACGCAGGGAGAACTGAGGTTCCGACACCACGATCTGCAGCCACTCAGCCACTTCTTCGGCCTTGCGCTTGCCGGTCAGGATGTACCCGATGATCTTGGCCCAGAGCCAGACCACCCTCTCGAACGCGGTCATTTTCTCTTGTTCCACGACCTCGACAGTGTCCTCGTCGCGATTACTCATCGCTTCCTCCTAAAAAAAGATCCAGCACGCCCCCGGTACAAGCAGGAGCCCCTTTCCCAACCAAGGGAAAAAGTCAATAATTACTAAATTAAGCCAAAATTAACAATCAATGATCTTTCCCCTTAGTTTAACAAAATAGTATATCAAAAAAAATGCTTTTTGTCAAGTAAGTCATTGGGTTGAGAGAAAACATTAACAATCAATCAAACAATTGCTTTGTCTCCTTCGAGTGCCTCAGGATGACAAAGGGCGGTGCCTCGCAAATCGGATGGAAATCAATATAATAGAAGTTAAGATAATAATACCTGACAGCAACTGCGCCCAACGCACACCAAAAACGATTGGACTGTAATCGACTCTTAAAAGCTCTAGACTGAATCGTAGAATTGAATACAAGATTAAATAAGAGAAAAATATTTGTCCTGGCTGAAATTCTTTTTTCTTAAATCGACGAAGGTGAAGAAAAAGAAGAAGGCAAAGAATTAAGATGTTGCCGAGCGACTCGTAAATAAAAGTTGGATGGAAAAAACTTGAGTTCATAAATTGTTCCGGACGGAAAGAAAGGTCAATTGGAATCCCCCACGACAGATTAGTTGGCAAACCAAAAATTTCTTGATTAAAATAATTACCAATGCGACCGACAATCTGTGCAGTGACTAAACCAGTAACAACTAAATCGGCTGTGAGTAAAAATTCTTTTTTCTTTAAACGACAATAGATGAATGTTGTGATTAATCCGCCAAGCATAATCCCGTGGACCGCCAATCCGCCCTGCCAAATTTTAAAAACATCGAGCCAATTATCTTTATACATTTCCCAAGCATAAATCACATAATATATTCTGGCGCCAATTATCGCACCTACAACCCACCAAAACAAAAGGTCTTCAAAAAACTTTTTCTCCAACTTATATTTTTTAATTAACCAAAGAATCAAACTAAAACCAAGTAAACCACCGACTATCATAAGGAACCCATACCAGTGGATTGCAAAAGGACCGAGTTTCAAAATAATCGGTTGAGGTTGAAATGTATGTAGAAAATTTATCATGTGCTAATTATAGCAAAAAAATTACGCCCGACCAATCTGATTGGCCGGGCGAACGGAAGCTGCTAGGCGGCGAGGTGCTGCTGGAAGTGCTCGACAGCGCGAGTCACGAGGTAGGACTCGTCCAAGTTCGGACCGATGTGCGCTCTGGGAATCTCGACACCCTTGGTCCGGTGGAACGGGATGATCACGCACAGGCCATCACGAACCGGACGCACGTTGAAACGGATTCCATCGAGGCCCTTCAAGGCCTGACGAATCGCTGTGCTCACCTTGGCACAAAGGAACTCTCTGGGCAGGGAGGCAACGGTATCTTCGGGAACGGACGACTTGAAGTGCGCGATGATATGAGCGACGAGGGTCTGGGAATCGCTGTTATCGAAGTGCGTTTTGAGCACGCGCTTACCACCGACCTGATGCGTCGGTACGATCACCAAGAACCCCGAATGAACCTTGCGGACTTGGAAACGCGCCGCTTTGGCATAGCCCTCGGGCAAGCCATCACGAATCGCGTTCGCGATTTGATCGCAGGTCATTTTTTGAGTCATTGGAACCCTCCACAAAGGTTTGGAGCCAGAACCATGCTTCACTCAGAAGCAAAATTTATTATAATGATTTGCTATGTTTTGTCAAACAGAGTTACGAATAGAACTTTCTAATTTGATGTTACGAATTATTATTTACAAATAAAAAAGAGTAAAAATATAACCTCCCCGAACTATGTGCTAATCACACAAGTTCGGGGCAAGCCGCTCTATGTGAAAAAATAAAACCTCCGCACAAAGGCGAAGGTCTTACTCTCTCTCTCTAGGTTTTGAGTTGCTAATTTTGCAACTTATAATCAATCCATTGGCTAAACGCCGCCGGCTAATTAACTACTTTTTACTGCTCTTCTTAACTGGCTTAGCACCCATTTCCTTCTGAATATCTTTCCAGCGAAGCTTTAATTCCTGTGCAATTTCTGACCAAGCTTCAACAGTCAATAAATCTGATTTTGAGTATTTCTTGATCAAATTTTCCACTATTTGTTCGTATTCTTCTTTCCCGACTTTTTTCAATTTTGTCACATCTGTCACTAGCTTCTCACTCAACTGCTTACTGATCTTTTTAAATTGTTCGCGATTTTCCTTACCCTTGCCTGGACTTAAAAAAAGTCCTAAAGCACCACCGATAAGTGCGCCTAACGCTAAACCGCCTAAAAACTTCTTAGTTTTCATAATTTTGTTTGTTATTTACTAAAATGATTATAGCATTTTTTTTGCCGCCTGTCCTCCGTTATCCACATGCCCCATTTTTAGCTAAAAACAGCTCAACCTTGCCAAAATTATTACAATATGATATCATCTGATTACTTAATTACAAACCATGAAGCTTTTAGCTTATAGGAGCTAGCTTCTAGGTGTCTGACACTAAAATCCTCAGCACCTAAAAGCTATAAGCTAACTAGCTATAAGCTACCTCATATGAAAAAAGATATTCATCCAAAGTATCACAAAGCTGCAAAAATAATCTGTGTTTGCGGCAATGAAATCACTACAGGCTCAACAATGCCTGAAATTAAAGTTGAAATTTGCCATCTTTGCCACCCTTTTTATACTGGTAAACAAAGATTGGTTGACACTGCACGCCGTGTAGAAAAATTCCAAGAAAGATTATCTAAAAAAGACACTACTGCAACTGCTAGCAAGGGTAAAAAAGCAAAACTCATTGCCAAGGCAGAAAAGAAAACCAGCAAAGTCAATAAATAACTACTTCAAAACCGTCCCTGTTTTATCTATTCGGACGGTTTTTTGATATAATAGAGCCAGAACGATATGCAAGATCAAATCAACAAACTTAAACAACGTTTTCAAGAACTGGAGCAACAACTCCAGGACTCTTCTATTATCAATAATCAAGAAAAATTAAAGACCCTTTCTAGCGAGCACTCTGAACTCGTACCCATGATCGCGCTCTTTAATAACTATGAAAAAAAACTGGCTCACCTGAAAGAAGCTCAAGAAACTCTTCTCAATGAAAATGAAACTGAAATGCATGAGCTCGCCGCGCAAGAAATAGCTATACTAGAACCAGAGATTGCAGAGCTAGAAAAACAAGTTAAATTTGCCCTAACACCACAAGATCCACGAGACAAAAAGAATGTCATTATGGAAATACGTGCCGGCACCGGCGGTGACGAATCAGCGCTTTTTGCAGCTGAACTATTCAGAATGTACTCTCGCTTTGCAGAAAGACAAGGTTGGAAAACACATATTGTCTCTAGCAGTTTAAGTGAACTCGGAGGCTTTAAGGAAGTTGTTTTTGAAGTTAATGGCACTGGTGTTTATGGCTTCCTTAAATATGAAAGCGGCACACACCGAGTACAGCGCGTTCCAGAAACTGAAAAACAAGGACGTATTCACACTTCAGCCATTACAGTCGCCGTATTACCAGAAGCAGAAGAACTTGATATAAAAATTGACCCTAATGAAATTAAAATAGATACTTTTTGTTCTGGTGGTGCCGGTGGACAGAGTGTCAACACAACAAAGTCAGCCGTTCGATTGACTCATTTGCCAACTAATACAATTGTTTCTTGCCAAGACGAACGCTCACAAGCGCAGAACAAAGAAAAAGCTATGCGCGTGATGCGTTCTCGTTTATACGAACTAGAAATGACTAAACGTGAAAATGCTCTCGGCAGCCAACGTCGCGCCCAAATCGGTACTGGCGATCGCAGTGAAAAAATTCGTACTTATAATTATCCACAAGATCGGATTACCGACCATCGCATTAAAGAAAACTGGAATAATATTACAACTCTTTTAGATGGAAACATCGCGCCAATTATCGAAGCCTTGAAAGAAGCAGACTTCAAACTACAAAACAAATGATAATCAAAGAAGCTTTAATACAAGCTCGAGAAATATTAAAAACAGCAAAAGTAACTTCGGCCAATCTTGATGCCGAGGTTATTTTAATGCAGACGCTAAAAAAATCGAAAGAATTTATTTATACACATTCAGAAAAAAAACTTACATCAAATCAAGAACGTCTTTTCTTAAAACAAATTAACACTCGAGCCAAACATGTTCCGGTCGCGCAGATTACTGGATACAAAGATTTTTTCGGATTGAGTTTCAAGGTCACAAAAGACGTTTTAGTCCCCCGCCCTGAGACTGAACTTCTCGTCGAAAAAACAATTGAACTCGTCAAAGTTAATTATAAATCAGCCATTACTATCGCTGACATTGGAACAGGATCCGGAGCGATTGCGATTTCACTTGCGAAAAAGTTACCGAAAGCAAAACTTTTTGCAACAGACAAGTCAAGAAAGGCATTATTAATTGCTAAGCAGAACGCTCGTCGTCATCGAATCAAAATAAAATTCGCTCAAGGCAACTTATTAACTTCGATAAAAAACGAACAGATTGATATCGTCGTCACCAATCTTCCCTACTTAGAAACTGACTTAAAAAATCATTTAAATTCATCTGAAACTCAAGGCTTAAAGTTCGAACCGAGTCTAGCTCTTTATTCCGGCGTTGATGGACTCGACGCTTACCGAAAGTTTTTTCAGCAAATAAAAAAAATGAAGCGACTCCCCCACTTTATTATTATCGAACACGGGAACAAACAAGCGACTAAACTAAGAAAGATAATAAAAAACGCTTTGGCTAAAGCCAAAACGCAAGTGATTAGAGATTTAGCTAGTCATCCACGCCTGACGATAATATCCCTTTAAATGTCAGGCAAACAAAAAATATAGTTCCATTGAATTTGTCTGGTTTAAATTTTATGTAGCAAATCCAAATAATTGTTGCTGTATTCTAACTGGTTCTACAACATCTTCTTCAATCTCTCCCTCGAGCATCTTTATAATCGTGTCACCAATATAATAACCAAGATTTACAGGTACAGCGTTCCCAATTTGTTTATATTGTTGTGCGACAGAACCAGAAAACTGCCAACTGTCCGGAAATGTCTGAATTCGTGCATATTCACGAACAGAAAGAGGACGTGTTTCTTCTGGATGGCAACGTTCAGTTTGTTTTTGTGCTGGGCTACAAGTCAAAGTAAGTGATGGTTCATCCCACGATAAACGTCGTGCCATTCCCGTTTTTCCCCCACCCATAAAATAACTTGCTCCCATATATTCTTTTTGCAATTTCTCAGGGAGATCTCTCCAATATCCACCAGGAGAAATTAATTTCATTATCCTTTTTTTTGTTTCTGGATATTCTTGTCCAGCTGATTTGGGACATTTGTGCAGTGCTTCTCGCAAAGGTATTATATAATCCTTCTCTTTCGGAAACGCAATCGATATATTCAAATCATTTCTTACACCAATAATTATTAATCTTTCTCTTTTTTGTGGAATATCCAAATATTGAGATCTTAAAACTTTATACTTAACTCTATATCCTATTTCCTCCAAAACACCAACCATGGTTTTAATTGTTTGGCCATCATCATGATTTAATAATCCTTTTACATTTTCCCCGATCGCTATTTTTGGTCTAACTTCTTTGACACATCTTGCGAATTCAAAAAATAATGTGCCCCGTATATCTTCAAATCCCCTTTTGTTCCCAGCGCACGAAAATGTCTGGCAAGGGAAACCACCCTGAACAATATCTGCTTGTCCTTCAAAAAATTTTAGCTCTCGAACATCTTGTTCAACAACATTCCAGTTTGGTTTGTTGATTCTGAGTGTTTCACAAGCGTGCTTGTCATACTCATTGAGCAAGATGTGTTGAATCCCAGCATTTTCCATCCCTAAAGCCGTCCCTCCCGCTCCTGCGAACAATTCAATTGCTGTATATTTTGATGTTTCTTTATTTTTTAATATTTTAAATTTACTTTTTTTGTCTCCTTGAGTTTTATTTTGAATTCTCTTTATCTCCTCTAAACTAAACATACGATCATTCCTTTCGTCCCTGAAAGATTTGATCAATCCCTTTTTATCCCATCTCCTAATAGTATCTATAGAAATGCCTAATTTAAACGCCGCTTCTCCTGCAGTAATAAATTGTTCTTCCCTCATATAAAAAATGATAGATATTTAATCTATCATAATTATACCAAATAACCATTGCATAGGCAAAGGTTACTCTGTGGAAAAAGCTAACCTAAATAATTCGAAGTACTGAAGCGCCTCCCTTTTACCTAATTTAAACTTATAGTTATCCACTAAAACATGAGAAAGAGCTTCAAACAACTCCTGCAAGGCCTGCTTTCTACCCGTGGCTAAAGCATAAAAGCTTAGCCCATCAATAACTCTGATCTTTTTGTTAACTGGCCGTCTTTTCTTTGTTTTATTATCAGGTGGAATAAACGGTTTATCGTATTTATTTTTACCTTGTGAAATTATTTCTACATAATACCCCGTAAACATTTCATATTCCTTGGTTTTAAGCATTGATTTTATAGCATCATATACTTCCACCTTATGATTTCCTTTTGTTGTATTAAATTTATTTTTTATTTCTGCAATCATCATCATCTCTCTATTTACAACATCCAACCCGCCTCCTGCACCCATATTTTCCCAACCGGTGACTGCCCCCAGTATTTCTTGGTGAAAAACACCAATCGCATTCTGCATTGTTTTTTGCGATTGTCGAGCTTTTTCCTGTTCAATCCATTCTTTATAAGTAATTGAGTGGGTTACACCATGGAAAATTGCAGAAAACGGATCGATCACATTTTTGTGAAGATTAATAATTGCATCATGTTCTGCTGATTCTATTATTCTAACAACCTTGCCAACAGCAGCAAAAAAATCTTTATCGGAAATAAATTTTAAATATGCCATATTAACTTTATATTTGTATATATAGAAAAGTGTACCCCCTCAGTCGAAAAAAGAAAAGGAACAAGCTATCCACGCTTAACGATAATATCGCTTTAAACATCCGTCAAATTATCCATGATATAATGCCACTCTGTTTCCATCTCTACTACATTCTCTAACATACTCTCAATAATTACAGGCACACTTTTACTCTCCACAAAATCAACCAATTGATTTTGTTTTGTTTTATAAAGCGGGTCGTGCAAAGTTGTAAAACCACTTAGATGAAAATACTTGATTCTCTTTTCAAACTTATTCCAGAATTCATTTACCAAATCCATATTCCCCCCATTCGAATAGCAGTGATTAAGATCTAAAACCATACCAAAAGGATATTGATCTAAAATTTTCTGCATATCTTCGACAGAACGAAAAGCCAACTTGCGGCTGTCCATATTCTCCATACAAACCGGCAAACCAGATTCGACTAAAACATTGAAGTCCGTAATTTTATCAGGATGGAAATTAATGTATTCAAAGTTGAACTTCTTTTGGATGGCAATCAACTCAGCCAGAATAGCTTTATCAATCGATGACTGAAGCCCCTAAACTAATTTGCTTGTCTAAAATATCCAGAGACAATTGATTGGGATGTTCATACAAGTCTGCTGTTGAAAAACCTATTTGCATATTAAAGAGATACTTTTAAAACATCTGAATATTCTTTTTGTAGTTTATCAAGTAAAACTTGTTCTAACTTCAAATCAGAAATTTTTATTCGGGCAACATAATTTTCAATTGTGATTTTAGGTTCGGCTGGCTGAATTTTAATATCTGGAAATCTTTTGAAAAACTCAGCTATTTCGCTTTCAATTTTGCCTTCTTTAAATACAACCTGCCATATTGGGGCTTCAACAACCTCGACGTTCAACACCTCTGACTCAATCTTAATATTTTTTAACAAATCTTCTCGTCCCAACGCGGGTATTTCAACCTTCGTCTTCAACTGAGTTTCAAAATTATCGATGATAGCGTCTTTTAATTCAGGGAAATCTTTGAGGAAACTTTTTATTAAACTGTTTGTTTCTGTAACACTAGTTGAACCAAAAGAATTTCTAAAATAAATATAGCCTGGCTCAAAATCAGTTTCCAGCTTTTGAGTCTCGACCACTGCGATCTCAGGCTGAACAACTTCCGGTTGCGCTTTAGCAGCCAGTAGCTTTTGTAATTCTTTATTGGCTCTTTTATCTATTTCTGCATTTAATTCAAAATTGTTATACGCCGAAAGATCAAAGTTCGGTGGTTGCGCCAAATCACGCCCCTGAATTTTGTTCCAAACATAAATAGATAAACCGGAACCAAAAACCAGAATGATCAGAAAAGTAAATATTGTTTGTTTGTTGATTTGCATATTAATATTTTACCTTAGCTGTTTCCGCAGTAACAACCTCAATCCATGTCGTGCCGACATAAAAGGAAATTTCCTCGCCTGCTTGATTATAAAATTTTGTACGATCTATTAGCTTCTCTCTCTTCCACAAACCTTCAATAACCTGTCCGTTTTGAAAAACTAGTGCTTGGCCTGAACCCAGAGTGCGAGTATCCCGACGACCATAATTATCGATGATAGAGCTTTCTGTATACATAATTACTACATTTGAGGCACGAATTTCTGTACCATCTTTTTCAGAATGAATTTCATGTCCCTCATACCGAACATAGTTTTTCTGAGTAACATCATATTCCCATCGGACTAAAAAGTCGTACGTTTTAAAATCCACTTCAATTCCAAGAACATTCCCGTCTACCAATGAATCTGGATGGAACTTCCAGCTTTCAAAAGAACTTTTCACATCCCACTTTTTATCCTCAATCGCCTTCTTAATTAACTCGCTTGAAGTAAAAACATTGTGTGGAGTGCTGCGATAATTATCACGATAAAAATATGCACCATTGTAAAATTCGTCGAAATTAAAATCATAAGTAGCATTCAAATTCTCTATGGCCGCATTACTTCCGCCTACATGTGCATAAACACCATTAAACTCTTTAACCCAATCAACATAAAAAGGTCGTGCTGAACGCACTGGCCCAATTTTTTCCACATTTTCATCCAAAGAAAAAATAGCCAGGAAACGCGTAATGGGGCTTTCAACGATTGTTTCATAAACCAAGCTCGCCTGGCTTAAACCAGCTGGTGGTCGCGCGCCGACATGATTATCTATCATCACACCAACAACACCAACCTCATCTTGAGTGATGCAACGCCCATCAATTTTTCTAATTTTCTCGCAAACTTTCGGTATTTCTAGCTCAACCGTGTCAGAATTTTTAACAGGGATGTTTAAAGTTCGTTCATTTCTAATAACAATAACAATCGTCCCCATTAATAAAAACGCAAGAACAATTATTAAAACGATAAAGTTAATTCTTTGTTTTTTAATTTTCAGCATAAAAGAAAAGTGCCCTTAATACTTTATCAATATAGGGCACTTTTTAAGGGAAAGCAAATTATTATTTTTTGGCAGCTTTGTCGCCTTCGGCTGGAGCATCGGCTGGAGCTTCTTTCTTACCAACAACCTCAGGTTCTTTTACTTCAGCTACTGGAGCAGCTACTTCTTCTTCTCTTGGCGCCGCGATAACAACGACCGTTTCTTCTAAATCAGTTAATACCTCAACATCTGCTGGAACTTTTAAGTCACGAACTAAAATCTTATCTCCAAAATTCTTTAAAGTTGTTAAGTCCACTTCGATATGTGAAATCATATCTTTTGGTAAACAACGAATTTCAATCTTAGCTAAACTCTTGATCAAGATACCGCCAAGTTCTTTTACGGCTGGCGCTATACCTACAAAGGACAACTCTGGTTCAATTTCCAATTTTTCGCCCTTCTTAATCTGATAAAAATCAACGTGCGCAATTCGGTGTGTAACTGGTTCAAAATTAATGTCTTTAATCAAAACTTCGCGTGTTTCTTTTTCACCTTCTAACTGAAGATTGATTAGTGAGTTTTCTCCGGCTTCATTAAATATTTTTTCAAGTTTAACTAAGTCTAAAGCCACATTAATGTTCTCTTTTAACTCTGGGCCATAGACAACACCAGGGACAATTCCCTGATCGCGTAAGGCTTGAACATTCTTTTTTAATTCTTTTCTAATTGTTGCCTGAAAGTCGTAAATCATATACGAAAATATTAGTTTCTTATTTCGAATGAGATTATAACAAAAGATGCAATTTTAGTCAACCCCGAACCATTCGTTACTCTCAGGTTCGGGGCAAGCCCCATATATTACCGCCGTACAGCCACACTTTCTGCCACCCCAATCATAATTAAACAAATAAGCAGGAAGCTACCACCATAGCTCAAAAAAGGCAGCGAAATACCCGTAACAGGCATGATCCCCATATTCATACCAATGTTAATAAACATATGCAAAAAAATGACTGCCACGATGCCTAAAACCAGATAGAGGCCAAAATCATCATGGGCCTTTCGCGCAATCACAACTAAACGATAAAATATGATTGCAAAGAGCCCTAACACCATCACTACACCCAAAAACCCAAGCTCTTCAGCAATTACTGCAAAAATAAAATCAGTCTGACTTTCTGGAATGAATTTCAATTGACTTTGAGACCCAAACCCCAAACCTCTACCCCAAAAATACCCCGAACCAATACCAATTATTGATTGAGAAACATTATAACCACTGCCTAACGGGTCAGCTGTTGGATTTAAAAAAGTGCCGATACGTTCTTTTTGATAATCAGCTAAAAAGAAGACCCAGGCCACGCAAGCGACCATTACAAATATTAAAACAAGAACAATTAAATATTTTTTAGGGACTCCTGTAATCAATAATAGAATAAACCAGATCCCCAGTAATATAGCTGCTGAACCCAAATCTGGTTGCAAAAAAACGGGGATAACAAATATTAAAGTTAATATAAAACTAAATATAATATGCTTTCCAACACGGAATTGTTGCAAACGATTGCTAAAAAATTTAGCCAATAAAATAATCAAAACCACTTTAGCCAATTCTGCTGGTTGAATGCCTAAACCGAAAAAATTAAACCAACCGCGTGTTCCGCGAATGGTTGAACCAAAAAACAAAACCGCAAATAAAAGGGTGAGGGTTCCCACATACAACGATCGCCCAGAAACACGCCAACCAGAATAATTAATTGAAGCAAAGATGAACATCAGTAAAAAACCAATTACTCCAAAAAGAATTTGTTTCTCAAAATTGCCGCCTTGTTCCTTACCCAAATCAACACTGTAAATTGCCGCCAAGCCTAAACAAAACAATAAAAAGGCGGCTGCAATGAGCACCCAATCAAGCCGTCTAAAATTATTAACAATGTTTCTTAACATAAAAGATAGAGATTAGCTCTATCTTAAATTATTTTTCCAAAATTGTATAGCTATTTAATTTCTCCTGAGCCAGCATCAAACCCTTTAAAAACACCTGGATCCAAAATATTGATATCTGGGATTATCGTTATCTGAGTTGAAACTGACAAATTTTGGAATAAATTGAGGCTTTCTGTTTTCTTTTCATTAGAAGCCAAGGAGCTGAGTTGCGTTTCGGCCACAGCAACTAGCTGACCACTACGCTCCAAAAGAATTACAAACCGTGGTTCCCAAAAACTATAAGGTGATTTATTGAAGACATCAAATGAAAGATTAGTGACGCTCTCGGGGGCTTCGGCGCTTGGCTTAACAACTGTCGTTATCTTCGCATTCTTAATTTCAAAATCAATAGTTTTTTCTTGCATGGACACAAAATCAACTACTTTTTTCCAATTAATCTTTTCCAAGACTAAACGTACAGAAACACTAGTGCTTGCTGAAGGATAATTAAAATGTAATAAATATTTTGTTTGTCCAGGTAAAATATACCCTTGTTCTAATTCTGTTTTTTCTTCTCCAATCAAATAATAATATTCTAATGACTCTACCGCCCACTGGACATTAGGGTTAACAATTTCAGTGATAAAATCTACGGCACCCTTGTTCCCACGCAAAACCCTTGTTTCTCCAAGCGACAAATCTTGTGGTTTATTAGACTCAGCTAAAAGAGCTAAATTCAATTTATCTTGCGACAACCGGTTCGCCAGGGCCTGAGTGTCTCCTGTATCCTTTATATAATAACCAGAAATCAAAACCACGCCGTAAACCAAGAGAGCACCAACCAGAACCGCCAATGTTAAAATTCCTAGTTTTCTTAATAAGACACGATGAGTCACATACCAATAACTATATTTCAGTTCCTTTTCACTTAAATTGTTGTAAATGTTGTTAGGCATATTTTTGTATCAAGGGCAAAGGGATAAGTATTAAGGGAAGGAGAACCCTTATACCTTAACCCATTATACTTACCCCGAGTAAATTGCTCTTTTGTTTTCTTGTTTTTTTGTTTTACTTGCCCAGCACTTAAAGGGCACACTTTATAGTACTGGGTTGATTGATTGTTTACTTGTTTACTATACCACATTCTGTAAACTTTGCCTAAATCTTATACCCAAAAACCCTTCACTTTCTTATTTTTTCGTGCTAAAATAGACTTGTATTAAAAATATTTTTATTATGAAAAATTCTGAATCGAAAAGCAAGTCTCCAAAAGCTAAGGATCCTAACGCTTATGGCGCCGAACAAATAACTGTTTTGGAAGGCTTAGCTCCTGTTAGAAAACGACCTGGCATGTACATTGGTAATACTGCTAGCGAAGGTTTGCATCATTTACTTTGGGAAGTGGTTGACAACTCCATCGACGAAGCCATGGCCGGACACTGTAATGAAATTATCGTAAAAATTTTACCAGACAATGTTATTCAAGTTTGTGATAATGGTCGCGGCATCCCAGTTGATATGCACAAAACCACTAAGGTCTCAGCCTTGGAAACTGTTTTAACAAAACTTCATGCTGGTGGTAAATTCGGTGAAGGCGGCTATAAAGTTTCCGGTGGTTTGCATGGCGTGGGTGTTTCCGTGGTAAATGCATTATCGAGCTATCTTCGCGCTGATGTCCGTCGTGATGGCAAAAAGTACATGCAAGAATATAGTTGTGGTAACCCTTTAAAAAAAGTAAAAGAGCTCGGCAATATTGTTCGCCCTAAAAAAATAGATCCTTTAAAACCCGAAGAAGCTTACAAAACCGGCACGACTATTACCTTTCAACCAGATGCTTCTATCTTTACTGTTTTAGATTATCATTGGGATAAAGTTTTAACTCGCTTACGACAACAAGCTTATCTCACAAAAGGAATTCGTTTAATTGCCCTTGATTTACGCAATGACAAAAAACCAAAACAATATGGTTTTTATTTTGAAGGTGGCATCGCTTCTTATGTTCGCCACTTAAACCGAAGTCAAAAAATGATCCACAACAATATTTTTTACGTTGATAAAAACCTTAATGATATCAATGTCGAAATTGGCATTAAATATGTCGAAGAATATGACGAGACTTTGCTCGCCTTTACCAACAACATTATCAATCCTGAAGGCGGCATGCATGTAGCTGGTTTTAGAACCGCCCTCACTCGCACCTTGAATAGTTATGCTCGCAAAAATAATTTAATCAAAGAAAAAGAAGAAAATTTAAGTGGCGATGATGTCCGCGAAGGCTTAACTGCTGTCATTAGCATCAAAGTTCAAGATCCACAATTCGAAGGACAAACAAAAGCCAAACTTGGCAACGCTGAGGTTAAACCAGTTGTTGACGCCGTTCTTTCCGAAGCTTTAGGAATCTATTTAGAAGAACATCCAAAAGATGCTGAAAATATAATTGGGAAATCTCTCCTTGCTGCTCGTGCTCGTATGGCTTCTAAGGCTGCTCGCGATACTGTTTTACGAAAAGGCGTACTCGACAGTTTAAGTTTACCTGGCAAATTAGCTGACTGTTCTTCTCGTGAAGCAGAAAAATGCGAACTCTACATTGTTGAGGGAGACTCTGCTGGTGGTTCGGCCAAACAAGGACGCAACCGCGAATTCCAAGCCATACTTCCTTTGCGCGGAAAAATTATTAACGTTGAAAAAGCACGATTCGATAAAATGTTAGGCAATAACGAAGTTAAATCATTAATCATTGCACTTGGTACTAATTTTGCTGAACAATTTGAACTCGAAAAATTGCGTTACAATAAAATCATCATCATGACTGATGCTGATGTTGATGGTGCTCATATTAGTACTTTGCTTTTAACTTTCTTTTACCGACATTTTTTACCATTGATTCAAAACGGTCACTTATATTTAGCTCAACCACCCCTTTACCGCGTTCAAAAAGGTAAAGAAGTAAAATATTTATACAGCGAAACAGAACTTGATGATTATGCCAAAGCCAATAAACTTTCATCAATTCCAATCGTCAACGTAGAAACAGATGACTCTGTAGCAAACGAGGAAGAAGCCACAGATACAACATCAGAAGTTCAAGCTAGAGGCTTCAATGTTCAACGTTACAAAGGTTTGGGAGAAATGAACCCAGAACAACTTTGGGACACAACTATGGATCCAGCCAATCGTGTCTTGAAACAAATTAATATTGAAGATGCTGAAAAGGCTGATGAAGTTTTCGATATTTTGATGGGCTCGGACGTAGTTCCACGTAAACGCTTTATCCAAGCACATGCTAAGAATGTTAAGAATTTAGATATTTAAATTTTGGCTTATTTTAGATGAAATTAAGCAAAACTTGCCAACTGAGCATTTTTGTATTATAATTTTAGCATAAATAGGCCACAGGGCCTTTTTAAAATACAAATAGAACTAGTAACAAGTTTTAAGCGAGATAAGCGAGACAAGCCAGTCTAAGATTTGCTTACAACTTACCTTGCTTACTAGCTTATAACTTAATAAATATGAGTTTCAAAGAAATGCGCTTAATTCAGTACATTATCTCTTCTAAGGCTGAATTAAAAAAAGTTACCTGGCCAACCAGAAAAGAAACAACTAAACACACCTTGATTGTTATCGGTATTAGTTTGTTTACAGCTGCTTTTTTAGGTGTTTTGGATTTTGTCTTTTCAAAGGTATTAGGACTATTTATATAAAATAAAAATATGCCAAAACAAGTAGCGAACCGTGGACGTCGCTGGTATGTCATTCATACCTATTCTGGCTATGAAGAAAACGTAGCCGAGAATTTAAAGCAACGTATCGAATCTATGGATATGGAAGATAAAATCTATAACATTTTGATTCCTACGGAGAAAAAAATTAAGATTAAGAACGGCAAAAGAAAAGTCATCACAGAAAAGATATTTCCTGGCTATGTCTTTATTGAAATGTTAGTGACTGATGATTCTTGGTATGTTGTTCGCAACACACCAAACGTTACTGGTTTTATTGGCACAGGCACAGTCCCAACTCCAATTTCTGAAAAAGAAATGAAAGATTTACAAAAACGCATGGGCGTTGATGAACCTAAATATACTATTGATGTTACAGTTGACGCACCAGTTAAAATTGTGGATGGCCCTTTCAAAAACTTTGAAGGAAAAATTTCGGCCATTGACGAAGAACGTGGAAAAGTTAAAGTTCTTGTTTCCATGTTTGGTCGTGAGACCCCTATTGAATTAGATTATTTACAAGTTACCAAATTATAATATAACTTAAGTTGCTCAGATTTTAATCAAATAAATTTATTCGATTAGATACCCGGGCGCTTGTTAAGAAGTATGGCTAAGAAAATTAAAGTCCAGATTAAGCTCCAAATTGCTGGTGGCAAAGCTACCCCAGCTCCACCTATTGGACCTGCCCTAGGTCAACATGGTGTCGCAATTCAAGATTTCTGCAATCGTTTTAACGAAGCTACCAAAGACAAAGGTGGCGACATTGTTCCAGTAGTTATTACTGTTTACGAAGATCGCAGTTTCGACTTCATCATGAAGACAGCTCCAGCTTCTGAGCTCATCAAAAAAGCTGCTGGCATCAAAGCCGGTGCTAAAAATCCTTTAACAGAAAAAGTTGGTTCAATAACAAAAGATCAATTACGCCAAATCGCTGAAACTAAACTTCCTGACTTAAATACAACAAATATTGAACAAGCCATGAAGACTATTGCTGGAACGGCCAGACAAATGGGCGTAGAAGTAAAGTAATTCAAAATTATTATTCATAATGTTGTGGGAGTCCAGTTCGCCTTTGGCGAACAGACGTTACCACCACGGCTTATGTTTCTCCTAAGTTATTTAGGATAAACAAAGGGTCGTGTACCCTTTATTTTTATATGGCACAATCAAAAAGAATTAAAAAACAATCTGCCAAGATTGACGCTAAGAAACTCTACCCTATTGCTGAAGCTCTTACTTTAGCTCGAACTTTGGCATCAAAAAAGTTTGATGAAACAGTTGAGCTTCATTTAAAACTTGGTATTGATCCTAAAAAAGGAGACCAACAAGTTCGTAGTACTGTTGTTTTGCCACATAGTTTTGGTAAATCAAAAATCGTGGCTGCCTTTGTCACAGAAGACAAAGCTAAAGAAGCCAAAGAAGCTGGAGCTGACTTCGTTTATACAGAATCAGACATCCCAGAATTACAAAAATCAGGTAAGATCGAATTCGATATTGCGATTGCTATTCCTGGTATCATGAAAAACTTGGCTCCCCTAGCCCGCAATTTAGGTACTAAGGGTTTAATGCCATCACCAAAGAATGAAACTATTACCACTAATCTTAGTAAAACTATTGGCGAATTAAAAAAAGGTAAAATCGCTTTCAAAAACGATGATACTGCTAATATCCACCAAGCCATTGGCAAGCTTAGCCTCGAAGACAAGCAATTGATTGAAAACTTTTCTGCTTTAATGGATATCATGAAAAAGATTAAGCCAGAATCTTCAAAGGGTGTCTTTATCAAGATGGCGACTCTGTGCACAACCATGGGGCCTGGCATCAAATTGGATATTAAATAACATTTTTCCGACGTAAAAGAACTCCGACTCAATCGGGGTTCTTTTGTTAGCTTTCCCATTCGATTTGCGAGCCTGCCTGCCGGCAGGCAGATCCCAAGTCGATCGTCATTGCGAGACCGTGAAACAGGTCGAAGCAATCCCCGATATCTAAACTATCTAGCTCTGCTAATAAATGTGTTTATTAATATGCTAACGATCATTAAGATTCAGGGGATTGCTTCGGGCTGCCCAGAGCGCCCTCGCAATGACGCTACGCGCGATAAAAAAATCCCGCCGCAACATGTGTTGGGCGGGAACGTTGACTTAGGCTACGAGGACTTCGCGCAGGCCGGTGTCAGCCGGAAAAACATCCGGCCAGGGGAAGACTTCTATGTCTTGCCCGCTGTTGTAAAAGTCAGCGACGCAATAACGTCCGCCAGTGAACTGGGTCTCCAGGAAAACCGTGTGAGACTGAAGATCGCAAAACGGCAACCCATAGAATTCGCGGTACATGTTGTACAGCAAGTACTCGATCAACTGCATCGACGCTCGACCAGGCTGAGAGAGCTCGTGATCGGGTAAATATCCAAGTTGACGACCGAAAAATTGACTATCAGGCAAAACGCAATTTCTGCAACGCACCGCGTAAGTATGGTCTTCCCTACGAACCGGCTGGGCAAGCTTATCAGTAAAGTAGTCCGTGTATGAACCAGGATGGTGTAGTTCCTGACCTCTCACGAAGATTCTGCTCAGACTCAACATTGAGGGAACGATGATCACGTCCGCAAATCCCCGACGATACCCTGGAATGGCAGTCTTTCCAAGCTCGGGGAGATCCAAGCCAAAGGCTTCGCGGAAGAACTGATTCCATCTTGCGAGATGAAATCCTATGGGGACATCGAACGGATCGTCTCCACGCAAAAGACGCTCGAGATAGACAACGGGCAAAGCACCGGAACGAATCTTCGCACCAAGATCTCCCAGTAAGGCCAGAATATTTCCGACCTCATCGCCGACCGCCTGTCTCATGGTCAGCTCCTCCAAGTGGTTTCTGCACCGCCAGCTTTCCGACAGTGCCTTTTACAATAAGACAATGCACAAATTTTGTCAAGGATAGAGCTTTCCTCCTAGCTCTTTATCTGGTAAAATGAGAGAGCTGTTAATCAGTAATTAACCTTAAATATGACTCAGTTTGATGAGCTTTATCGAACCGCCATTCTTAAAATAATGAATGAGGGTTTTGATGAGTACAATGAACGCACTGGACATTACACCAAAATTATTCCTGGTCTGACTTTTGAATTAGATAAAGGCTTTCCATTATTAACTTTAAGAAAAATTCCCATTAAACTTTTTATTGCCGAACAAATTTGGTACATCATGGGTAGCAATAATCCAGATGATTTTGTAAATAAATTCACCAAAATTTGGGAGGATTTTACCGAGGAAGATGGCACCATTCCAGCGGCCTATGGTTATAGATGGCGCCATGCTTTTGGTCGCGACCAACTTGGCTTATTGATTCAACATTTACAAGGCGCACCAGGCTCACGCCACGGCGTTGTCATTACTTGGGATCCACGCGAAGATGGACTTGGTAATCCCGAAGCCAAAAAGAATGTCCCCTGCCCTTTTACGTGGACAGCAAACATTATCGCCAACAAATTGCATATCCATAGCGTAGTCCGATCAAATGACATGATGCTGGGTTGCCCACACGATGTGGCTGGCTTTTATCTACTACTCTGCATCCTCGCCGCCAAACTAGGTGTTAAACCAGGCAAACTCACACACACAATTTCTAATGCGCACATTTACGATATTCATTATAAACAAGCCTGGGAATTAGTTGAAAGAACCAATGATCATCCACCAGTCCATTTTGAAGCGCAAGAAAATTTTTATGATCGCGCTGAAAAAGGAGACGAATCACTCGTTCCAGAAATCGCTAAATTATTAGAAAGCAACTACAAACCACTAGGACCAATTAGTGGCTTAAAAATCGTTTTATAAATTCAAACAAAACTATGAAAGTAACCCTCATGATGGTCATGACCGCCGACGGCTTCATTGCCAAAAATGCCAACCAAACATCAACTGATTGGACTTCTTCGGCTGATAAAGAAATATTTATTAGACGCACCAAAGAAGCTGGCGTGATTATTATGGGTTTGACGACATACAAAACAATAAATAAACCATTACCCGGCCGACTCAATGTTATTTTGACTCGAGAACCAGCCCTCGAAACCAGTATTCCCAATCAACTTGAATATACCAACGCTCAACCTGTAGAATTATTGAAACTACTTGAGGACAGAGGTTACAAAGAAGTTATCTTGGGTGGCGGCTCGACAATCAATTCCCTATTCTTAAACGCCGGCTTAGTCGACGAAATGCAAATTACAATCGAACCCTTACTTTTCGGCGGCGGATTAACTCTTTTTAATAATTTGGACTTAAATCAAAAACTAAAACTGCTCGAGATTAAGGATTTAGGTCAAAATGTCGTCAACTTACGCTATCAAGTTATAAAGTAAACAAATAATTTATGATTCTGACAAAAAAAGAATTACAAAACTTAATGACCTCGGGTGCGTTAGCTTTTACCCCCGAGCTTGATGAATATCAATTACAACCAAATTCCATTGACTTGCGCGTGGGTTGGAGTTTTTACATTCCTGACACCTGGAAATTTGATGAACGCGGGCGCACGGCTGTAATTGCTGATTATTTAAATTATCAAAATGTCGAAGAATATTTTAAATTGATCAAACTAAAACCAGGACAATTTTTTGAAATTTTACCCAAAGAAACAATCATAATTTCCACTCTTGAAAAAATAACTTTAAATTCTGGCCGACTGGCAGGAAATTTATTTCCACGCAGTTCTGCGTTACGACGCGGCCTCCAAATAAACACCGGTGTGGTTGATTGTCGCTATTCTGGCCAGCTAACAATCCCTGTTGTTAATAACAGCAACCACATTATCAAAATTTATCCAGGCGAAAGAATTTGCCAACTCCAGCTTTTCGAATTAGCCAGTGAGTTAACTGTCGAAGAAGCTAAAGCACACGGCAAACAATCAGCTAAATACGAAGGCTCAACTCCATATGGATTAGAAGCCAAAGTCGACGCTAACGAAGAGGTTGATTTGATCAAAGCTGGAAAAATTGACGAGCTAAAAACTCAATTCAAATTAAAACTTTAATATGGATCAGCAAATAACTTATCCCTATTTACCAGAAGATCGTGAAATCCTTTATGTTCCAGCTGATAATCAATTTATGGCTGAAGCAAAACGCATGCAAGCTAATTCAACCGATGCCAAAAACCCCATCGGCATTGTCTTAGTCAAGAACGGGCAAATTTTAGCTCGAGCATCGAACATGTCTAAACTTACAGCTCCAAAGCTGCTTAAATTACACCGCAAATATTGCGTCCGCCGATTATTGAAAGTTCCCAGTGGCCATGGATATTGGCTCTGTCCTGGTTGCGCAACCTCCAAGCAACATTCAGAATCACGTTTAATGGCTGAAGCGAAAAAAAATAAAATCGAAACAGCGGACGCAGATGTTTATATGTACGGACATTGGTGGTGCTGTGAACCTTGTTGGAACTCAATGATTAAAGCGAAAATAAAAAATGTTTACTTGGTCGACAAGGCCTGGGAACTGTTCAAAAGATAAACTTATGAAAAAATTAGTTATTGGTTTTGTAGGCGAAATGGCGAGCGGCAAAGGAACTGCCTGCGATTATTTAATAGAAAAACATCAGGCTGGCTATTATCGGTTTTCAACTATTATGCGCGATGTTTTAGACAGAATCCATGTTCCACAAACACGCGTCAACATGCAAATACTTTCTCGAGACTTACGCCAACTTTTTGGTGAAGATCTTTTCGCCAAAATAATGACTGAAGATGTTAAAAATGATAAAAATGAAATCGTGTGCGTTGACGGTATACGTCGAGTAGCTGACATCAAGTACTTAGCTACGCTCCCAAACTTTCATTTAATCCATATTTACGCTGATGAAAAGACTCGCTACAAACGCATCACAGAAAGAAGCGAAAACTCCGATGATAAAAATAAAACTTTCGAGCAATTTTTGAAGGATCAACAAGGAGAAACTGAACTTACTATTCCTCAAGTAGTCGCTGAAGCAACAATCCGAATAGAAAACAATGGATCCAAAGAAGACCTGACAATAAAAATTGAAGAACTGCTGAATAAATTGCGTGCCTAAGTTATGCCATCAATTCAAGTTGCTAATATTACACCAGATTTACTGAGAGTTAACCTCCCCTCCCTATCCTTTTTAGGCTTTATAAATATCAGTACCACTTTCTCGTTACAAAAATTCTGGCGCCAAGAAAGAAATGAATGTTATTTTCAAAACGATTTTTCGGATCGACGTCGTTATTTTGAACTGACAGACATGCTTTTGCGACTTCGTACTGAATTAAAATTACCCGGATTGACTCCCCTCGCCCAACTAATGCAATTTGAGTTCATTGTCGATACCGATTACTGGCCAACTTTTATCAACAAAATGGCTCAAAACGATTTACTAGAGCTCAGAAACATTGCGACTGAACTCAGCACTGTGAGTCAGACTCAAATCCAAGAACCTTTCATCCAATCCAATACGAACAGCGGCATTGTCACCGAAGGAGTGACCGTTGACATAAAACTAATAGACCTTGATAAATCTATTGAAAATAAGCTAATATTCTATTACCTGTTTCAGGCGAACCTCGAATCAGTAGAGAGAATTGCCGAAAAGATTGACCTCATGACCATGGAGCAAAAAGAAATGTTTATCGAACAAATTTTTCAGAAATCACCTCTCCAAAAATTACCCAAAATAATTTATACTCAACCTTTCTGTACACTGAAACTTAATGCCTCGCTCTCAGAACTCCTACCCCTAATTTCAAGCAACAAAATAAAATTAATAATTCAGAAACCAAAGTTACAATCATTGAATAATTTAGATGAAGAAATAAGTAACTCACCCCACTACAATCAAGTCTTAACTGTTTTATCAGAGATAAAAACCTTCTGCGACCAAAATCAAAATAATTACGTCTTACCGCTCGGTTTGCGTCAAACCGTCTTACTGGCACTTGATCTTCAAGGCTTAGCTGAATTAAACAAACTTGGTGGCACTCTTAAAGAAAAAATATTTCATTTAATAAACCAGGAGGCCCCTTTTACCAAGGGTTTTATCAATAATTAATATGGAAAACTTCGCTGGTAAATTTATTGTCATCGATGGGACTGACGGGTCTGGAAAAACAACTCAGTTTAATTTTTTAATTGAAACTTTAAAAAATCGTGGCTTTGCAGTTGAAATTGCTGACTTCCCTCAATACAATACCAAGTCTGCCGGTTTAGTTGAAGAATATTTAAGCGGAAAATATGGCTCCGCTGATGAAGTCAAACCAAAAATTTCTTCCATATTTTATGCTTGCGATCGTTACGATGCAAGCTTCAAGATTAGAAAATGGTTACAGGAAGGCAAAATAGTTGTCAGCAACCGTTATGTTTCGGCCAATATGGGACATCAAGGCGCCAAGATTGCTGATCCAGCCAAACGCAAAGAATTTTTCGATTGGCTCTATGATCTTGAATACAATTTATTTGGTATACCACAACCGGATTTGAATATTATTCTGCATGTGGAATCAAAAATCGCACAACAGTTAGCCCAACAAAGACAACGAGAAGATTGGGTTGGTAAAACAAAAGATATTCACGAAGAAAATCTTAATCACCTGCTCCACGCTGAACAAACATATTTGGAAATAGCCAAATATCCAAACTTTAAATTAATTGAGTGCACACGAGACGGACAAATTATGTCACGCGAAGAAATTCAGACATCTGTATGGCAAGAAGTTGAAAGATTAATTCGACCACCGCAAGTTGAAAGCACCACAACAACAAACAAAGACGGTTGGATAGAAGTTATTTGCGGTTGCATGTTCTCTGGTAAAAGTACTGAAGCTGCTAAAAGAATCACCAAAGAATTAATTTCTAAAAACCGCGAAATCTTAATTTTCGTGCCGCAGGAATCGAGTCGCGAAATTACTTTGTCCGATTCCAGCACCAGCATTAATACTTCTGGCAAATTAGTCAGTCGCAATGGCAAAATCTTCTCAGCAATTGAATTTCCTAAAGATCAACCCAGCATCATACTCCAGCATATCGAAAGTCAAAATAGACCAATCACAACAGTGGTAATTGAAGAAGCACATTTTTGCCACTTCTCTTTAGTCCAAGTTTGCAAACGTTTAGCTGAAGATTATAAACTCCGCGTCATCGTTGTTGGACTAGATCAAACTTTTGACGACGAGGGGTTCGGGCCAATGCCTGCTTTAATGGTCGAAGCTGAGTTTGTCACCAAAGAATTAGCTGTTTGTGTCAAATGCGGTAGTCAAACAGCCAATAAAAGTTGGTTAGATAGAAATGAGAGAGAGCAACTAGAAGGTAAAATACTCGTTGGGGATAGTCAGTATATTGCTCTCTGCCGACATTGTAAGAATAAGTTTAAGAAACAAACATAAAATTAATAGCTAAGGAGGTGCTGTATTTTCGCCTCAAATAATGATAAAATATAACTGCTGTTGCATCAACTGGTAAAGAACACTGTGTGGACATCATTTCGCATATCATACCAATCTAGGGGTATTATACGAAGTGTTTTCGCATAATAACCAGTTGCACAAAATTGCTCCTTACAGTCGCAACTCTGCCGTTAAACGAAATTTTGTTCAAAAATATTTTTTCATTTTATATTTGAGCCCTTTTGAAATTTTTTTTGGAAAAGAAAAAAGGCTCCGCTCACTATTTCTAGTGGGGAGCCATAATGGTTAGAGAACGTAGACAGTCACATTTTGCGCGAGACGGCTTCGACACCGCTCACGATCTCGCCGGTGGAGCGATTCATTACGAAGCTTCCAGCCGATGAGCCAACCTTGATCATGGCGAGCCACTGGTCGTAGGTCGCCGTCGCATACGGTCCGGCCGACGCCTTGTTGTCGGCGAGCCAGCGAGCGAGTGCTTCCGGCGACTTCATCACGGGCGAGATTGGCGTCCCTTCCGTGACAGATTCGTACATCTGGTAATGCGTGCGTTCCGATTCCGGCCACTGCGGCATGACGTCGCATCCATAGTTCGGCGGGTCGTTGTCGAGCCAGCCGTCACGGAGCCCCTCCTCAATCTCTTCCTTGTTATAGGGAAAGTGTTCGTGCATGGGGATGTTGTGACCTTTCTCGTCCTTTGGATGTTCCCAGTTTTCAGGAACTCTGCGAATTTCTCGACTCATGACTTTATCCTCCTTATTTTGGTTTGAATGTGCAATTAGACGCTAAAATTAGCGTTCAAAGTAGTATAGCAAAAAACGACTTGCCTGTCAAGCCCACGACCAAAAAAATTTCAAAAGGGCTCGCTAACGATATGGCAAGTTTAGTGATATAATAGAGATAGTGATAATTAACAAAATAATCAATAAAACCACGGCGCAACTTCGCATGTGCCGATACGTTATTCGCCATAATAAAAAGCCGATTTCTTAATGATTTTGGCGATTTATTTGGTGCGGTCGAAATAACTTGATAATTTAATTTACAAATTATTAATTAAAAAAATATGACAGAAAAATTTAAAGGCGAAATGCCGCCACAAGAGAATCGTGAAAAAAATGAAGGTAGAGAATCTAGAGAAATTACTGAACAAGTAATTTTACAACAATTAACCAATGGGGAAAGGTGGCCACAAAAAGTTGGTAAACCTTCAAAAGGTTACTGGGATGATAGGCTTGATTTACGTACTAATTACCCCACCATACCTAGTTCTAGAGTATTATCTAATAAAGAAAATAAATATTTCGTGCGAACCGTTGCGGAAGCGACAAGCTCCTGTCCGTCTGGTCCATGTGGTTGTGAAACCAGAATTAGAACCGGCGTTGCTCAACCGCCGAGTTTGGTTGGAAAACATGTCCACTGTCAAATTCGAGGTTGGGAAGGATACAATCCTGCTTTTGTCATACAGGAAAAGTTGGAGAGTGAAGGTGAATATACTGTTTGGAATCCTTATAGACCATACAAAGAGGAGGAGGAAGGCAAAAGGATAAAACTAGTGGAAATCAAACTCAAACCAGCACAAAATGAAAAAGGTGAAGAAGTAAGCTATCTCTTCCCAACCATTACAAAAGTATATGAAGATGGTACAGAAGAGGTCGTAGAACAGGTTATTGGTGAGGGGGTAACCGAACATACATATGGTAGTTGGAATTTGCCGGTTCCAGTTGAATATGACAGAGAAACACTGCTCAAAAAAAATAAAGAAAACGAATTAAGTTAATCTGCTCCAAAATCATTAAGAAATCGGCTTTTTATTACAGCGTATAACAGCGTGTATCTGGCTACGGAAATTGGCGTTAATTAAATCCATATGGAGTGCCAATTTCCCTCCGCCCAAATTTTCATCCCTTAATCCGATGAAGGCTTAGGTGGAGATACTTAAACCTAGCATTACCTGAAAACAAAATTTATCCTGCTAAGTCGGGATGAAAACTTCAGATACACGCGAACGTTATTCGCAATAATAAAAAGCCTCTTTTATTGATTTAATAATAATTTTGGCAATTTATTGTGGCGGCGGTCGATATAACTTGATATAATTTATTCACATTATTATTAAGCATAAATACTATGCCAGAAAGAATGGAAGGTGTCGTGCCGCCACAAGAGCACGAAAAACAGGAAAAAAGACACGGAAAAGTATGGGGGGATTTAGCCACTGCATTTGGTGGTTATTCACAAGTTCCAGATCGCGTCGTCGGAATGGCTATCGCAGGCCAAATTAATAACAACGGTCTAGAATTTGGACCAAAGCAACTAGACGAGGTAGTCGATCAAATCTGTGAACGTTGGGAAGATCAAGACCCAAATGCAGATGAAATTCGTGCGGAAATAGTTAAAGGCATGAAAGAAGCATCAGAGGGTTGGAAAGAGGATAAAGCTAATGCAATTTGGCCTGTCCTTGAAGCAATCGAAGGAAAATAAATTGCCAAAATTATTGAAGAATAAGGAATCGGCTTTTTATTACAGCGTATAACCGTAAAGGCTAAAGCCACATTTCTACGAAACGTCGGATATCGCGATACGTTAAGTGTAATTGTGCTGATTTCTTTTTCTATTAAACTAAGCATTAACCTAATATAGTATGAATCAAAAAAAGGCTCTCGCTGTTGTGTCTGTGATGGTAGTTGTCCTAGCAATCGCGATAATCGGTTTTTTATTCGCTAAGAATAGTTCAACTCCCACTGGTTCCCCAACTGAAGTTTTAGACGTAACGCAAGAATTTCCGATTACTCGCGATTTCAAATTTGACTACGATCTGAATGTTTTTGAGAAAGAAAACTATGCTTGCCAGATTCCGGTCTCCGAGAAAACCTATGTCACAGACTCAAACGCTGTCCGCCTTAAACATTCTTTTGCTTTTCCATGGGCAGATGGACGTGGAGATAAGCACACTGAACTCACGGACATGTCCGTAGGCTTTTGTCTTGTAGAAGGAAATTACAAAAAACTCTCATCATATTACTACGGCACACCAACCACCATCACAGTCAACGGCCGACCGGCACAAAAGATTGAAATGGGCGCTGAAGGTACTGGTGCGAATCAATATTATATATGGATGAGCGATGAGACAACACTCGTCGTTAGCCATGGCTACGTTACGCCTTTTTTAGACGCAGCATTGTCGGAAGATTCACGATATATTCCAATGGAACAGCAAAAACAAGTGTTCGAGGACATCTTGATAAGCCTTACATTCAAGTAGAGAAATCAGCACAACTACACATAACAGCCGACATGAGGCTCGTTGCTTCGCACTCGCCCAAATTGGCAAAGCCAACTTCTCATATCGGCGAGACGTTGTACGAAAAATCAAAATTTTATTCTTAATCAATTTAGTATGGGAAAGCAACCTTCGTGGCCAATTAAAATTGCTGCCTTTCTACTATTAGTAGGTGGCTTATTGGGCATATTTGCCGCCGTTTCAAGGCTTGTGGTTTCTTTAAGCAACCCCAATGCCACAGCAGACCTGCGTGGCGCTGTTAATCAATTCTCTCAAATTATCGCTATTGGCTGGAATGGACTAAGTATTTTAGCTGGTTGGTATTTAATAAAATTAAAACGCTGGGCATATATTCTTAGTCTGGTTTTAACTTCACTTGCTTTAGCAATGCATTTACTGGCGCTCACGCAAGTTGGCGCAACACGATACTTTAGCTTTTTATTATCGATAGCAATTTTAATTGTGTTGATTATTAGCAGAAAAGAATTCAGGAAACAATAAAATTTTGATTCATCGTACAACAGCACGCTGTGCTCTCGCTAGCGCTCGGGTCGTGCAACTGAAGTATATCTGATTCGTGGCTCGGCTCGCCACTCATCCAAATCCCGCTATCGCGGAACTTCAGATATAC